>OMIE01000130.1 GCA_900299025.1 Burkholderiaceae bacterium
CGATGTTTGCATCGATTAATAAGGTCCGGATGAACCTGGCGTAAGTGGGCTCCCCCGCATATCGGCTACTGCCGCCTTGGCAGCAAGATTAAGCAGTGCGTTGTCTGCAGCGATGGTGACCAAATCAAAACCCCACGCGATCGCTTGCTTTGCGTATTCGGTCGTGCCGCAGTGAATGCCGGGATGAACGCCGTGCTTTTTAGCAGCCTTTAGAATGGTCTTGATCGCATCCACAATAGGCGGATCGGTCTGATCAAGCTTTGGAATACCGCCTAATGACAAACCGAGGTCTGATGGTCCGATATAAATGCCATCAAGACCTGGTGTCGATAAAATCTCATCAAGATTTTGAAGCGCCAGCTTGGTTTCGATCATCGCGATGGCCAAAATATGCTTGTTGGCCTCTTTTGCATAGTCGGCACCGGCATACCAAAGTGCGCGCGTGGGGCCAAAGCTGCGATAGCCCTCAGGTGCATAACGTACCGCGCCCACAAGCGCTTCACACTCAGCCCTGGAGTTGATCATCGGACAGATGATGCCGTAGGCCCCGGCGTCGAGCATTTTCATAATGATCCCGGGTTCATTCCATGGTACGCGCGCAAGCGGCGTTGCCTGTGAGGTGCTAATGGCTTGTAACATCGGCACCGCCGTGCTGTAGTCCACCAAACCGTGCTGTAAGTCGCAGGTCAAGGCGTCCCAGCAGGCCTGAGCCATATTCTCGGCTGCGATCGAACTTGGAATACCTAACCAGCCATTGATCACCGCCTTGCCTTCTTGCCACAAGGTTTTGACTTTGTTTTCGCGCATGAAGTTCTCCCAGGGGTTGCTATTGGATGCCTCATTATGAGCCCCAATACATCATGGTCATAGATAGCTTTAAATTCGAAATTTGAAATTATGGAATTCACGCTGATCGTCTGTCGTGAATGTTTATTTATAACGCAGTGCAGCATTGCCTAAAAACTATTGACAAGCGCATCGAAGCGGCTTAGCGTGGAATAAGCCATGCGGTAAGCATCTATATCAAATACAAAAAAATAGATCTATCGGTGGTTGGCTTGGGCGCTCCGGTTTAGGGGTGTCATGGTCTTGGCCCGGAGTTGTTGGTTGTTTTCACCCACTAGGAGGCACTCCATGTCTGAGAAGCATCAAGATCGGCGCCGCTTTATTCAGCGGTCTGCACAGGTTTCAGCAGTCGCAGTCGCTGCGCCCTATGTTCACACCTCGCGAGCTGCTGGCTCGCTGTCGATTGGCTTTTGGGATCATTGGGTTCCAGGGGCCAACCAGGCCACTACCGATCTTGCGAAGGAGTGGGCCGCGAAAGAAAAAGTGGATATAAAAATTGACTACATAACCTCGCAAGGTAACAAGAATCTCCTAACGATTGCCGCTGAAGCGCAGGCCAAATCGGGCCATGATATTTTGGCCTTTCCCACTTGGCAGCCAGCCGATCAAGCCAAGCTGCTTGAGCCGGTCGACGACATCATGGGCGACCTTATCAAAGAGCATGGCGCAGTCAACGGGACGGTTGAATACCTTGGTAAGGTCGGAGGCCGTTGGGTGGTTGTGCCTGCAACCGCAGGCAGCCAGATCAAAGGGCCATGCTCACGCGCCGATTTGCTCAAACAGCATGCCGGTATTGATATTAAAGCGATGTATGCGCCTGGCGGCCCGCCGAAGGCCGATGGCTGGAACATGGAGAGCTTCTTAAAGGCTGCCGAGGCTTGCCACAAGGCTGGCGTGCCATTTGGTATCGGCTATGGCCAAACCTCAGATTCGGTGGATTCAGCGGGAGCTTTTTTCCAGGCCTTCGGCGCTACGCTTGTGGATGGCAAGGGCAACATCACGGTGAAGTCTGACAGTGTTCGCCAATGCCTTGATTATCTCAAGCGCTTGATGGCCTTTTTGCCTGCGGATGTGCCGGCCTGGGACGATGCTTCGAATAATAAGTGGCTGGTCTCTGGCAAGGGTTCATTGATCATGAATCCACCGAGTGCTTGGGCGGTGGCCAAACGTGATGCACCACAAATTGCCGAGCAATTGTGGACCCACGGGTTTCCGTCAGGACCCAAAGGCCGCTTTGCACCCTTTTTGCCCTATTTCTGGGGCATTTGGAATTTTGGTAAAAACAAGTCCGCAGCAAAGAGTTTGCTTAGGTATTTATCAACTCGGCAAGCCGCCGAAAAGATGGTGATCGCAAGCGCCGGATACGATATACCCTCGTTTGCAAATCTTACAACGTTCAAAACTTGGGCTGAAGCTGGGCCACCCGTGGGGACTTTGTACCACTATCCCAACCCGCATAATCACCAGACCCTTTCGATCGCCGCATCGCCTGCGCCTCCGAAAATTGCGGTACAGATTTATACCCAGGGTCTGATGACCAAAATGGCCGTACGTCACTTTAAGGGTGAGGCTATGGATAAAACCATCGGTTGGGCAGCCAGCGAGCTCGAAGGCTTTATGCGCACTTAATTGCTAATCGATCGTTAGCTGGCAAGAAACCGGGCAGGCCATTTGATCTTGCCCGGATCAGCTCACAACGCCATTCTGGGGGTACAAGTGTCTGTTAACAGCCAAAGCCCGCGTCCGCGCCCAGCCATGAATTTGGAGCGCCTGTTTCAGCGCAAGTCGACGATTGCCTTTTTGATGGCCTTGCCGTTGATTCTGATTATCACGCTTTTGGTCGTCTATCCTGCGGGCTATGCAATTCACCTATCGACGCTCAACAAGAGCATGGAGCGATTTGTAGGCTTTGGCAATTTTGAGTTTTTGTTCGGTCGCGAGACCTTCTGGATGGTGGTTAAGCAGTCCGTCATTTTCGCTGTCACCGCAGTTATTTTTAAAGCCTTTATTGGCTTTGTTGTTGCCCATTTCGTTCACAATATTCCGAGCAAGGGACAGCGCAAATGGCGTGGTATGTTACTCGTGCCCTGGGTGATACCACCGGCTATGAGCACGCTTGCATGGTTATGGTTATTTGATCCTTCATATAGCGCCTTTAACTGGCTTCTGGCGAAATTTGGCGTTGCGGCGATTCCCTGGACAGGAGAAACAGACTGGGCAAGGTTTTCGGTCATTCTTGTCAATATTTGGATCGGTGCGCCTTTTTTTATGATCATGTATCTGGCTGCCTTAAAGTCAGTTCCCGACCAGCTCTTTGAAGCGGCTAGTATCGATGGCGCGAACTGGTGGCAGCGGATTTGGTATATCACCTTGCCGATGATGAGAAATATTATTTCGATCACGGTCTTGTTTTCCTTGATCGTGACATTTGCCAACTTCGATATTGTTCGAGTACTGACTGCAGGGGGGCCCGTCGATACGACGCATGTGTTTGCCACCTGGGCCTTCAAAATTGGTATCGAGGGAGGTGATATACCGCTTGGCGCAACCGTATCCTTGTTTATGGTGCCGATCCTGGGTGTCGCCGCAGTCATGATACTTCGCGATATCAACAAGCGCGGCAATGAGGCCTGACATCATGAGCGAAACGACCGCAAGCCTTCCCACGTTGAGCTACGGCAGTATGTCGCGCGATCGCAAGCGCGCCCTGTGGTGGTCTTATTTTTTTCTGATTGTCTTTGCGATTTTTTTTCTGACACCACCGATTTATATGATGGTGACTTCGCTCAAGACAAGTGCTGAGATCTCCGCAGCAACTAGTCCCTGGATTGTTCAATCGCCAACCCTACAAAACTATATCGGTCTTTTGACCGATTCTGTTTTTTTGCGATTTTTTCGCAACTCTGCGGTGGTCTCGGTGATCGTTGTCATCATCACCATGCTGGTTAGTGTCTTAGCAGCTTTTGCCCTGGCACGCATGAAATTCTGGGGCTCAGCAACGCTTGCAACGGGTGTGTTTTTAACCTACCTGATCCCAGAGACATTGCTTTTTATACCCTTATTCAAAATGTTTGCCTGGGTCAAGGAGACGGTTGGTATTGAGTTGATTAATCAATGGTGGGTATTGATCCTTCTTTATCCAACGCTCACCGTGCCCTTTTGTACCTGGATCATGATTGGTTACTTCTCGAGCATTCCCAAAGAACTCGACGAGGCGGCCCTTATTGATGGTGCAACCTGGTTTCAAACACTCACGCGGATCTTTATTCCGGTGGCGATACCGGGGATTATCGCAGCTACGATTTTTGCCTTCACAGTGTCCTGGGCACAGTTTTTATATCCGCTCGCATTTACGACATCGGCCGAAGAGTTGGTCTTGCCCGTAGGGATCATTTCAACACTCATCAAAGGCGATGTTTTTAACTGGGGGCAGATCATGGCGGGAGCACTACTTGGCGCAGCACCGCCTTTGATCATTTACGCCTTTTTGATGGACTACTACATCGCAGGCCTAACGGCCGGGGCTACCAAGGGCTAGCCTGTGGGCGGAGCATCAGGCGACGCATCTGCTGCAGTTAAACGAAACGTCATCCGATAAGAACAAGCATCGCGTTCGAAAGCGCAAGTGGGAGAATCTTGAATGGCAAGTGTTAGTCTGAAAAAGGTGGTCAAGTACTACGACGATACCCTTGCAGTAAGAGGGATCGATCTAGAAATTGAAGATAAGGAATTTATGGTCCTGGTGGGACCTTCAGGATGTGGAAAGACCACCACACTTCGGATGATCGCAGGCTTGGAAGATATATCGGATGGTGAAGTCTTCATCGGCGATCATGTAGTAAACGATGTACCGCCGAAGGACCGAAATATTGCCATGGTCTTTCAGAACTATGCACTCTATCCCCATATGTCTGTGTATGAGAACATGTCGTTTGGGCTAAAGCTCAAGCGTGTCGATAAGGCTGAGATTGACCGGCGGGTTCAGGAAGCGGCAAAGATTCTCGATATCACTGGATTGCTCGCTCGAAAGCCTAAACAGTTATCAGGTGGGCAAAGGCAGCGGGTTGCCATGGGGCGGGCGATTGTGCGCGATCCTGCAGTTTTTTTGTTTGACGAACCCTTATCGAATCTGGATGCCAAGCTCAGAGTGCAAATGCGCACAGAGATCAAGAAGGTGCATCAAAAGGTTAGAACGACCACGGTGTACGTGACCCATGATCAAGTGGAAGCGATGACGTTGGCCGATCGTGTGGTTGTGATGAATCATGGTGTGATCGAACAGGTGGGTACGCCGCAAGAGCTCTACCATAGACCGAGGACCAAATTCGTAGCAGGTTTTATTGGGTCGCCTGCAATGAATTTTATACCCGTTAAGTTGGTCAAGCAGGGTGATGGCTTAGGTCTTCATCTCGGTGACGGGCTAAGCATCGTGCTGCCCTCGGAGCAAGCGCAGCACTATCAAACCCATGTAGGCAAAGCGCACTTATTGCTGGGTATTCGGCCTGAACATTTGACCGACAGCGATACGGCTGGTTTGCCCGCAAGCCAGCAAATTGAAATCACGCCAGAGGTTTGTGAGCCCATGGGGATGGAGACTTTGGTGTACTTCAATTTGAGCGGGACCTCGATATGCGCCAAGGTAAATCCCGATGTCGATGTTCGACCCGGGGTTCCTATCCGCCTGAGTGCGAAGCTTGCCAATATGCATCTAATTAATGATGAGAACGGTATGGTTCTCTAAGTGTTTGCGGGATTAGCTGCTCGCTTAATCCCTCACGCTTGGCGCATTCAACGATACTTTGCCAGGTATCCGCTGGAAGCGGGCAGCCTTCACGGCGGCGCTGTTCGCGGTAGCGCTCTTCGGTTTCACCCGGCATCAGTATTTCAGCTTCGGGATCTGCTAAGCGTGAAGCTTTTAAATAGCTAATGTAACGATCAACTTCGCTTGGGAAGAAGGGCGTCGGGTCGATACGTGCTGGATCAATAAAGAGTGACATCATGCCGTTGGCAAAGGGCCGGCCAGGCGAGGTTGCACCGGTGCCCGATAAGGCGCCGCCGAGTAATTCGCACATGACCGCAAGACCTGAACCTTTATGCTCGCCAAATGCTCGGATGGCACCTTCGCCTTTGCGATGGTCGCGCGGACCGGTTGCCTCGTATTTGCCATAAAGTAATTCGGGGTTACTGCCCATCGTTCCGTCTGGGCCGATCAAGGCATCGGGAGGAATTTGCTTGCCCCCCTGGCTTGCAACAAGTACTTTGCCTTCAGCGACAACCGAGGTGGCAAAGTCAAGAATCAAAGGACTCTTGCCAGGCCTTGGTAGGCCAACACAAAAAGGTGCCGTCGAGAAACGGCGGTCAACGCCACCGAAAGGTGCTACTAGAATGCTGCCAGCAGCGTTTACAAAATGAACCGATACAAGACCTTCGGCTGCCGCCATTTCCGCAAAGTCGCCGACCCGGCCTATATGGCCGGCGTTACGAAGCGTGATCGCCGAAAGCCCAAATTGCTTGCATTTGTCGATGCCAATGCGGGTTGCTTGTGGTGCAACGCTTTGTCCAAAGCCATAGCCACCATCGAGCACGGCGATCACCGGTGTATCGCTAACGACCTTAACTTGTTGGTCGGCAATGACCGCGCCTTCGTGTTTCATTTGTACATAGCGCGGTACACGAACCACGCCGTGGCTGTCGTGGCCGGAAAGATTGGCTGAAACCAGATAATGGGCAATGCGCTGAGACTCTTCTGACGAGCAGGCAATCTGCGAAAAAATACTTGCAACAAAGCGAGTTAAGTCGTTGTGTTGTATATAAAGCATATTGATCCTGACTAAGCGGCTTTGGCCCCATAAACCTGCGGATTTACGGTGTGCTCATGATTGGGCTTACCGTCGAGTACCTCGATGACGTTGCGTACCGCGGTGTACGCCATGCGGTTCCAGGCTTCCCGGGTGACGCCCGCCATATGAGGAGCGCTAATGACCTGTGGAAGGTTCAATAGCGGATTGGCGGCCTCTGGCGGCTCGTTGTTATAAACATCAAGACCTGCGCCAAAGAGCTTACCCGACTCGAGTGCTGCGGCTAGTGCCTTTTCATCGACAATACCGCCCCTGGCTGTGTTGATCAACACGGCGCCTTGCTTCATCAAGGCAAGGCGCTTGGCATCGAAAAGATTTAAGGTGGCTTGGGACTTCGGGCAGTGGATAGAAACATAATCGGCTTGCGCTATCGCTCCATCGAGATCGCTCACGGGTTGGGCTCCTAGCCCACGGATGATGTCTTGCTGGATGAAGGGGTCATAAACCAGGGTATTCATCTCAAGTGCAACACAACGTTTAGCCATACGGCTCCCGATACGACCACACCCCACGATGAGAACCGTTTTTTCAAATAAATCAGTCGGAAAATTTTCAAAACGACTCATCCAGCGATGCGTGACCACGCGTTCGTTGAGATCATGAATGCGCTTTGCAAATGCAAACATGAAGGCAAGGGCCTGTTCGGCAACCGACACGGAATTAGCGATGCCGGTAATCATGAGCGGTATGCCGCGGCGGGTGAGGGCCGCTACATCGATCGCGTCGTACCCGACACCGACCCGAGCGATTACCTTGAGCTTGGGTGCTGCGTCGAGTTCAGGGTCTGCAAACGGTGTGAGCCCAAGAATGGCAGCATGGACGCTGCCAAGTCTGGCCCTGAAGTCACTTTGGGCAATCGACAGGGCAAAACGCTCAAAAACAATATCGTTTCTTCCTTCGGCTGCTTTGAAGGCATCAGGTGCAATCGTTTCGGGAATGAGAATGGTATAACTCATAAGTAACTCCGATTCCAGGTTGGGCTGATCACGATCTCATTAATACAAACATGCTTGGGTGCGCTTGCGACATGCAAGACACTGCGTGCTAAGTCTTCGGACTGCAACATGTTTGCGCGGTCCTCGGCGCTCACGGGGACAGGGCGCTTGTCTAGAATGGGTGTAGCCACTTCGGCAGGGCAAATCACGGTTGATCGGATCCCATGACGAAACTCTTCTTGGTTAATGGCATAGCTCATCGCAACCACACCGTGTTTGGCAGCGGAATACGCAGGGCCGGATACTTTGCTCACAAATCGACCGGCCCAAGACGAGGTATGGATAAGCAAGCCGTCGCCCTGGCGACGCATGATGGGCAGTGCCGCAATCACGCCGTAAAAGGCCGACGACAAATTACCTTCAATGACATAGTTGGCCTGATCGGGGGTCAATACTGACCAATTGCGCTCAAGCACATTCAGGCCAGCGTTATTAACCAAAATATGCAAAGCCTTGTAGCTTGAGTCGATTTCTGCAGCGATCGCCATCACGCGCTTGCGATCCATCATGTCCCCAGCGATCACTTGGGCATGTCCGCCTTGAGCTTCAATACTTTTTGCGACGGCATCGAGCGCGTGTTGGCGCCTGCCGGTGAGAATCACCTTGGCGCCAGCCTGGCCAAAGGCAAGAGCGCAGGCCTCGCCAATCCCAGAGCCTGCGCCTGTGACCCAAACCACTTTGCCCTGGAGGCTATCGTGGTTGCTCTTTGAAAGCGGTGTCGGCTGCACCGCTTGTGTACTTGTTGTTTGATGACTTGTCATGTGCTCCTTGGCCCCTTCCTGTGCTTGTTTGTTGGTTTGGTCAATCGCCTGTCGTTGAGTTAGCGAATCGGAAAGCCCTGAGCACGTATTGCTTCGGCAAGCCGATCCCTGCCATTAAGCGAACGGGCATCGGCTACGCGCTGGGTTGAATGCAAGGACCAGTCGATTTCGGCCATGGCCTGGCTACGCTGGAACTGCCTCATGATTTGATCGTATGTTTGAACCGATGCTAATTCATGCTCGTGTTGATAGCGTTCCAGATGTAATACGACCGATTGCGGTAGACGTGGTTTAACCGCGGTTTCGATCTCAGCTTTTGGGTAGCCAACACAAAGGCCAAAAACCGGGAATACTTTGGGCGGCAGACCGAGCTCTTGAATGACCGACTCGGGCTTGTTGCGCATGGCACCGATATAAACCGTACCTAAGCCAAGCGCCTCGGCGCAAAGCACAGCGTTTTGTGCTGCAAGGCTCGCATCAATACATGCCATCAAAAACATTTCCAAATACTGATTGGCAGCGGTCTCCTGACCGATATGATCGCCAATACGTTCAAGTCTTGATAAGTCTGCAAGCCAGACCAAAAGTAAGGGGCACTCACGAATATGAGCTTGGTTACCCGCGTAACTTGCAAGCCTTGCCTTTCGCTCGCTGTCCCGGACGGCAACAACGCTCCAAGTCTGTAAATTAGACGAGCTCGCTGCCGATTGCGCTGCAGCAATCAGTTGCTCGAGCATGCCCTCTTCAAGTGCTTTTGACTGAAGGCTTCTGACGGTACGATGGGCAAGTAAATGGTCAAATAGGGCGGCCGCAGCCTCTGATGACGGCGGCTTGACGCTATGTGCTTGTCCGTAGCGGCTTTGAATGCGATCTTGTTGATGACTTGTCGGCATGGGCGCGGGCTTCCTTGTGGTCTACCTAAGCTATGGAGTTAATAACGAGGTGATTTTTTGCCAAAACTAATCGGGGCTTGCATCACGAAACGCTCCCACCCTTTGGCGCGTAGCTCGCACGCTGGGCAATGACCACATCCCTGTCCCCAGGCATGAGCGATATGTCGCTCACCCAGATAACAGCTATGACTTTGATCACGAATGAGTTCGACTAAGGGTTCGCCGCCCAGGGCAAGACACATATGCCAGGTCATGGCCTTATCGATCCACATCAGCGGAGTTTCGATCACGATGCTGCGATCCATGCCAAGCGAGAGGGCAACCTGTTGGGCCTTCATAGCATCGTCTCGGCAATCCGGATATCCCGAGTAGTCAGTTTCGCAAACACCAGTCACCAGCACTTGCAGTCCCCGGCGGTAGGCCATGGCGGCAGCCAAGGTGAGAAAGAGCAGGTTGCGCCCAGGCACAAAGGTATTGGGTAAACCGTTGGCGTGGATGCGGATTGCTGCTTCGCTTGTCATGGCGGTTTGACCGATGTCACCGATCACCTTGGCATCAACCAAGTGGTCCTGTCCGAGCTTATAAGACCAATGAGGATTGATGCGTTTCATGCCATCGCGCAATAAGCCTCGACATTGCAGTTCGACCGCATGCCTTTGGCCGTAATCAAAGCCGATGGTTTCAACATGCTCGTAGCGCTCGAGCGCCCATGCAAGGCAAGTCGATGAGTCTTGGCCGCCAGAAAATAGGACCAGGGCTTGTCGTTTATCGGTCATGGCTTTTGTAAATGGATTATCTGAGGGGTGTACCGACATGAACCCAAGGCTCGGTCATAGCAGCAAAAGTCCTTACTCTCCCTCGGGGGGAACTGGGCGGGGCTTTTTATCGGCTCCGATGGCCACAAAACTAAGCGTGGCTTCGGTAACTTTGATGATTTCACCGCGCTGGCGTACTCGTTCGGCAAAAACCTCAACACGAACCGTGATCGATGTGTTGCCGATGCGAATGACTTCGGTATAAAAAGTCACCACATCACCCACATAAACTGGTTGTTTGAAAAGGAAGGAATTGACGGCTACCGTCGCAACTCGCCCATTGGCGCGCCGGCTTGCTGTGATGCCGCCCGCGATATCGACTTGGGACATGATCCAGCCTCCAAAGACATCGCCATGCATATTGGAGTCGGCCGGCATGGGCACCACGCGCAAGGTGGGGATGCGGTCTGGGTAAATACCGGGCAATGGACTTTGTGGGGAAGGCAAGCGGGTATCCTCCAGACTTTGGATTTCGTGAAGTTCGATCATGCCATGCGCCGCGTTTCAAGTCAGTCCATAAGTGCCCCGGCAGTTGACGCCGAAGCAAAAAACAAGACAGAACAAGCCTCGATAAAGCCCAATCATTGGGCGACGGTCAAGCGGCTTTGGCCGTATTTATCGCCTTGGCGTCTCCGCATACTGCTCGCACTGAGCTTTTTGGTCGCTGCCAAGCTGGCCAATATCGCCGTGCCGATGCTGCTCAAAGCCATGGTCGATGGTTTGGACTTAAAGCCAGGCGATCCGCACATGCTTTTGGTAGTGCCTGTTGCCTTGCTTGTCGGCTATGCCGCTTTGCGGATCTCGATCACCTTGTTTACCGAGTTACGCGAATGGGTCTTTGCCAGGGTTACCGAAGGCGTTGCTAGAACGCTTTCCTTGCAAAGCTTTACGCATTTGTTGCATCTTTCAATGCCATTTCATTTGCAGCGGCGCATGGGTGCTGTGTCAAGGGATTTAGAGCGCGGGGCGCGGGGCCTACATACGCTTGTTTCTTATACGGTTTATAGCGTGTTGCCAACCATCATCGAGATTGGCCTCGTGATGGGCTATTTGGTTTGGCATTACCAGGCCGGATTTGCTTGGATTGCGCTGGTAGCGGTGCTACTTTACGCCGTCTGGACGATTAAGATCACCGAGTGGCGGACCGCATTTCGGCGCCATATGAATGAGCAGGATTCGCGCGCTAGCGCACACGCAGTCGATGCGCTCATTAATGTTGAAACGGTTAAGATTTTTGGCAACGAGCCTTTTGAGGCGCAACGTTATGACCGTGCTTTGCAACAGTTACAAAAAGCTTCGCTTCGCTCGCAGTCTTCCTTATCTTTATTAAATCTTGGCCAAAGCAGCATCATCGCGGTGGCGGTGAGTTTAATGGTCTGGCAAGCCACCGAAGGTGTTGTGGCTGGAACGATGACACTGGGCGATTTGGTGTTGGTCAATGCTTTCATGATTCAGCTTTACATGCCACTGAATTTTTTAGGCGTTTTGTATCGGGAGCTCAAGCAGGGTAGCGTTGATGTGGAGCATATGTTTGCGCTGATTGATCAAAAGCAAACAGTCGCTGATAAGCCAAACGCAAGCATTTTGCGTCGACCCGAAGAAGGCCATGGCTTATCGATCGCATTCCGTGAAGTCGGCTTTTCATACGATGGCCAGCGCCAAGTTCTGAAGGGTTTGAGTTTTGAGGCGCCCGCTGGCTCAAGGGTGGCGATTGTTGGTCCAAGCGGGGCTGGCAAGTCCACCGTGATGCGGCTGCTCTTTCGCTTTTACGATCCGATGAGTGGCATGGTAGTTGTCGATGGCGAGGATATTCGCAACTTCAGTCAGGAAAGCCTGCGAGCGCAGATCGGTTTGGTACCGCAAGATACCGTCTTGTTCAATGAATCGATTCGATATAATTTATTGTATGGAAGGCCTCAAGCCTCAGACCAGGATCTGAGGGCGGCACTGGAGGCCGCGCAATTACAGGCGCTCATTGACTCTTTGCCACAAGGTCTCGACACAGCGGTGGGTGAGCGGGGTTTAAAACTCTCGGGCGGTGAGAAGCAAAGGGTTGCGATCGCCCGGATGCTGCTGAAAAACCCGCCGATCTTATTACTCGATGAAGCAACCTCAGCACTCGATTCGCGCAACGAACAAGCGGTGCAAGAAGCCTTGGCCCGTGCCTCGTTGGGACGTACGACCCTAGTCATCGCACACCGTCTTTCAACCGTGATCGATGCCGATGCGATCTTGGTGCTCGATCAAGGTCGAATCGTTGAGTCGGGGCGGCACGAGCAATTGCTTGCCCAGGGGGGCCTCTACGCAAGCTTGTGGACCATGCAACAGCAAGAGCGCGACTCGGGCGGGTTACCATCGCAGCCATTTAAGGAGACAGTGTGATGAGCGTCGGCCAAGGATTAGTCCCAGAGCATGCAGGTGCACAAAGCCCACAGACCAGGCAGACCCAAAAGCAAGGCCCGCACCGGATCGCGGTGTTGCCGGGCGATGGGATCGGCAAGGAAGTCATGCCCGAGGCGCTTTTGGTGCTTGAGGCAGTCGCCACGAAATTTGGGATCAATCTGTCCCTTGATCACTTTGATTTCGCAAGTTGCGACTACTACGTGAAGCACGGCCGGATGATGCCCGAGGACTGGAAAGCTCAAATCGGAGGGCACGATGCCATTCTTTTTGGTGCTGTGGGTTGGCCCGATACCGTGGCTGATCATATCTCGCTTTGGGGCTCCTTGTTACTTTTTCGCCGTGAGTTTGATCAATACATCAATTTGCGGCCAGTCCGCCTGATGCCTGGTGTGCCCTCGCCTTTGGCAAATCGTAAGCCTGGCGATATCGATTTTTATGTGGTCCGTGAAAATACCGAGGGCGAGTATTCCTCAGTGGGCGGCAAAGCATTTCCCGGTACCGATCGCGAGTTTGTGTTGCAAGAAGCGATCTTTACGCGATATGGCGTTGATCGTGTGCTTCGATTCGCCTTTGAATTGGCAGCCAAACGCCCACGCCGAAAACTAACCTCGGCAACAAAAAGTAATGGCATTTTTATTTCTATGCCTTACTGGGATGAGCGGGTTGCCGATATGCAAAAGGCCTACCCTCAGGTTCAGGTCGAAAAATTTCATATCGATATATTAACTGCACATTTTGTGCGTAACCCCGACTGGTTCGATGTGGTGGTTGCATCTAATCTATTTGGAGACATCTTGTCTGATCTTGGCCCTGCATGTACCGGCACGATTGGCATTGCACCCTCGGCCAATATCAATCCAGAGCGTTTATTCCCTTCGCTTTTTGAACCGGTTCATGGCTCTGCTCCCGATATTTTTGGGAAGGCGATCGCTAATCCGATTGGTCAGATCTGGTCGGCTGCGCTCATGCTTGATCATCTTGGCTATCCCCTGGCCCACGATGCCATCGTAAAAGCAATTGAAACAGTCACCGAACATGGGCCGCGTACGCCTGATATGGGCGGGAAGGCTAAAACAAGCGATATCGGTAAGGCAGTGATTCAAGCCCTCTCTTAGTGATGTAAGCCCTCTCTTCATTGACTGATATGTTCGCTCCACGTGAGGCTTTGCTTGAAAGTTTTAAGCGCGCACTGCTTGCTGCTGATCCCGCGCGCGCTTTTGCTAACCTTAAGTTCAAGCAAACCAGGGGACGAACCCTGGTTCTTGGGGCGGGCAAAGCCTCGGCCCATATGGCGCATGCGCTCGAGGCCTCCTGGCCCAAGGATTCGCTCAATAATCTCTCGGGCCTTGTCTTGACACGATATGGGCATACGCTTGCGTGCAATCGCATTGAGGTTGTTGAAGCGGCTCATCCCATCCCTGATGCCGCAGGTCTTGAAGCTGCCCGGAGGGTGCTTGCGCTTGCATCACGCCTCGGACCTGATGACCATGTAATTGCCCTGATTTCGGGTGGTGGTTCGGCACTTCTAAGTCTGCCTGTCGATGGCATTTCGCTTGACGATTTGCGCGGGCTTACCGCGCAAATGCTTGCCAGTGGGGCGCCGATTGAAGCGATGAACGTGGTGCGCAAGCATTTATCGCAAATACAAGGCGGTTGGCTTGCAAGTCGTGCGACCTCGGGGGGTACACAGCTTAGTGCATACCTGATCTCCGATGTTGCGGGCGATGATCCTTCGGCGATTGCCTCGGGGCCTTGCAGCCCCGACCCGAGCACGTTTGAAGACGCACTTGACATCATTGCTCAGTGGCAAATTGCGGCTCCTGCTGCCGTACTAGACCATTTGAGGGCTGGCGCTCGAGGTGAGAAGCCAGAAACGCCTAAGTCTGACGCTGCATGTTTTCAACGAGTCAGCCAACATATCATTGCCGCACCGAGCCAAAGCTTGGCCGCCGCTGCAGCATTTTGGCGTGAACAAGGCGTAGCGGTGGCCATGCTCGGCGACACGGTGACTGGCGAAGCCTCCCAAGTCGCCTTGGTGATGGCTTCGATGGTCCGTGAGGCTTTAGGTGGCCGCAACCCGCTCTTTAAGCCTCCCATTGTTTTTTTAAGCGGTGGGGAATGCACCGTAAGTCTTGCTGCGCTAAGTGCTGAAAGCAAAGCGGCGCATCCTCCGCGAGGTGGGCGTTGCAGTGAATTCTTACTTGCACTCTTGCACGCCCTTGGGCCGCAATCACGGGTTTATGCGCTGGCAGCAGATACCGATGGGATCGATGGCTCTGAGGATAATGCCGGGGCATGTTTTGATCCGCAAAGCCTGGCCCGTGCGCAGGCTCAAGGTCTGCGCTCAAAGGATTATTTGCTTGCCCATGATGCTTTTGGTTTTTTTCAAGCAAGTAATGATTTAATTTATACCGGACCGACGGGCACGAATGTCAATGATTTTCGGGCCATCCTTGTCACTGCACCAACCGAGTAAGGCCTATGAACGACGAACAAGGCACCCTGTCAAAAGCCAAAGCAGCCCAAGCGCTCGTTTGTGGTCTGCCCGATGACTGGCATTTGCACTTGCGCGATGGCGACGCCTTAAAAAGTGTGGTCCTGGCGACTGCGCTGCAATTTGGCAGGGCGATTGTGATGCCGAATTTAAAGCCGCCTGTGACAAATGTCAGTCAAGCCTTGGCTTATCGACAACGGATTCTTGATGCGCTAAAACTTGTGATTGATGAAACGGTTAGAAATATAGACCGATATAAAACCTATGATGTACTGGCCACGATACGCATGCAGCATTTTTTCAATCGCCCGGATGCAAGTGCGGACTGGATGCTTGAGCAGCTTCTGCAAGCTGCGCATTTTGAGCCCTTGATGAC
>OMIE01000131.1 GCA_900299025.1 Burkholderiaceae bacterium
GAGACAGAGCATACGTGGAAGCTGCCAATCGTTGAGCTCGGCTGGCATGGCGATGGGGTGTCGCCATAATCGCCGCAAGAGATTCGGGTCGATAGCAAAAACCGCGGCGAGATGTTCGAGTACAAGACTGTCTTGTCCCGAATCAATGACCTGCTGAAGTCGCGAATGATGGTTAAGCAAGAGCTTGTCTGCCAACCAGGGTCCTAACCATGGTAGATGGGAAAGTACATGTTCCCTTGCGGCGGCGTGGCGAGGGTCGCGATGGAGCCAGTTATAGACCCCCCAAGGAATTCTCGGGTCGATGCGAGCGCTCGCTTGAAGCGTCAGCGGGCACAAGCTTCCCTCCAGCACATAGGCCAGACGTTCTTGGACTTGATGCTCGCGTTGACGCAAGGCGCGCATGGCCCGGCTGTAAAAACCAATATCGAGTTCGCCTCTGCGAAGCGCAGCTTGCAATGCCTTGAGTAACAAGGGTCGTTGTGGCCCGTCACTAGGTTGGGAAAGCAGCCCCTGCTGACGCAAAAACCCCTCGCGCAGCAAATGGCTGCTCGCTTGGCCTGCATCATGCAATCGGGTGAGCATGCCTCGAGCGAGCGTTTGATAAATCAAGTCCACTGGGGCATGTTGAGGGTCATCGTGTAAGGCTTTACGAAGACGGGCTAGTGTTTGATCATCGAGCAAGGCACGAAAATCGAAGGCCATGGCCTCGCGTGAAATGCCAATCACCCTTAAGGCCATGCCCCAGCGTCGAATGATCGGGGTAAACACCGGGTGTTGAAGTGTCCAAAGCGCTTCGGTGCCAGGGATTTGCACGAGCAACAAAGGCCAGTCGCTGTTGGCATCGCGCCAGCAAAATGCTCGCGCCAAGAGTCTTTGCTCTTTTGCGATGAAGGCTAATTCGGGCCCTACGGTGCCAGCGTCTTCGAGTTCGGCATCGAGCGAACAGGGATCGACGGTTAAAGCGTTAAAAAAAACGCTCATGCCGGCACTGGCTGGTATGGCTTAGGCGCCCGCCCGAGCGACGCTTTGATGAAGCGCCAAACCCACCAGGCCGAGCACTAAGGCAAAAGCCGCTAGACCAAAAGATGCACTGCGCTCGAGCCAAATGGCCAAGCCAACGCCTAAAACCGAGAGACTGCTAAGCCAGCGCATCGTTATCTTAGTGCGCGCTACCGCAAGTGGAAACCAGCGATCATCACCCAACAAATCGACAGCAGCAGCTGAGCGAGCCTGACCAACAGCTGGCGAGCGGACGGCTTCAAATGGGCGACCAGCGTCGCTTTCTTTACGAGGCATTTCCATGTGAAAGACTGTAGCACCAAGTCAAGCTCCGCGCATAGCCTAGGGTTGAAAAGCGCTAAACTCGGCCCCCCAAAGTCATGATTTCGTCACATGACTCTTCCATGAGCGAGGACCGATATGTCAAGCCCCTCCCACACAGCTGGCAAAGCAACGATCACATACCCGACAGGCTCGCAAGATCTTCGCAGCTCAAGCCCAAGCACGACGACAAGCCCGCATGAGGATGGAGGCCCTCGCCACCGTGCTGACTGGGGGCCACTTGGACGGATATCGCACTGGATGGCTCGGCCTTTGGCCCAGTTGAGGGCCCAGGTGAAGGCACCCGAGGGACTATCCCATCGTCGACTCATGGCCTGGGTGGCCTCTGTTGCCGAACATACCCAACCCATCGAGGTGGTTTGGGCTGATGGCTCTCAAGCCGAGTATGAGCGCTTATGTAGCGAGATGCTCGAAAGCGGCACGCTCATCGCGCTTAACCCCCAAAAGCGGCCGCACTCATTTTTGGCCCGCTCGGCGCCCTCTGATGTTGCGCGGGTTGAGGACCGAACCTTTATTTGTTCGGATCGCCAGCAAGAGGCGGGGCCAACCAATCATTGGATTGATCCCGTGCAAATGCAACAAACACTTGGCGATTTATTTGCTGGTTGCATGAGGGGGCGAAAGCTATATGTCGTGCCCTTTTCGATGGGACCGCTTGGTAGCCCAATTGCACATATTGGGGTTGAGCTCTCCGATAGTCCCTACGTGGTGGTCAATATGCGCATGATGACGCGTATGGGAAGCGCAGCGCTTGCGCAGCTGCGCGACGAAGGCGATTTTGTCCCCTGCGTGCATAGTGTCGGTATGCCTCTGGCCGCGGGGCAAAACGATGTGGCTTGGCCCTGTAACGACACCAAATATATTGTTCACTTTCCCCAGACCCGCGAGATCTGGTCTTATGGTTCGGGATACGGGGGCAACGCCCTGCTGGGTAAAAAGTGCTTTGCCTTAAGAATTGCCTCGACCATGGGTCGCGACAACGGCTGGCTTGCCGAGCATATGCTTATTTTGGGTGTTACTGATCCGGCGGGGCGCAAATACCATGTGGCTGCCGCATTTCCCTCGGCTTGCGGGAAAACCAATTTTGCAATGCTTATCCCGCCCAAGGAACTTGGCCAATGGAAGGTGAGCACCGTAGGCGACGATATAGCCTGGATCAAACCGGGCGCCGATGGCCGTCTTTATGCCATCAATCCCGAGGCCGGTTATTTTGGTGTAGCACCAGGCACTTCAGCAAAAACCAACCCCAATGCCTTGGCGATGCTGGCGTCGCATACGATATTTACCAATGTCGCCCTAACCGACGATGGCGATGTTTGGTGGGAAGGATTGAGTGCAGCCCCCGATCACTTAGTGGACTGGCAGGGTAAGGATTGGACGCCTGCCGATGGCCAGGCTGGGCGCAAAGCAGCCCACCCTAACGCTCGTTTTACGGTGTCGGCGACGCAATGCCCTTCTTTGGATCAGGACTGGGACAACCCGCAAGGTGTGCCGATTGACGCCTTCATTTTCGGGGGGCGACGAAGCAACACTGTGCCTTTGGTGATCCGTGCCAGAGACTGGGAAGAGGGGGTTTATCTTGCAGCAACCATGGGCTCTGAAACGACGGCTGCCCAAAGTGGTGCAACAGGTTTGGTTAGGCGTGATCCTTTTGCCATGCTGCCGTTTTGCGGCTACCACATGGGCGCTTACTTTGAGCATTGGTTGGCTTTGGGTGCGAGCCTAAAAGCTCAGGCTCCCCATCATCGCTTGCCGGCGATTTTTTGCGTGAATTGGTTTCGAAGCGATGAGCAGGGCAAATTCATGTGGCCGGGCTTTGGCGAAAACATGCGTGTCTTGATTTGGATGCTCCAAAACCTCGACCAAACCTCAGGTCACGAGCATATTGCGGGCGTATCCCCGCGTTATCAGGACATCGATTGGCGTGGCTTGGACTTTTCTGCAAAGCAATTCGAGGGACTCAGTAAGGTTGACCCCGAAGAATGGCGCCGAGAGCTTTCACTGCAAGCCAGCCTTTTTGAGCAGCTTGGCAGTCAAATGCCTTCGAGTTTGCGTGCCATCAGGCAGCGCTGGGAAGCAAAGCTCTCAAGCTAGACGAGACTGTAGCGGTGGGCAGCTCGCATCGCCGCCAAAAAACTGTCTTCGCGAGCAAGTCCGCGCCCTACGATATCGAAGGCAGTACCGTGATCAGGACTGCTTCGTACGAAGGGGAGCCCCAAGGTGATATTGACGCCAAGGTCCATGCCAAGTAGTTTGATCGGAATGAGCCCTTGATCGTGATAAAGCGCAATGACCGCATCCACCTCGGGATTGTCCCAAGCCATGGCAAAAACACTGTCGGCGGCATATGGTCCGAGGATTGAAAAGCCCTGAGCTTGTGCTTGCGATACGCAAGGCGATAACAACTCGATTTCCTCGCGTCCAAAGGCGCCGGCCTCACCGGCATGAGGGTTGAGCGCCGCCAATAAAAGCCTTGGTCTTCGCCCGAGCATGCGTCCAAGCGCCCGATCGGCGATCGAGAATGTTTCAAGCAGGCTAGCACGATCAAGTGCATCGAGCGCCTGACGTAGCGATAAATGGATGCTGTGCAACACCGTGCGTAAATGTTGGTGTTCGAGCATCATGCGAACAGGGCAGCGATGAGCAAGTTCGGCTAAGAGCTCAGTATGTCCGGGGTAGTCAAAGCCTGCTAGGTGCATGGCTTGTTTATTCAACGGCGCAGTGACTAGGGCCCGGCATGCCCCTGAAATCACAGCGTTTGCGGCTGCCAGTACTGCAGCCACGGCACATGCACCGCCCTCAGCGCTTGCTACACCTTGGGGCAGCGTGCGCGGGACTGAACAAGCGCTTTCCCATTGAATCCATGAAGCCTTTTCCAAGACCTCGCCAAGGCCAAGTTCGTTGGCCTTTTGCATGAGCCACGCGGGATCGCCAAAAACACGCACGGCGAGCTTTGGCTTGGCGTCGATTTGCTCGGCCTGGCTCGGGCTGCACGCTGCCGCCTCAAGTCGGTGCAGTGCCTTGAGCAGTACCTCGGGGCCAATGCCAGCAGGGTCGCCCATGCTAAGGGCAAGCGCTTTTAATTGCTCTGTCGAAGCACTTGTCGCTTGCTGAGTTTGAATGTCTGGGTTGCTGAACATCGGTGGGACTTCTTTCGTGAGCGCTCGTTGCGAGACCAGTCGTTGTTGATCCTCCATGATAGGCGAGGGCCGTGCTGTCCAAGCTCGCAATCCCTCGGTGTTGCAGCCTAGTTGTTGCGGCCTTGGTGTTGGAGCGCAGGTGTTGCAGCGCCCAAGCTGACTTAGGCGAGTTTCAAGGTTTGCATTTCCAAGCCCGCAAGGCCTAGCGATTGACCGCAACGCAGGGCCTGCCAATTACCGCGACCAGCCACCCGCATGAACTCTTCGGCATAGCGCTGCAAATAGGCTGGGGGTTTGCGGTTCGGATCAAGTGCACCCGCTGCCTGCTTGCCACCATTGTGCATAAGCGCAACGCGGTAAGCGATGTCTTGCTCAATGCTTTGTTGGCGCTGATCGAAGGCTTTCGTCGTTGGAGACTCAAGATTGCTAAGTCGCGTCTGAAGCGCGGGCTCAGCCAATAGCGTTCGCAGATGTTGGCGTAGCAAAAGCCTCGAGATCAGACCAAATCGTGCCTGGTCGGAAAAAAGTGCCTTGAGCCAGTCGCCAAAACCTGCGCTGTTGCCCGAACCCAAACGAAACACCGCATGTGCTGCAAAAGCATTTCTGGCTTCAGACTCGGTGCGTGCCCGACCGTCGGGACTAAAGCCCAAGATATCAACGAAGGCCTCACGGTCTAGGCCACTCGAGGCTTGCCACTGAAGCTGCTGCGTGGCCGTCATTTTGTTCCAAAGCTCCAAGGCTGCTTGTTGCGACAGTCCTTTTCCGTGGCGCGCACGTAGTGCATCAAAAGCCTGGGCAGCAGACTGCGCCCGAGCAATGCCTTGATTGATCCACCAGCTCATGCTCCGTGACTGACCGCTTGTATCTTTGATCGATTGATCCAGACCCAGCCAGCTGAGTGTTCGAGGGTCGAGATCCGTCGCATGTAGGACATCTTGCCGCAGGGTGCGCAAGAATGTTTCGAGCACAAATTGGGTTGACCCGTAGGAGGCGAAATACTCGCGTCCGTTGACAGCAATCGCTGTCTTGCTGCGGCAGGCGTCTTTGGAGCAGTCGCTTTGGATCGATGAGGGAGCTGGGGCTTCCTGAAGTTGGGCGGCTGCCTGCAGGCGCTCGACTCGGGCTCTTTCTTGGGCATTTGCGTAAAGACCGAGGTAAAGCGGTTCTGGGATACCGCTTGTAGCGGTTTCACACTCGAGCAGACGTTGCACTGAGGAGCCTTGGCCTTGGGGCGCATCGGGTCGAAGATCCGCTGAGCCGTCGTTAAACTTCATCGAGGGTAGCATTGGGGTGGTCGGTTGCAGGCAAGCACGTCTGGCCTTTTGATCGCGCGAAAGCAGGGCCATGAGACGGGTGGCTTGGTTGTCGTCGAAGTCTTCAACCACAAAAGCACTCTGACTGATGAGCGAGCCCCCATAGTGTTGGCGAAAGCCTTGCATCACTTCATCGCCCTGGTCGGCCTGAAAACGCAAACTGTCCTCACCAAACCAACGACCCAATAAGGGGTCTTGCTGTGAGAGCCTAAAGCTTCCTTGCCCATCAAAAAGCAGGGACTGCTGGGTTTTGGCGTATTCATTTTGCAGGCCTTGCCACCCACTGAGCGAACTGCCTGGCGCCGTTTGCGCAGGAGCGATCGCTTCGAGCAAAAAAGACCAGCGACCTGGCGAAAAGCCTTGGGTCGAAGCCGAGGGTTTTCCGTGCTCGCTTTGTAAGATTGCAAAGTAGGTAAGCTTGGCAAGCCCCCAAGGATCGACATAACGCCAGGGTTGGCCCTCAGCGTAGCGATAAGGATCTCGATCGCCCGCAGCCCCAAGCGGATCGGCTTGCAAAAAGCGCTGGGACTCGGCATCAAGGACTCGGTTAGCGCCAAATAGTAGCGTTTTTAGGCGAGGATCCCTCTGAGCGAGTTGTTCGTTGGCAAGAATGCGCCCCGGGACCCCCAAATTGATCCTTAGCCGGTCGACAATGAGCCGATCGCTAAGGCTACGGGCTGCGATTTTTCGCCTGCTATTCCCATGCTTCATCTCCGATAACAGCGGATGAAGATAATTGGCTTTCCAGTGAACCTTCCCGGCGCTGTCAAAGGCAAGAACAGGTGCCCCTCGCCAGTCGACGGCCAGGTGGTAGACGCGCCCCGATTCGATCCAAGCAATTGGTAGTGCGCCATGCCACACAACCAGCGCTTGGAGGCCTTTAGCTTCGTCGGCCAGAAGCAGTTGCCGCCAGCCGTCCATGACCATGATCTGCCCGGGTCGGTCTTGCACTTTGAGTAGCGCTGGTTGTCCAAGCGGATCGTAGTGCATGGTGGTTTGCTGATCGCCCAACCAGGCTTGCGCGCCATCGTAGCGAAAGGTCTTGGCAATCGCTGGTGCTTCGGAGTGCTCGGGCCCTGCGGGCTTTGTATTGCGCGATAGACTTTGTGTGAGCGAGGGATTGCTTGCCGCATCGGGTTTTGATGTCTGTGGATGGAGCGCCCACTTAGCAAGTCCCTCAACTTCTAGCGCTTGTAGCTCGCCGCTATTCCCAGGCTTTTGTAGCCAGCGCACGACGAAATTGCCTAATCGATAAGCGATGGACCCATCGACTGCGCCAGTTGCGGACGACTTTTGTGTCATGCGCTGATAAAGATGTTGGCTTATCGAGCCCAGACCTTGCTGGTAACTTATGGCAAGTAGCCCTTGCTCATCGTAGCGATAGATTAAGTTCGCACCGTCAGGCAGCCGCTCTTTCACAACGCGCCCCTGGTGATCGCGGCTGATGGTCCAGTTGAAACGATGCCTGCCAACCTGATGACTGCGCTTGATCACGCGTTGATCTTTATCGTAAGCCCAATGGATTTCCATCATCGGACCCTTCGCCGAGGCTGCTTCGCGCCTTGCGGATAGCAATTGCACCTTGTGATCTTCCTGCTTAGACCACTCAAAAAGTGAGCGCCCACTTTCGCCATAGTCCTTCTCCACAGGATTAGACGAGGCATCCCAGCGCAAGCTCATCCGTTTGCCATCGGCCCCTTGCTGTTCAAGCAGCCGATCTCGCGCGTCGTAGCTTGCGTTTGACCAACGGCCGTCTGGATGTTTAATCAATACAACTCGCCCGAAATCGTCGCTATAACGCGCACTGTCACGCCAAGTCAGCCCTTGAAGTTGCCGGCCAGGGATGACCCAAGCAAGGGCCAACTGTTTGGGCTCGAGGGTTTCACCCGATCCATCATCCAAAAAGCCTGAGAGGATGCCACTGCCATCGTTGGCGTAGCGAAACCGGATCCGCCGCTGAATCGCCTCAAATGCTGTCGGGCTCCCTTTTGGTGAAAACCCTTGGTGTTCGATCGCAAGGACAAGGCCTTGCGGGTTGCGTTCAAATCGACTGATTGCGAAAGAATCATCGCGAACGCTTGGGCGTCGTATCTCGACAGGAAGTTCGGTGGCGTCCTCAGTCTTATAGCGCCGTCGCTCAAGCCATTGCTTGCTCGTTACATCACGAAGCTCGACGACCCGCCCGACTCGGTCGCGAAGCATTTCATGTTTAGAGGCCAGATCAGGGCACCAGGCGCAGGGTCCATCGTCTTGGCGGCGCCAATGTCCCAAGCTTTGCTTCGTCGAAGCAAAGCCGCCTCCGCCCGCAGATGCCTCCAAGCGGTATTCAACGCTTTGCCCTCGTCGTTGAAGTCGACGCCAAGGGGCCTCATTAGCCGACTGCGTGCTGTAGGTAATCGTTAGCGCTTCATCTGCGGCTTCACCGAAACCCTGGCTTTTGATCACCCGCTTTGAGTCATCATAAACATAGCTTGCTTCAAGCAGGGCTTGATGAGGTCCTTGTTGACGGACACGCGTGAGGGCTTCGCCAAAGCGCCGATCTTCATAAAAGTACTGCTCTGACCAGCTGGGATCGGCATGGCCTGTCCGTGCACATGAGGCAGCGATTAGAAGAGGCGCTTCCAAGGTCTCGCCGGCGTAGCGATATTGGCAACGCGCCATCATCAGGGGCCCTGCGTTTTCCCTCTCTTTTTGGAGTTCAACCGCCGAAATCAGCCGCTGTTGGGCATCCCATTGCAAGTGAATGCTTGCTAACTTTTGCAAACTTCCAGTCTGGCTTTGTTTGCTGTGGATGACTTTAATCAGTCGACCGGTGGCGCTGTAGTCCAGATCTAGACGGTGACCAAGCGGCGATCGCCAGCCTTTAAGCCTGCCAGTCGCATCAAAGGTCGCCTGTCTACCACCCGGTTGCCGCCACACCCAACGTCGCGAAGGCCCAGCGTCGAAGGTTTGAATCTCGCCAAGCTCTGCTTGCTCGGCTGCAAAAACGCTCCGCTCAGGGCGATAGAGAAATCGGTGGACAAGGCCATCTGCTTGGTGAATGCGAACGACAAGCGCCTCCATGCCAGATGCAGCTTTCCCGGCAAGCTGCGCGCTGCTAAGACTTAATTCATAGCCGTGGCGCCACACCAAGCCAAAGCCACCAAGGGGGCGCTTGCCAGAAAGACCGCTTTCAGACTTATTCCCAAGGAGGGTGGGGCCTGAGTCATAGAATAAGCTCCATGTCAGCGGCAGACCTTGGCCGAATACATCAACCGTTTGCGGGTAAAACTGCAATTGCAGGCGCCTTAGGGATTTACGGCCACTAACAAAATCAACCGGATTGCCGCTTCGTGTGAGCGTGCCGGGAAGGGCAAGCAGGTTTGGATCGTCAGCCGCGGTGCCTTCTAGCGCGCAAGCCTGCCCTTTGTCAGGAAAGCTCGATCCGATCTCGCTTTGGCAGGCGAGTGCTTCACCTCGCACAAAACTCATCAAAAAAAGTACGAGGGTGAGCCATCTTGCTAAGCGAGGGTAAGTTAGCCCGCAAAGCTTGTGAATGAAGTCGAGCTTGCAAGCTAAGTCATGATGTTTGTTAGTTAAGCGCTTCATCAGCGATGCCTTTGTCAATGGGATCTGGCTGCGGTCGAAGGCCAGTCGGCGGACTTTCAATCGCCCGATGAGTCCGCTTTCTTTGCACTAGGCGTCGTAGAACCCGGGAGTTGGCGGGTACTTGCTAGCAAAGCAGTCGATGCAAGTTCTACACTTGCTCTTTTTGCTCAAAGCTTGAGCGATCGCTCAAGCACTCAAACCCCGAAGGAGATGCCGTCATGACCTTAGCGCTTAAAGACATGCAGCTGCTGCGAAGTGAGTCCTATATCGATGGTCGTTGGATGGCAGCGCTTAGTAAGGCTGTTTTTCCGGTCAGTAATCCGGCCAGTGGCCAAACCATCGTTGAAGTTGCCAACATGGGTGCAGCCGAGACCCAGCTTGCGATTGACGCGGCTCATCGCGCGTGGCCAGCGTGGCGCTCACAGACTGCGAAAGCGCGGGCCACCATCCTTAGACGATGGTATGACTTGATGATCAAGCACAGCGAAGACTTGGCTCAACTCATGACAGCCGAACAGGGTAAGCCGCTTGCTGAAGCCCGTGGCGAAGTGGCTTACGGTGCATCTTTTGTTGAGTGGTTCGCAGAGGAGGCTAAACGTGCTTATGGCGCGGTGATCCCCTCTCACATGAGTGATAGGAAGCTCTTAACCCTGCGCCAACCGATTGGCGTTTGTGCGGCGATCACACCATGGAATTTCCCTATGGCGATGATCACTCGAAAGGTTGCTCCTGCGCTGGCTGCGGGCTGCACGGTTGTTTGCAAACCTGCCGAGGCCACACCGCTGACAGCGCTCGCACTGGCCGTGCTTGCCGAGCAAGCGGGCATACCCCCGGGTGTATTCAATCTTGTTACGGGGGATGCTGATCGGGCAGCCGAAATCGGCGAGGTGCTTTGCGCCTCACCCGTGGTGCGAAAACTTTCTTTTACCGGATCGACCGAGGTTGGACGTATTCTGATGCGGCAATCGGCAGACACCATCAAACGCCTGTCGTTAGAACTGGGCGGCAATGCGCCCTTTATTGTGTTTGACGACGCAGATCTTGATGCGGCTGTTGAAGGTGCGCTCGCTTCCAAGTACCGCAATGCAGGCCAAACCTGTGTATGCGCCAACCGGATTTATGTTCAAGATGCTGTCTACGATGCCTTTGCCGCCAAACTAGCAGCCAGGGTTTCTGCGATGCCAGTGGGTGCTGGAACCGAGCCTGGGGTTTTAATCGGACCCTTGATCGAGCCCGCAGCGCTTGAAAAGGTAAAAGCGCATATTGCCGATGCACTCAGTCAGGGTGCGAGCCTTGCGGTCGGTGGCAAGCCCCATGCGCGCGGCGGTCTATTTTTTGAGCCAACGGTGTTGACAGGGGTCACGCAGCGCATGAGGGTGGCTCGTGAGGAGACCTTTGGTCCCGTTGCACCGCTGTTTCGCTTTCAGACAGAGCAGGAAGTTATCGATATGGCCAATGCAAGCGAATATGGACTTGCCGCGTACTTTTATGCGCGGGATCTTGGACGGGTACTTCGGGTCGCTGAAGCGATTGAGGCTGGCATGGTGTGCGTCAACAGCGGCATGCTGTCGACAGAAGTCGCGCCTTTTGGGGGTGTGAAGCAATCGGGTTTGGGCCGCGAGGGCGCCAAAGAGGGTTTGGATGAATATTTAGAGACGAAATACCTAACCCTCGCAGGGATTTAGTCCTTAAGAGCGCAGGGGAACCGTCATGCAGCAAAGCCAGCCATTTCAGACTAGTTTCGATTTCGTTGTTGTTGGGGCAGGCACAGCGGGTTGTCTGCTTGCCAACCGATTATCGGCCGATCCGCGAAACAAGGTCTTGTTGCTTGAGGCGGGTGGACGCGACGATTATCTTTGGGTGCATATTCCGGTCGGCTATCTTTATTGCATTGGTAATCCCCGCACTGACTGGCTATTTCAAACCACGCCACAAGAGCGGCTCGCGGGCCGAAGTCTAAAGTACCCGCGTGGCAGGGGCTGGGGGGGTTGCTCATCGATTAACGGCATGATTTACATGCGAGGTCAGGCTCAGGACTATGATCAATGGGAATCGCTGGGCAATCCTGATTGGCGCTGGGACAAGGTGCTGCCGATTTTTAAGCAACACGAGGATTACCACGCTTGCGATGATGGATCGATCGATCCCTTGCATGGCTCGGGCGGGGAGTGGCGGGTTGAGCGTCAAA
>OMIE01000132.1 GCA_900299025.1 Burkholderiaceae bacterium
GTTCGCAATGCTGAAAACGCCAAAGTCTTACTGGCCATTGAACAAGAGCGAGCAACTGTCTTGCATCAACGAAGCACGTTAGTTGAAAAGGCATTTGCCGCAGGCGAGGCATCACTTCCGACCTTACTGCTTGCCTTATCACAAACGCGCGCAGTTCAAACCCAGGTAAGTCGAAGAGCTGTTGAACTTCGCCTGTCTATGGCTCAATTGAGTCAAGCTGCAGGAGTATTACCTTGAGACTATCGTTATTAAATTCAATGACTCTCACGAAAAGCCCGCATCGCTGGTTATCAACAATCTGCGCCCTGTTAGTCATCGCGACCCTTAGCGTAAGTCTGAACGATTGCCTAGCACACGGCAGCGATGACCATAAGCACGAAGGAACCTCACCATCGACCTATCAAGCTCGGAAGTCACCTCACGTTGAAGCAAGCTCAGAACGTTTCGAAATCTTAGCCATTTTCAATCAAAGCGAGTTGCGTATCTATGTCGATGACTTTAGAACCAACGAGCCCATCAAAAACGCCAAAGTAGATGTTGAGACTGATGGCATCAAATCGTCATCAAGATTTGAAAAATCCTCCATGACCTTTATCGTTACTGACGAGGCACTCGTAAAAAAATTAAACCAAGCAGGGGAGCATCAACTTATTTTTAAAATTGTAGCCGAGGCAGAGAGCGACCTTCTAGCTGGCACCTTGCTTGGGCATTCAGAGCAACTTGAAGGAGTCAATACGCCACCTCCGCAAAAGCTGAGTACATATGGGTATATCACTTTAGCCCTTCTCGCATTGGGATTTTTTCTTTTTATCTTGCGCAGGAAAAAGCAAAGATCGCAGATCGATTTGCTTGAGAAACATGGTAAGGAGGCTTAATCGTGCGTAAAACAACTTCATTTACGTGGGCGACGAAAACATTTCTTACCTTTTCATTCATGCTGATCTTAATGGCTCTTGCTTCAAATGTAGAAGCAGACGCTGGACACGGAAAAAGTAAAGACATAACAACTAATATAACTACGGGGCGAGCGCATCCGCCTCAAATATCATATCGACTCGCAGACGGTAGCGTTTATTTGGCTAAAGAAACACAGCGACGACTCGCTATTCGAACACAGATACCACCTCTTGAACATCAAGCTACTAGTATCGAGTTAGCAGGTCGCGTTATTGCGGATCCCAGTGCAACTGCGCGAATCCAAACGGCTTACGGGGGCCGTATCGAACGCGCCGAACGCGACATTCCGCTTGTTGGTCAAATGGTTAAGCAAGGCGAGACGCTAGCCTACCTTCGATTTCAAGCGGAGCCATATGTCTTGGCAAGCCAACAGGCCCAGTTAACCGAGCTTCAAACACAGAGGCGGATAGCCGAAGAGCGCTTCAACCGGCTGGCGAGCCTTGAGGGAACTGTTCCCAGAAAAGATGTCGAGGCTGCAAGGCTTGAAGCACAAGGTCTGAGAGCGCGCGAGATGAGCGTTCTCCAAAGTCTCAATACGCGTGAACCAATTCTTGCGCCGATCGATGGCGTCATAGCTAAGGCTGACCTCGTCCAAGGACAAGTTGTCAACCCGCAGCAAGTACTTGGTGAAGTCATCAATTCAAGCCGAATGCTCATAGAAGTTGTCTCACCAAAGCCACTCGTAGGACTTGGTGTAGCGAGTGCTTCAACTAAGGAAAGCCCGCCCTTACAACTTAAGTTCATCGGTTCATCACCAGTCATGCGTGATGGACTTATACCAAGTCTTTTTTCTGTCATGTCGATATCTCAACATGAACGTAGCAGCCTTTCGATCGGCCAGCCGATGACAGTCTTGATAAAAACACAGCAATACCTAAAAGGATTTGTACTGCCTGCAAACGCTGTGGTGCGAAGTCCCTCTAATGAAGCCATCGTATGGACGAAGGAATCAGCAGAACGGTTTGTATCAAAGCCAGTCATTTACACACTTTTAGACGCTCATCGCGTACTTGTAACACACGGCTTGGATGAGGAAAGTCGAGTCGTCATAGACGGCGCGCCACTCATTTCGCAAATTAGATAGTAGATCGATATGTTTAATTGGATTGTTACGACAAGCTTAAACAATCGGTTGATGGTGCTTGCCCTGGGCCTATTGCTGATGATCGGAGGCATCTGGACGTCTTGGCACGCGCCGGTTGACGTCTTTCCCGACTTAAATAAGCCCACGGTAACCGTTATGACCGAGGCTGGCGGTATGGCGCCGCAAGAGGTCGAACAACTTATTAGCTTTCCCCTTGAGACAGCGCTCAATGGGATGCCTGGAGTTACACGAATACGGAGCATCTCCGGCATAGGTCTTTCTATCGTCTACGCAGAGTTTGAATGGGGGTCAGATCTCTATCGCAATCGACAGCTTGTTGCAGAGCGAATCGGCCTCGCACGTGAGCGCCTGCCACGCGATGTAAACCCAATCATGGGCCCCGTCTCCTCAATCATGGGGGAGATCATGCTCATCGCTCTGCCATTGCGAAGTCCTGAGCAAACGCCATCAGCGGCGCCACTTGCAGCATCACTTACGCCTATGCAGGCTCGAGAATACGTCGACTTTGTAATGAGGCCGCGACTGTTAGCCATCCCAGGCGTATCACAAGTAATTCCAATCGGAGGAGAGGTACGCACCCTGCGTGTCTCCCCCGACAGCCGAAAAATGGCTCAGTTCGGTGTGTCGCTCAGCCAAATTGAGCAAGCAGTCCGAGGGTTTTCCACAAACGCAGGTGGCGGTTTCGTCGATCTAAACCAACGCGAGTACTTGATTCGCCTCACCGCTAGAACTACTCAGCCAGAGGACTTAGCGGGTATCGCCATTGGGTGGCGTGACGGAAGACCGATAACGCTTGCTCAAGTTGCAACAGTAGGTTTTTTTGCAGGCGTCAAGCGTGGAGATGCTGGCTATGCGGGTGACTCAGCAATTGTTATAAGTGTTCAAAAGCAGCCACAAGCCAATAGCCTTCGCCTCACAAGCGATCTTGAAGCAGCCCTTGCCGAATTAGCGCAGTCCCTTCCCTTGGGATTTTCAAAGCCAAAAGTACTATTTCGACAAGCGGACTTTATTCAAGCAGCCATCAGTAACGTAATGCACGCACTTCGGGATGGTGCTGTGATGGTTGCCATTATTCTCTTTGCCTTTTTGCTTTCGACCCGTACAACGCTCATTTCACTAACCGCTATTCCACTGTCACTAGCAGTAACTGCCCTTATCTTTCGAGCACTCGACCAATCGATCAATGTGATGACACTCGGCGGTCTTGCCATAGCAATTGGCGAGCTTGTCGATGACGCTGTCGTGGACGTTGAAAACATCCTTAGGCGACTGAGGCAAGCAAGGAGCGATGGATCAAAAACATCAATCATCGAAATTGTTCGGCAATCCAGTTTGGAAGTTCGCTCGGGGATTATCTACGCTACTGCGATCGTCATACTGGTTTTTATGCCACTCTTTGCACTGCCTGGCATTGAAGGGCGTCTCTTTACCCCGCTTGGTATCGCTTATATCGTTTCAATTCTCGCCTCCATGCTTGTTTCGATGACAGTAACGCCTGTGATGAGTTACTACCTGCTCCCAGCCCTTAGCGTTAAGCAACACGTCGATAGCGCTATGGTGGCTGCGCTTAAGCGTATGAACACTCGACTCATTGTTTGGGCTCTTCCCTACACGAATCAACTATTTTTGCTTGCTCTACTTACTGTTACGATAGCGTCGATCTCACTCGCATTCTTCCCAAGAAGTTTTCTGCCCGCTTTTAATGAAGGGACTTTCGTCCTAAGCCTAAACATGCAGCCAGGCACGTCGCTGCGAGAGTCAAATCAAATGGGTTCGATGGTTGAGCAAATTCTTATGGATGTACCTGAGGTCAGACAAGTAGGTCGAAGAACTGGACGGGCCGAGCTTGACGAACACGCCGAAGGAGTCCACGTATCTGAAATTGATATTGATATAACCCCTAGCGAACGCAGTCGCACCATGATTCTTGCCGATATCCGCTCTCGTTTAATTGGACTACCATTTCAGTTTACGATCGGCCAACCGATAAGCCACCGGCTTGATCATCTTCTATCGGGTGTTCGCGCTCAGATAGCCATCAAGGTTTACGGGGACGATCTAGAAAGCTTAAGAGCAATTTCAGAACAACTCAGAAGCGCTCTCACAGGAGTATCGGGACTAACGGACTTATCGGTTGAAAAGCAGACGCTAATCCCACAGATTCAGGTGCGACTTGACTATCAGCGGCTTGCCCAAGTCGGACTTTCGCCCGGCGAAGCCATTCGCGCGTTGAAATCAATGACTGACGGTGCTCATGTAGCGCAGGTGATCGACGGCAATCGTCGCTTTGATGTCGTGCTTCGCTTGCCGGACTCAGAGAGGACTGCCGTTGATCTAGCACAAGTATTTATTGACACTTCCGTAGGACGCATTCCACTTGGAAGCTTCGCAAGCATCGAAGAGAGCGATGGACCTAATCAAATTGGACGCGAAAACAGCCGCCGTCGCATGATTGTATTTGCAAATTCAGAGGGTCGAAATATGGCGGACGTAATTAATGATATTCGTAACGTTATGAAAGCCCAGATACTTCCTCGAGGCTATCACTTAAGCCTCGAGGGACAGTTCCAAGCGCAGGAGGAGGCAACTGAGTGGATCAGTCTACTTTCGGTTTGCTCACTGACAATGATTTTCGTAGTCCTCTATAGTCGATATCGGTCAACGACACTAGCGCTAATCATCATGTCAAATATTCCTCTAGCACTCGTAGGATCGGTTATCGCCATGGCCATCGCTAACGTCGAGCTCTCGGTGGCATCCATGGTGGGGTTTATTACCCTCGCTGGAATCTCAACTCGAAATGGCATTCTAAAAATTAGCCACTACATCAATCTTTGCCGATTTGAAGGTGAACAATTTAATCGCTCATTGATCATTCGGGGATCGCTTGAACGTCTAACACCTGTCTTAATGACCGCTTGTGTTGCGGCCTTTGCGCTAACACCCTTACTGTTTGCAAGCGATGCACCTGGTAAGGAGATTCTCCACCCAGTTGCTGTTATCATTTTTGGTGGACTGATCAGCTCAACAATCCTCGATACGTTGCTTACACCACTGTTGTATTTACGATTTGGCGAGGCTGCAACGAGACAACTGGTTTCACACGATAATGATGAGCGTAGCAAATCCAACCACGTGGACCCTATTTAGAGATTATGACGTTATATGTTTAGTCTTAAACTCAACCCGACCTAGCTGTCAGCCAACGTTAAGGGAATCGTTCGCCCATGAAAGCCCACTCACTTCTATTCTCTGCTTTAACCTCAATCGCCGCAACAGCCTACTTGAGCCACGCGCAAGCGCACGGTACCGCAAAGCCCATACACGGCGGGATCATTCAAACTGTCAGCGATTTGAGTTTTGAACTCGTTGCAGACAAAGATAGGATCTCGATTTACTTGATGGATCACGATAAGCCCATTGCATCTCAGTCGGTAACTGGCCGTATCGTTGTCATGCAAGGCAGTAAAACTAGTGAACTAAGTCTCCAGTCCGGAGGAGGTAATCGCTTAAATGCGCAAGGCCTTCAGCTCTCGAAAGGGGACAAAGTCGTAGCAACATTAAATAATGTTTCCGGGAAAAATATTACGGTCCGATTTTCGCTTCGATGACCTCAACTGCAGTCTGATCAATGTACTTACGTTGATAGATGTTGACCAGAATGCCTCTTCGTCAAAAGCATAAAACCACAACTAAGATCCGATTTCAAAAGTATAGTTCGCACTTTTTGCGTAGACCAATCTTTAACGGAGCACTTCGATGATCAAGGTAAAAATCTTGCCAATTTTGGTTCTGGCATTCGCAACGACTGCAGTCAGTCCATCTTGGGCTCACGGAAGCCAACATCACGGCAAACCTTCAGGTGAACTAACATTCGAACAAAAAGATTGGGGAATCGGCGCAGCCCCATCCAAGGCGAGTCGAACGATCGAGGTGAGAATGACCGACAACATGCGCTTCACACCCAGCAAAATTGATGTGACCCTAGGAGAGACGGTTCGGTTTTTGTTGGTCAACGCTGGAAAGCTGTCGCATGAGTTCGTTCTTGGGACGAAGAAAGAGTTAGACGAACACGCAGCGATCATGAAGAAGTTTCCAAACATGAAACACGATGAGCTGCACATGGCTCATGTAGAGCCTGGTAAAAAGGTGGACCTCGTTTGGACATTCAACCGAGCAGGCGAATTTGACTTCGCTTGTCTGTTGCCTGGTCATTACGAAGCTGGCATGCGAGGCAGAGTAAATGTCGCAAAGAAGTAAGTTGAGGGCGCAAGCTCAGTCATCGCTACGCGCCGCACGAATTGCTTTAACGCCGTCTAGGCGAACACTGCTCATAGGCTTGGCGACGCTAATTTCTTCCTCAAGTCTTTTTGCACAAAAGGATCCACCACTTGCTATACAAGTTTGGAAAGATCCACATTGTGGATGTTGTAAAGATTGGATCGCTCACCTTGAAAAGTCTGGATTCACTGCAACAATTTTGGATCAAGGAAATAACGCCATACGAAACCAGCTCGGTATGCCGGCGAAATTCGGTTCTTGTCACACTGCTTTGATTCAGGGTTACGTGATTGAAGGACACGTGCCAGCGTCAGAAATTTTGACTTTGGTGAAAATTAAGCCAATCGCACTAGGGCTAGCTGTCCCAGGAATGCCAATCGGATCGCCGGGTATGGATGGTTCAATGTACGGAAATCGGCGGGATGCGTTTGATGTGCTGTTAGTCCAGAAAGACGGAAAGTCAAAAATCTTTAAATCTTACCGAGGAGAAAAACGGGCAGATACATAAGCAGCTTTCGATTGTGCATCCTGTATCCACAACCATGACTGTCCCCATTGATCAAGAGGGTGCAGGTAGGTCAAGTATCTGAAGATCATGCCATGGCGATGGCTCTCACTGCCAGGGACGAAAGCTTGGTTACCCACGACAAGTCCGCTGATATGCTCAAGCCCGCCACTCGTCGTATGATCAAGAACGATCGGGACTTCACGGCAAATCCGTCGTACTGCAACGGACCCGACAGGGCTTTGTCAGCGAAGCTAGCCTTAAGGTATCCCGATACCATTGTGATGCTATCGCGATCGAAGACACACATGTGATCAAAGTGCCCGTTAAAGCAATAGCAAGTGCTTTAGACGCAGATGTAGCATTTGCAGGACGATGGATCAACATGCTGAACACAGAAATCCGTAGGCTGCGGTTGCATCTTGAGCGTTTGAGTATGAAATCGATTCGCGAACGGCTCATACACATATCGGCAGTAAGCTCAAGCTGAGGCATCAGCAATATCCAATGGATTTTTCGATCGATATTGTTTCTTGCATGCCGCCTGCGAAAAACCCGAAAACGAAAAGCAAAAACAAGGCTAGCTAAGGATTGCTCTTTTCCAGCAACATCAATCCAATTCGACGTTCCCTTGCGCTCATGAAGATCATAGCCTTTCAGCCCATGCGTAGTGCCATCACCCCTGAGAGGATTACAGCTGTGCCTACCCCGCGGCGCCATGAGAAGGGCTCCTTGAGAAGCCAAGTGCCCAGCACGGCGGCAAACAGCACCGAGGTCTCACGCAACGCTGCCACCGTCGCCACCGGCGCTTGGGTCATAGCCCACAACGCAATGCCGTAGGAGCTCAGCGACGCTGCCGCACCCAGCATGGCAACCGGCAGGCGCGCGCGAGCATACGGCAAGGCCTGTGCCAATCCTCGCTGCCGCAAGACCAGCAGTCCAAAGGGCCAGCCGTCGAGCACAAAGAGGGTGGCCACATACTGCAGCGCGCTGCCACCGTGTGCCACAGCCATACGCGCACCGAGAGCGTCGACCACTGTGTAAATCGCAATGACCACTGCGTTGATCAGTGCGAAGGCGATAGCCTTGGGCTGCTGCAACGCACGCTGTGAAAGCCCAAGTAAGAGCACGCCGCTGCTTACGCCCACAACCCCAGCCCAAGCCAGCGGGGACAAATGTTCGCCAAGCGCCAGCGAGGAAGACAGTGCCACTAACATCGGCCCAATGCCCCGCATCAACGGATAGGTCAACCCCAAATCGCCATGCTGGTAGGCTCCTGTCAGCGCTACGTAGTAGGCGATATGGATCACCACCGATGCGCCAATGAATGGCCAAGCCTGTGGTGGCGGCAAGCCAGCCAATAGCAATAGTGGGAACCCAATGAAGCTGCCAACGAGGTGAATAACCGCGGTATCAAGGGCCTTGTCAGCGCTTGACTTGACAAGCGCGTTCCATGAGGCGTGCAGCAGTGCGCCAAAGAGCACCGCAGCCACGACGCCCCAAGTCAGGGCCATACGCAGCCAGTGGACAGCCCGCATTGACGCATACCGGGCAGGTCGAGGTCGAGGTGCGTCTTTGCCAGCCCTGCAACCTCGGCAATGTCTTGCTGCATCAGAGGATCGACCCGTTTGTTGCCATGATCTTCTGGCTCGGGAATGACCCGTGGCTCATGGTCGATCGCTGGATTGCTCGCTAGAAAAAGCTCGAGCGCTTCTAAATCCATGACTCCAATTAGACGTTGGGTTCCCTTACGCAAAACTTGAAAATTCTCGCCACCATCAGCCAAAAAAGAATTCACTGTAATCCGATACGTACGACTAGATTCGATGGGCTTCTTGTGCAAAGACACACTTCCACTAACGATACGCTTCCCGGGCTTTTGCATCCGATCCCAGCGATAGGAGAAACCCTTTGAAGGAATAAGCAATCGTACCGGACGGTCCTCCTGCCATTGAAGCTCAAGCAACTCGATAATTTGCGCACCTGTTAGAGTCATTGTCACAAGATTGTTATAAAAAGGCTGAGCAGCAAACAGATCTTCGTAACGTAAATCTCCGTTCGCCTGAGGAATCAGCGGGGCCCGTACGCCCCCGAGGTTCATAAATGCGATCTGAGCGCCACCTTGATCAATGCTTTGCGTCGCAACAAGCTGTGCATCTGCAATTAATCGGCCAAGCGTCGACTCGCCTTTAGCATCAAGATCCGCCAAAACTGCACGATTCAGCCGAGCTACAACACGCTTAGCGAGAGGCTCTGCCAATTGCTCATAAGCCTGAATCAACTCGCTTTGTCCAGCATCCTTCTCAAATAATTCAGGTCTGATGATCATGTTATTGGCGTTAATTGTTACGATTTTTATCGTAACGCAATCGATTTCGATATCAATATCAGTGAGCATTGTTCCGTATTTGTCCGCACTGGTTACCCGCTTACCCGCTATAAGGCAGTTGTAAGCGTGATGCGTGTGGCCGCTAATAACCAATTTCACACTGGTATCTATTCTATTAACGATATCAACGATTGGTCCACTTATTCCTTGACAGTCGTCATAGTCTCCGGTTGGAACCCCACCCTCGTGGATGAGCACTACATAGGCATAGATTCCTTGATCCCGAAGGCTTGGTAATAAGTTATTGACAGTGCTTGCTTCATCTAAAAAGCGCAAACCATGAACCGAACTTGGCGTCACTATTGACGGCGTGGCTGCGAGTGTCAATCCAATGAAGGCAACTGGAATGCCTTCGAAATAGCGAACAGCGTAGGCAGGTAGTATTGTTCTCCCGCTGTCCACTTCAACAGTACTTGCAGCCAAGTATTGAAAGCGTGCTCCCTCAAATGGCTTCGGACCTTGGCAACCCTTAACGGGGTGACATCCCCCAGCTTGTAATCGCAACAGTTCACTTAGTCCTCTGTCGAATTCGTGGTTACCGACCGCTGAGATACTCAAACCCATAAGATTTAAGGATTCAATGCTTGGTTCGTCATTGAACAAGGCTGAAAGAAGTGGTGTGGCGCCAATTAGATCCCCTGCGCCAACAAAAATGCTGTGAGGGTTCTTTGTCCTCAGCCGAGCGACTGCGGTGGCTAAATGTTCGGCACCACCAGCACGGATTTGCACGCGGCTTGCCGGATCAAGTGGGTTACGAATCCTAATCCCGCCGAAGGGGGGCTTTAAGTTCCCGTGAAAATCATTGATCGCTATGATTTTTACTTCGACTGAATTCGACCCAGATACATCAGCAGCTAAGCTTGACGCATGCAAAAGGATTGTTCCAAGGACAAGCAAGCCGATCAAAGCGCCTTCCAAGCGACTCATCAGGCTAGCCAGTTGATAGGTCAAACAATGCTCCCTGAGCAACCACGCGCTACGCTGTCTTCCCACAAATTGCCCCTCAGGCGAGTTCGCAAGCGAAACGTCAAATCTATCAGACTACGGTATGTGCTCCGCCCCAACCGCTAGTCTGCAATGCTCTTGACGGGGCGTGGGATCCAAACACCTGAAGAAGATATACGATACCGGGGTCTAGCCAACCCTTATTTCATTAAACTGTTCTATAGGGCGCTGCAAAAGATCAGCCAGAAATTAATACTGAAAGAAGTAGAACCATATGGCAAATTTAAACAGATTAAGTCCTACCCACCCTATCCGGCGAACCCTCGTTGCAGCAATTGCAGCCGCTGGCTTGGGCTTAAACACGAACCTCGCCCAAGCCCAAGGCTTTCCAGCTCGGCCGATCAAAATCGTGATCGGGTTTCCCGCCGGAGGCCCCCTTGATTTGCACGCTCGACTGCTTGCTGATCGTCTGGGGCAAATCCTTGGGCAGACGGTCTTGATCGACTATAAAGCGGGAGCTGGTGGTACCGTTGGCGCACAAGAGGTTATGCGTGCAAATCCCGACGGTCATACCATCATGCTGGCAAATACTGGTGTGATGGTGATTAATCCTGCCGTATACGGTAAGTTGCCTTATGCAACCTTACGTGATTTTGTACCGATCGCTCGAACTGCCATGCAACCCTTAGCCTTGTTGGTCAACCCATCAGTGCCTGTCCAAACACTCCCTGAATTCCTGGCCTACTTGAAGGCTAGACCTGGAAAAGTCAATTACGGTTCAGCTGGTAACGGCGGGATAAGTCATCTCGTGCCTGAAATGTTTAAAACTGCAACCGGTACCTTTATGGTTCACATACCCTACCGTGGCAGCGCGCCCGCATTTGCAGACTTAATGGCAGGCCAGGTGCAGTTTATGGCAGAGTCGATACCGCAGGCTGCGATGTACCACAAGCAAGGACGAGTCCGAGCACTTGCTGTCACAAGCAGGGAGCGTAATCCAGCGCTACCGGACGTCCCAACCGCCATGGAGTCAGGGATCAAAGATTTTGAGGTCGTCGGCTTCTATGGATTTCTAGCACCGATCGCGACGCCTCGCGAGGTGGTTCAGCGACTAAGTGAAGCCTTTAAACAGGTACTTAATACACCCGAAATTCGAGACAAAATGATTGCCCAAGGTGCCAACCCGGCATTTCTTGGGTTCGATGATTTTCATCGATTCATTGCGCAAGAAGCACCGCGTTGGGCTCAAGCCGTTCAGCGTTCTGGAGCAAAAATTGATTGATATGGTTGATTATGCAGGGTGATATTTATGGCTTACGTGAAGGAAAGTTAAATATGAAACGTAGATCGTTCCTTGAAAAGTTAAGTCTTGCCGGAAGCAGTATCACGATAGGGCAATTACAAAGTGCTAGCGCGCAAAACTTTCCAACACGACCGCTTCGCCTAATGGTTGGATTTCCTCCTGGCGGAGGTATTGACTTTACTGCGCGAACCATTCAACCGGGTCTTGAAGCAGGCCTTGGACAGCCGCTCGCCGTGGAATATAAGCCCGGCGCAGGCGGTGTTATCGCTGCTGGCGAACTGAGCCGTGCGGCTGCGGATGGTTATAGTTTATTAATTGCAAATACAGGCCCATTTGCGATTGCGCCCTTTCTCCAAGCCAAACAACCCTACGATCCTATTCGACAATTCACGTACATCGGCCAGATTGCAGAAGCGGGCTACATTGCAGCCACAAAATTTGACCACCCTGCAAAAGACCTGCGTGAATTTATCGATTGGGCCCGATCAAATCGTTCTAAGGCAAATTACGCAAGCGGCGGGGTAGGCTCATCGACCCATCTCAATGGCGAGTTACTAAACGCCGTTGCAAATCTTGATATCACTCATGTTCCTTATAAAGGAAGCGCACCTGCCGTACAAGACCTTATTGCGGGTCAAACTCATCTGTTGATCGATGCAGGTACGGTGTTGCTGCAGCAAATAAAGGGCGGAAAACTCAGAGCGCTCGCGGTTACTTCAGCCAAACGTGACCCGAGCCTGCCGGATACACCTACAGTGAAAGAGCTCGGATTGCATGGCATGGAAGCGTCAGGCTTTCAGGGCCTTGTGGGCCCTGCCGGGCTTCCTCGTGACATCGTTGAACGGCTCTCAAAGGAACTGGCGAAGGTACTTGCAATGCCAGAGGTGAAGTCGAAATTTGCTTCGGCAGGGTCTGAAGTTATGCCACGGCAAGCGAAAGAGTTTGCTGAATTTGTAAAGGCAGAAAGCGATAAGTGGTCCAAAGTGATAAGAGACCGCAAGCTACAGCTAACAGCTTAGCGAGGGCTTATCGATGATATGAGATGAGGATGGCCCGAGGCCAACCAAGATCTGCATTTAGCCGGATCCGCTGGCTTTGCTCCCCTCACCAGCGAGCTCGCGTGGTCGTAATGCTAAAAAGATTACCATGGCCACGAGCGAGCAAATGGCTATAAGTAAAAACGACAGGCCCCATGAAGTTGGCGACTTTCCGCCGCTCAAGTCAAGTGTCCAACCAATGATCAAAGGTCCAACAAAGCCGCCGGCGTATCCAAGGGTTGAATGAACAGCGAGGGTTGCTCCACGACGCTGAGGATCGGCCGTACCAGCAGCACCTGCAGTGAGCGAGGACGAGTCCAACCAAACAATGAATGCGTACAAAAGCATTAACACAACCGCAAGCACATACGAATTGGAACCCATAAATCCAAGGCTGGTTGCGCAAATAGCAGAACACAGCATAGCAGCCATGATCAGATTACGGCGACCAATGCGGATCGACGCTTCGTTGCCAAGAACACTCGCTGCAGTGCCCACTATGCCAAGAAGCGTTAGCACGGTCGTTGGTGTAAGCAGCGGAGCCCCATCACTGGCATCGGCACGCGCAGCAACAAATGTCAGGAAAGCGACCCCCCAGCCTCGTAGTGCATTCATCTCGAGGGTGTGCGCGCAATAAGCTATCGCATAGGCCATCGACGAGCGGTTGCTAATGACCGGCCGAAAGTCAAACCAATCAAGTTCGACCGATCTAACTTTTTCGGGAGCCTTAGGCACGCTCGTAACAACGAGGAGCCATGCAGTCAACGCACAGGTCCCTGCTAAGATAAAGGCGCCCGCCCACCCGAAATGTTTCGCAAGGAGATCGGCACATGCAAAAGAGATTGCCCCGGAAATCCCGATGCTTGCTGCATGGCCTGTGACCGCCCGCGACATAATTTTTTTATCAACGATATCGACCAGTAGCTTCAGTCCAGTCATATAAGTGCCTGCCCATCCAACACCGGCAATCGCTCGCAAGGCGAGTGCAGACCAGAAACCATCAGCAACAAGGCCAAAAAGCGAGTGAGCTACGATCGTGCAACCAACGCCAAACAAGTAGACAGCTCTTGGGTCAACACGGTCGGTGAGGGTCACAAGCAGAGGGACGCTCACCATGTAGGCTGCGTAAAAGATCCCTGTAATCCACCCTGCATCGCTGTTTGTAAGCTCCCACCTGAGCATCATCGAGGGAAGCAAAGCTGGCCAAAAAAATGCCCCGATTTGAACCAGCGCCTGCGCAGAACAAACGATAGCTATGAGGCGTTTTGCGGAGGCATCGTTCATCGCTGGCATGTTTAAGGTAGTCACTAGGCCCTAACACTAGCGCGGCAATCGTAAAACGCAAAACAATCGTGGTGTCCGCAGTTTGGGGACCAGTTCAAACTGTCTTCGTGATGGCTGGCGAGTTGCCTCACTCCATATCGAAGAATCGAGGCCAATCACACCTGTGCGGACTCAAAGCGCTTGATGCGCGCTATCGTGCCCGCCATAGCCTCACGAGTAACCTCGGTGTCATAGTGCGATTGCAAGTTAACCCAGCTTTGAGCGTCCGTACCGAAGAAGGCCCCGATACAGCGTTCATCAAAAACCAAACAAAGGCTTGGCTGAATGCTTGACGAAACCCACACACAGTCTAAAGCTGTGGACAGGGTCATCTTACGCGCTGAGGCTGCGGTCCGCGTGACCTACGAATCCGACTTTGTTTCAGAGGCTACCTGCCGTCAGGAACGCCGCATTCGAAGCCCCTGCGAAAACCACACGACCAAAACCATAAGCAAGGCTGGCAGATAAAACCAATGAGGCGTCGGACGCTCTGCTGGAACCATGATTGAAACAACATCCCATCCCTGCTCGAATCCTGCCTTTTGAGCCTGAGATCCGAATCGGACAGCGCTGATCTGACTTTGTCCCCCTAGCGTCATGACCTGTATCCCCGCGCTAGAAAGCCGTTTGCGTCCGTCATCAGCACCTACACCAAGATTTAAAGCAAGCGTTTTTGTAACATCCGCACCCTCAAGATTCATCCCCCGAATGACAAAGACCAAGCGAGAATCATCGCTGGCGTGATGCACGACTTCGTAAATGCTTGAGACCTCTCTCGCTTCGAGAGGTGGCCTGAGTTGATTCATGATCAAGTCTGGACGAAATAAAAGAATAACAGCCACACTTAGGAGTAAGCTTTCCCACAAGCGATTCTTAACGCGAAACCAGTTCATGCTAACGGCACCAAAAACAAGCATCGCGAGGCTACATGCAGCGACAACGCGTATTAACTCCCACGCATCGTGAACATCGATCAATAGAAGTTGTGGATTGAAGATCCAAATGAAAGGCAGTATGACGGTGCGAAGCGCATAGCGTGCGCCTTGAATACCGGTCTTAATAGCATCCTCACCGGAAATAGCTGCTGCAGCGAATGTCGCTAAGCCGACTGGAGGCGTGATGTCGCCCATAATACCGTAATAAAAAACAAACAAATGCACAGCTATCAAGGGAATCACGAGACCACTTTGCGCGCCGAGCTCGACCACAACAGGAGCCATCAAGGTCGCTACCAACACATAATTTGCTGTTGTCGGCACACCAAGCCCGAGCACGAGACAGACAAATGCTATAAACAATAGCATTATCAAAACATTCCCCTGAGCGACGGCTTCAACAAAGTCGGTCATTCGCAAACCTAAGCCGGTAAGCGTTATACCACCTACAATAATGCCTGCAGTAGCCGTGGCGATGCCAATACCCACCATGTTTCGGGCCCCATCATGAAAGCCACCAACAAGGTCGTCCAAACCCGCTCGCCATGTCGACAGCATAGGTTCCTTTCTAATTAAAGCGATACAGGGCTTTTGAGTGACCATTAGCGTTATAAGCACAACAACGGCCCAGAAGGCTGATAGCGAGGGCGAAAGCTCTTCAATCATCAGGCACCAAATCAAAGTGCCTATTGGGAGCAAATAATGAAGCCCAGCTTTCACTGTCGTCCAAGTGTCGAGTACTTGTGGATTATCGATATCGATATCGTGAGGCAAGGCTTGCGATCGCGCCGCTTGGTTTATTGCCATCACATAGACCAGCAGCATAAACAATGCAGCTCCGCAAATCGCGAAGTCTCCAAGCAAGTATTTTATAAACGCTAAAGCGTAATAAAGTATTGCAATGAGAATCACCGAACCTGAGACCCCGATGCCAGCCCGAAGCCACCGCTGATATCGCGGCCGATATTGCCTTTTGATGATCGGCTGCATGTCCAGCTTCAAAGCCTCAAGATGAACAATGTAGAACAATCCAAGATAGGACAATATTGCTGGCAAAAAAGCGTGCTTGACGATCTCAGCGTAAGGGATACCAACGTACTCCACCATTAAAAAGGCGGCGGCACCCATCACCGGCGGCATGATTTGTCCGTTCACCGAACTCATCGTTTCTATGGCACCTGCTTTTACACCGCCATATCCTGCCTTTTTCATCAAGGGGATGGTGAAAATCCCCCCAGAGACTACATTCGAAACGGAAGACCCTGAGATCATGCCGTTGAGTGCAGACGAAATCACCGCGACCTTTGCAGGTCCTCCACGAAGATGGCCAAGAGCAGCGAAACTTACTTGCATCATGTAATTGCCACCGCCTGCGCGATCCAGCAGTGCACCGAACAGGACATAGATAAAAATAGCACTCGTCGACACCCCAAGTGCGATGCCATATACCCCTTCGGTGGTTAACCACATATGGGAGATCAAGCGATTGAGTGAGGCTCCTTTATGTTGTAAGACCTCAGGCATCCAGGGACCTGCCATTGCGTAAGCGATAAAGAGCAGTGCCAGTAAGGCCATCGGTAAACCCACTGCCCGCCGGGTTGCTTCGAGCAATAGCAAAAGTCCAAGACTTGCCGCAAACACATCAAACCTAGTTGGCTGTCCGGGTCGGGTTGCAAGTTCGCTATAAAAAATCAGCAAATACGCGCCTGCAAAACATGCCAAGACGGCAAAGAGCCAGTCAAACCATGGAACTCGATCCGACTGCGAGCGGCTTGAGAACGGCCAAAGCAAGAACCCGAGAAAAAGCGCAAAGCCCAAATGAATCGAACGCGCCTCCGTATCGTTAAGCACGCCAAAGCCGAGCGCAAAAGGCAGTGGTGATGCATACCAAAACTGAAACATTGCCCAAAGAAGGCAGATCAGCATGACAAATCGCTTGACCGTAACAGAAGGCTTTCTGCCGCCAGTGTCAGCCTCAGCAACAAGGCGTTGCAAGGCCTCGGGCGCTTTCTCGATATCTGAAGCCATCAGCGTCTCATAAGCTGGTACCTAATAAACGAAAAGGGCGAAGCAATCTTCGCCCTATCGCCACGCGAACCAAGTGCCTCTTACCTGGCCCAGCCCTTCTCCTTGTAGTAACGCAACGCACCTTCGTGCAAGGGGGCAGACAGACCATCCTTGATCATCTGGTCGGGCTTCAGATGTGCCAGTGCCGGGTGTAGCTTCTTAAACTCATCGAAATTATCGAACACCGCCTTCACCACCTGATAAACGGTGTCGGCTGGTGTTTTGGCAGAGACGACAACGGTAGCCAATACGCCGTAAGTCTGGGCACCGTCAGGGTTATTGGGGTACAAGCCACCCGGAATGCTAGCTTTTGCATAGTACGGTTTTGACGCCAACAGTTTATCGACTGCAGGGCCTGTAACCGACACCAGCTTAGCGCCACAAGTTGTCGTTGGATCCTGAATATTTGCACTAGGGTGACCAACGCCATAGAAAAAGCCATCAATCTTACCGTCACATAAAGCGGGACCGTGCTCATCCGCTTTCAGTTCGGCAGCAAGTGAGAAATCAGTCAGCTTCCAACCCATGGCAAGCAGCAACTCTTCCATGGATGCTCTCGTACCAGAACCAGGGTTGCCCACATTGAACCGCTTCCCCTTTAAGTCTTGCAGCGTCTTCGCATTCAGCTCCTTGCGCGCGAGAACTGTGAAAGGCTCAGGGTGTACAGAAAAAACAGCGCGTAGATCCGCGTAGGCTCCAGCGCTTTTGAACTGAACATCGCCTTTAAATGCGTTGTATTGAACATCTGACTGGGTAAAGCCCAAGTCAAGCTCGCCCGCTTTAATCGTGTTGACATTGAAGACCGATCCTCCGGTCGATTCCACAGAACAGCGGATGTTGTGCTTTGCCCTGTCCTTGTTGACCAGTCGACATATTGCACCCCCGGCTGCGTAGTAAACACCGGTCACGCCACCCGTCCCGATCGTTACGAATTTTTGCTGAGCAAGACTCATCGAGCTAAACATTGCCGATGACAGTCCGATCGCTGTAACCGCAACGAAAGTAAGAGACTTTTTGATCATGTCCAATAGTTCCTTATATAAATAGTAACGACTCAATCGAAGCGTCGATTGCCTCGCTGAGCCTTTGCACAACAAGCTCAAGCTCAGACTCGAGCGCTATAAACGGCGGCGCAACAAGAACATGATCACCTCGATGTCCGTCAACCGTGCCACCCATCGGATAAACCATGAGTCCTCGCGACATTGCCTCGCGCTTGATTGTTGCATGCAAACGCTTCTTAGGGTCAAAACTCGCTTTACTTTGTCGATCCTCGACGAGCTCAATGCCCCAAAAAAAGCCTCGGCCCCGAATCTCACCGACCCGAGGGTGAGCATCGAAGGCCCGATGGAGCATTTGCTCAAAAACCTTCCCCAATTCGCTAACCCGATCAACAAGTTGCTCTTGCTGAATAACCTTTTGCACGGCTAGCGCAGCGGCGCAGGCAATGGGGTGTCCCAGATACGTATGCCCGTGTTGAAAAAAACCCGAACCGGACGACATCGCCTTGACAATTCGTTCTTGCGCAAGCACAGCACCAATCGGTTGATAGCCTCCGCCTAATCCTTTTGCGATAACGAGCAAATCAGGACTCACGCCCTCCTGCTCGCATGCATGGAGACTTCCAGTCCTGCCCATGCCGCACATGACTTCGTCAAGGATGAGCAAAATACCATATCGATCGCAAACCTTTCGGATCGCTTGAAAATAACCAGGGACCGGTGTGAGTACGCCAGCCGTTGCGCCACCAACGGTTTCCGCTACGAAAGCGATAATGCTATCCGCTCCATAACTGAGGATGGTTGCCTCAAGTTCATCGGCGAGGCGTTGCCCATAATCTTGGGCGCTCTCGTTTGTGCGCTGTTCACGATAGGGGTAGCAGGCAGATACATGCGATACCTGCATCAGGATCGGTGCAAAGGGCTCACGCCGCCAAGCATTACCACCGACCGCAAGCGCGCCGAGCGTATTGCCATGATAGCTTTGCCTTCTGGCGATGAAGTGCTTACGCTGAGGCTGACCAATTTCGAGATAGTACTGACGCGCCATCTTCAAAGCAGCTTCAATCGCTTCAGAACCTCCACTCACAAAGTAAACATGGCTGATGCCCTCTGGCGCGTGCGATACCAAATGCGATGCAAGCTCTTCAGCCACATGGGAGGTGAAAAAACCGGTATGCGCAAAAGCTAAACGATCAATCTGCGCGTGCATTGCAGCGATCACAGCGGGATGGCCGTGTCCGAGGCAGGAAACCGCCGCACCACCCGAAGCGTCAAGGTAGCGGCGTCCCTGTTGATCGACTAACCAGCAACCATCACCGCTCACGGCTATCGGCGGCGTTTGATGCAGATGACGATGAATGACGTGGGAGTTACTCATGTGTACACGCTACAGGCGCGCCAAATGCTGCGTTGCCCCGGCATAAAGCACTTCGCGCATCGCCCTGGAGGCTTGCTCATGAAACGCTACAGTCACTGGATCCATATCAAAGCTCGGCCGCGGTGCATGAACAAAATGAAGATAAGCATCCTCACCTCTGACAAGCGCAGCGCAATCCCATTGAGCCACCGTTTGTTTTGTATCAGGAGGCAGAAAATGCATCGATACGCCCATACGACGATCGCTCGACAGATTTGGCCCTGAGCCATGCGCAAGACAATAGTTGTGAATGGACATCTGACCTGCCTTCAGCGGCATTGCAACAGCTGCGGCCTTATCCAAGGCGCTAATCCTTTGGCCGCGCGTTAGCATGTTATCGGGATCGTAAGTGTCTTCATGGTCGAGGGTTTCTCCAAGATGCGTACCCGGTATTACCGACATGCAACCAGCCTCCTCGCTAGCATCTGAAATCGCAAACCAGGCGGTAAGAACTTTTCGACTTGAAAGCCCCCAATAGGTATTGTCCTGATGCCAGTCAACAAACTGCCTCGAGCCGGCGTCTTTGATCCAGAAAATGGTACTCCAGCACAAGATATCAGGCCCAATCAGCTGCTCGACAGGGTCAAGTACTCGAGGATCTCTAATTAATTCGTCGAGCCATTTGAAAAGTAAGAATGCCCGACTGCGCTGACTCGCTTTGAGACTTCCACCTTGCTGAGCTTCAAAACGCTCTAATTGTTGTCTGATTGATACGGCCTCACTCGGCTCCATGACATCAATTGCGGGCACGAAACCTGCGCCATGGTAATGTTTGATCTGCTGATCAGTTAATTTCATCCGAAACGCCTCCTTCGCATCCATGCAGACTAGACCCATTGTCGATGCTCGGACGAGCATTAGCAAGGCTAACCAGAAGTTCTTAAACCAGCAGCAATACCATTAATAGAAATTTGAACAGCAGAGTTGATTTATCCTTAGCCACATGCACCTACTCCTCAGTTGGCTCATCGGCCTGCTTCTCTTCTGGCTTGGACCTGGTTTTGCGCTTGCCCAGTACAAAGCGTCTTATACCGTGCTCAAAGAGCACATTCGGGTGGATGTGAAAGACGATGGCTCAAACCGCTATCAAATGGAGCGAGTCATTCGCATCGACACGCCTACAGGCGTTGAGAAAGAAGGCGAGCAACGCTTTGGCTATGTGGGATCGCTTGAGACCGTTGAGATTCTTGAGGCCTACACCGAAAGGCCCGATGGCACGAGGATTGTCGTGCCTGCCGATCAGATCCGCACCCAAGATGTGGCCGATGACGACGATGGCCGGATTTTTAGCGATCGCAAGCAAAAGATTGTGATCTTTCCCCAGGTTGCCATCGGCAGCAAGCTTTATGTGCGGCTCGATAATCATCACCACACGCCCTACTTTCCGGGGCACTTTTTCATCGGCGAGTTTTTCTCGCCTGCGATTCCTCAGCTTGACTATCGCTTCACGCTGGTCCACGACCCCAAGCTTCCGATCAAGGTGACGGCAAAATCTCATCAGGGCGAGGCTTTGCTAAAAAAGCTCCAAGGCTTTCGTATAAGCGGTGGACAGGTGCCTGCGCAGCCTGAAGATCCACCGGGTTCGATACGCTATGAGTTTTCAGTCGTGCAGCCTGTTGCGATCGCGAGCGAGCGCGCTGAAGTCGATAGCACTGACTTTGCAGCCTGGATCGGTGCGACGAGCTTTGCCGATTGGGGCGCACTGGGCAGAGCCTATCAGGCACGCTCAAGGCCTCACAGTGAAGCCGATGAAGCGATTAGAACGCTTGCTCAATCATTGACTGCCAAGGCTGGTGGCGATCTCGACAAGCTGCGCATCCTTCACGACTGGGTGGCCCAACACATTCGATACCTGGGTGTGTATGTCGGTGCGGGTGGCTTTGTGCCGCGCAAAGCCACCGAGATCTTTGCTACACGATATGGCGATTGCAAAGACCACGTCGCCTTGCTTGAAGCCATGTTGCGTGCGGTAGGCATTGAAAGTTCGCCTGCCCTTATCAACTTAGGCGACGCTTACGGGCTACCCGAACTCGCAGTGTCCAACCCGATCAATCATGTGATTACCTACGTCCCCTCGCTTGATCTTTACGTGGATTCCACCGCGCAGTTTGCAGCCGTAGGTACGCTACCTTCCGAGGATAGCAATAAGCCGGTCATCATCACCGCCACCGGGGAACTCAAACGAACCCCACCCCAGGCACCGACCCGCGATGGGGTTCGTGTGTTAAGCCGCATGGTGATGCTTTCCGATGGCCGCATCAAAGGGGAAAGCACGATGCACTTCAAAGGAAGCTATGCGATTGACTCCCGTCAAGCCTGGCACAAGCGGCAGCACAAGGACCCGCAAAATACCGTGGACTGGATGCTTAATAGGAACAAGGAATCGGGCAAAGGTAGCTTTAAGTACGGCGACCCGCTTGATCTCAACGCCGATTGGGTAGTGACAAGCTTCTACGCACTTGATGAGATCGCCAACCTGCCAGGTAAAAGCGCCTTTACCCTACCCTACGGTTTAACGATGGCGACGATTTTCCATACCTCTGCCTACCGCCAGATCACCGATCGCGTGACACCGTTTAAGTGCGACCTCTATAACATCGACGAACAAACCGAACTCACCCTGCCCGAAAAGATCAAGGTCGACCAATACCCAGCGGATGTCTTTTATAACGTACCAGGTATTCACTACAGCGCAAACTATCACCGCGAAGGTCAGGTGATTCGCGCTACGAGGCGTCTGCTCATTGACTTTAAAAAGTCAGTTTGTGATCAAGCCGATGCGATCGCCTGGGAAAAGGCAAGGCTTGCCATCAGGCGCGATGTGCGGAATCAAGTATTTGTGCGTTGACTTTTAGACCGATTCTCTCCCACAAAGTTTGCTGAGGGTTGCTGTGGGTTGCGCAGTGTTTCAACCATACGACGGCAGAGCTGAAGATGCATATCCGTCAGTGTGCCTTCGGCTGAAGCTTCGATTACAGACTCTATCAATAACAACGCTTGCTCATTTCGTTGCCTGGCATGCAGCAGCGCGCCACGTAATTCGCCGATAAATTGATCCCTCGCATCAATCTCACGGATCAGAGGATCCCAATGAAGCGAGCGGTGGCGTTGAAGCAAATTCTCAATAACACTTGGGTGTGCACTCAAGTACTCCGGATTGAAATCATCCAACTGAAACGCCTTGAGGGCGGGTTCGTCCTGAAGGGCTGCTTCGGTCAGTCGCTCAAATCCCATACTCCAATTCTTGTAAATTCGCTCTTCAATCGATTCGCGCTTGATCACTTGAAAGCCATGATGGCGTTTGTCGCCTTCGATTTTGGCGAGAAGTGTTTCTACTGTCTCCGCCTCGCCCTCTAGTGTTTGCAGGAAGGTTCCATTGGCGTACATCAACATGCCCGTGACACCGAGGGCTGGGTTACTTTTCTTGCAATGTTCTAAAAGATCCACCAAGCCCCTTGCGGAAAAGGGATCGGTTTCGCGGCTTAAGTAGGTCACTCGAAGCATTTGCTGAACTCCAGTAAGATTTCGATTAGTTGAGATCTCGAATCGATTCGAGGCCTTGGGATCCACAGATAGCTAGACGTACAAGCTAACGAAGCAATGTGGTATGAAGGGTGAAGCCCAAGCGTTTCGCTCTACCTTAAGGGTTAATAATGACCCTAGTATTTGCCCTAGTTCGTTATACGACTTAACGCGTGAAATTTCGATCATGGTAGGACGCATAAAGACCAAACTTCGACAAGTCAGGTTCGATGCAAACACCGCACAACCAACGCTAACGCCCGTTTGTCCACTCTGCGGCCGTGAAATACCACTTGCTCAGCGAGACGCTCATCATTTGACGCCTAAGTCTCATGGGGGCAAGGCTACCGAGACACTTCACCGAATTTGCCACCGTCAAATACACGCACTTTTTACAGAAGCTGAGCTTGCAAGAAACCTGAACACCATGGAAGCCTTAAGAACTCAGCGTGAGCTCATGGCTTTTATCCGTTGGGTCCGTACGAAACCAAATGACTTTTTTGAAAAGACTAGAAAAAGTCAAAGGCTTAAATCAATGTAAATCTGAGCCGGCTGCAACGCGTGCCGGGCTCGAGCGCGTCAATGCTTCATGCGCCGAATAAACAGAAATATGATGGTCATCATGCACATTCCACTGAATTGGAATATGATAAGCATCATGCCAAACGCACCGACTAAAAAAGAGCTGAGCCACTCCCGAATCGTAGGCGTGGCTTCGCGCGCCATTCGTCGTGCCGGCTATCGAGGCGTCGGCGTTGCTGACATCATGAAAGAGGCAGGTCTTACACACGGTGGTTTTTACGCCCATTTCAAATCCCGCGATGGCCTGCTCGTCGAAGCAATGGAGCATGCTGGTCTCGATAACCTCGGCTCATTGACCGCAGGTGTAGAGCGCCGCGTTAGTCAAGGCGTCTCTCGCTTTCGTGCGCTGGTTGAGACCTATTTGAATGACATTCATATGGAGCGAAGCGAACATGGCTGTGTTGTCGCTTCACTGGTATCAGAGATGCCACGCCAGAGCGGTGCCGTTCGGAAAGAGGCCTGCAGACGAGTCGACGCGATGCTCGCCCTGGTGCAGTCGGTATTGCCACATGAAACTGATAAATCCGCAGCGCCGATGGTCACAGCCACCATGATTGGCGCCTTACAAATCGCTCGCACGCTAGGTGGTAGAGCCGGTCGCAAGATCTTGGCACAAGCACGGCAGTCGTTGATCGATATTTACGATCGCCCAAGTCACCACTAAATTCACCGATGAAGAGGGCCGCTCTAGCGGCACGTTTACATGGCACTTAGCGAATCTCCCCCGACGACTTCGGGCCCCGAAGCACCCGAGCGCAGTTCCTCGCCATGGCCAACATTTTGGATTGCATCGAGCGCGGTCTTTTTGGTCGCACTCGACACGACAATGTTGTTTGCGGCCTTTGATGCGCTTAGGCGAAGCTTCGAGAACACCGCTGCAGCTGAGCTTTCTTGGGTGTTAAATGCGTACACGGTTGTTTATGCAGCAATGCTCATCCCATCTGGCGGATTGGCCGACGCTTACGGGCGACGGCGGATTTTTAGACTAGGCTTAGCTGTGTTCATCGGTGCTTCGCTCGCCTGCGGTGCTGCACATACCGTGGGCTGGCTGATTGCCGCGCGTCTTGTTCAGGCACTTGGCGCAGCCCTACTAACGCCAGCATCGATGTCTATCGTGTTAGCAGCATTCCCCATCGAAAAGCGTGCTGTGGCTGTGAGCCTTTGGGGTGCTGTTGGAGGTCTCGCTGCGGCTGTAGGGCCGAGTCTGGGCAGTTGGATAACCCACCAGGCGGGCTGGCCCTGGGCGTTTTACATCAACATACCAGTTGGTTTGTGGGCACTTTGGCGCAGTGCAATAAGCATCGAAGAAGCGGTCAAGCCAGCTCAGCGAAAGCGCCTAGACATTGTTGGCCTTTTGCTGCTGATGACGGCAGTGGGCTCGTTAGCCCTAGCAATTGTGGAGAGCGGAGAGGGTCGATGGAGTCGACAAACACTTTTACTCATGGGAACTGGTGGGCTCCTTACCGGGGTAATCTTTGTGCTCTGGGCACGATCACGCGAGCATGCATTGATCGACTTGGCGCTCTTCAAACATCGCACCTATAGCTTCGTGAATGCAGCTACGCTGGTATTCGGTATCGCTTTTTCAATGATGTTTCTTTGCTTTTTTTTCTTCATGCTTGGTGTGTGGCACTACTCGCTACCGCTAGCGGGCCTTGCAGTAACACCCGGTCCTTTGATTGTGATGCCAACAGCCATCTTGACAGGAAGACTCGCATCACGACTTGGACATCGTCGCTTTCTAGTCGGCGGTTCAATGCTCTATGCTGCAAGCACGCTCTGGTTTTTTTGGGTCCCTGGTAATGAGCCAAACTATTTGTTGCACTGGCTACCCGGTCTGGTCATGAGCGGCGTTGCAGTTGGCTTGGTGCTGCCTTCCTTGTCAGCGGCCGCCGTAAACCGCCTACCTGCCGAGCATTACGCTGTAGGAAGCGCAGTCAATCAAGCCACCCGCCAGATCGGCTCTGCAATAGGCGTTGCACTCACCATTGCGCTACTTTCGCACCCAGACTTGCAACGCTCCGACTTCAATAGCTTTTATTTGTTACACGCAGCGCTGGCTTTGGCCACAGGACTTTTGTGCTTACCAGTCGACACAAGACCACGTACGTGATCGGCATGATAGACCCGACCGTGATCGCTGTAAAAACTTTCAAGTCCTGAGCATGTCGACGTGAGCATTAGCCTCGAATCTTTCTTGATGATCCCAAAGCTCCCGATAAATACCCTGCTCATTTAGGAGCGATCTATGCGCACCCCATTGCACGACTTGTCCTTTGTCAAATACCAAAATCCAATCAGCTTTGGCTGCGTCAAACAAGCGATGGGTCACAAGTATCGTACTCCTTCGATCTGATAATTGGAGCAAAGTATGCATGACTGACTTTGCCGTGCTGGTGTCAAGCGCACTCGTAGGTTCATCAAGCACGAGCAGACTTGGCTTGCGGATGATCGCCCTTGCGATCGCGATACGTTGGCGTTGCCCACCTGAACAACTGTCAGCCGAGACGATAGTCTCCGCACCTAAAGGAAGACTCGCAATCCAATCAGACAAGCCCGCAGCAAAGGCTGCGTGGGCAATCTCCTGATTTGTTGCACCCAGGCAACCAGTCTTTATGTTTTCTGCAATGGTTCCATGAAAGAGTAGGCTGTCTTGGAACACAGCACTTGTTTGGGCCCAGTATCGCTCAAGCCCGATTGAATCAAGGGCTTTGCCATCCACCAAAACCCTCCCGCGCTGAGGCGTGAGCAAACCGAGCAACAGTTGAATCGCCGTACTTTTCCCTGACCCGCTTCCACCCACAAAAGCAGTCAACTTCCCGGCGGGTATCTCAAAGCTCAAGTCTCGAATCTGATCAATATGATCGGCGCCCGCCACAGCATATTGGGTATTCGGATAGCTGAAGTTCACACTTTCAAAGCGAATTGAAGGTGATCTTAAAGCGTCCTCTTTCCGCAAGTCACTGGCCCTTGCCTCAAGGATTGGGAAATTTTCCGATTGATCCAAACATTGTGAACTGCCCGCCACCGTTCCACGAAAACTAGGCATGGACTGAAACTCTTCAACCCGCCGCATACTAGCCGATACCCCAACCAGCCTCGAAATCGATGTTGCAAACGAGTAGGCATGGGTTGCTAGCGCTGCAAAGAGCAAATAAAAGGAGACAAGCGCCCCAGTGGTGATCTGGCCTTCGGTCAGCATCCAGCAGCCACATGCAAGGACGATAACATCGATAAACTCCACAGCAATCCATGGCACGCGATTACTGAAGTAGCTGTAAACGTTATACCGCTTTGTAGCGACTTGGATTTCTTCATTCAACTTTTGAAAGCGACTAGTTACATACCGCCCCAATCCAAACACACGGATTACCAGATGATTCGATAGGGTTTCCCATAACTGGCCGGAGAGTTTGCCGTGAGCTTGCTTCGAATCGTAGCTTGCCTGCTCAGCAAGCGGGGTGAGGATACGCGGACCTATTGGTATCGTCGGCACAAGTAACACCAAGCCCAAAATGGCAAGCCGCCAGTCTGTTAGGAATAACATAATCAGTGCGATCATCACACCAAAAAAGCCGGTCGCGATATACCCAAGCGACCACAAGGCTGACTCCAAACCACCTGCGTCATTTATAATTCTAGATATAAGATCGCCGTGATTCGAAGATCTAATAGCGGAAAGGTCGAGAGTCTGGACCCTTAAGTACAATCGCTTGCGTAGTTCAGCCGGCATGACCGCACAAAGTCCAGACAAGAGATATTCGTGCATACTGCCACAAATACTTGAAATCACTGCGGCGCCGAATAGCAGACCCAAAATGACGACCATAAGATCGATCCGTGACTGCAGGATTGCATCGTCAATCAAGCTTGTGAAGGCTAAGCGCTGCGCCATTTGCAAACCAAGCTCTACCATCATCAGGATTAACACAGCGCTTACAGCACGGCGATGCGGCCGAAAAATCGGCCACAGACTTTTCGCGAGTGTGAGAACCCAGGTGAATCCGGGTTTCAACGTCAAAACCTAAGATAACTTGATGTTGTTACGACGAATCACATCAGCAAATCGTGTAGAGACCGTTCTAAGGTATGTCGTCAATTCCGCTGCGGATCGAAAGTCAGGCTCCACTGATATGGTGGTCATGGTTTGCTTGACAGCCTCACTTGGCATCGATCTTTCCAGAATGCCGGCTAAGCGCTCGATGATCGCAACGGGGGTATTGGCCGGTACCATCACCCCAAGCCACGCGCCAAGATCAAATCCACTAAGCTCGGGTAACTTAGCGAACGGCATGACACCCTGTGTCATCGTACTGCCTTTCTCAAGTGACACACCGTAGGCCTTAAGCTTTGCGCTTTTAACCAACGGCATCGTTGATGCGGCAGTCTCGATGCAGTAAGTAATCTGACCGCTCATTACATCGGTAAGCGCAGCAACACTGCCTTTGTAGGGCACATGTAAGGCCTGCACCCCCGCCGCGGCGTTGAAGGCTTCGGCAATCAGGTGGGCCGTTGCGCCGGTACCTGAGGATCCAAAACTATACTTGCCAGGGGCAGACTTAAGCAGCGCTATAAATTCACGTAAATCTTTTGCTGGCACGGCTGGTGAAGTCACAAGCACATAAGGGGACATGCCGATCATCGCCACAGGCGCGAGATCTTTCATCGGATCGTAGGGAACCTTTTGGAGCAAGGGCGCAATTGACATCGGGCCACTTGAAGCGGCTAAGATGGTGTAGCCGTCAGCTGCTGCTTTAGCCACGGTATCTGTTCCAATCGTGCCGCCTGCACCGGCCTTGTTCTCGACAATCACAGGAACGCCAAGCCCTTTTGAAATTTCTTGGGCAGCCACACGACCTGCCAAATCCGTGGCTTGACCAGGGGGCCACGGGACAATCATTTTCAACGGCCGCGATGGGTATGTCTGTGCAAGAACACCACCAGTACCTAATGCCGCAGAAGTCGTGCCAACCAGTGCAGCACTTAGGATTCGTCGTCTATGCATGCTTGTATCTCTCCAATCGTAAAGCGAACATGGTACCGATCTAAAACGTAAAACCAGCCCCGGATTTTTAATCACCTAATAGAAAATTTGCAAAGCGACCTTGGATGGTCGATCCGGATGTCTCGTCCTTGAGTTGCACCCCACTGAGGCAACGGCTCAAAGCCTCGCTCACCAAATAATATAATTTGTCGGCTGCCTCTTCATAGGGCAGCCCAGCTGGGCGAATGTTAGAAATGCAGTTACGACGCTCATCGGTTAATCCAACGCGAGGCGCCCAAGTCATGTACAGCCCCATGCTATCGGGCGAACTCAATCCAGGACGTTCACCAATCATAACAACCACTACCTTTGCAGCCATCAATTCACCAATTTCATCGCCAATCGCCACCCTGCCCTGCCGCACGATGACAAGGGGCGCACATCGCAACGGGTGCTTGATCAAATGCTTGTGCATCGCTTGTAACAATGCTACGGCACTCGACTCAATAGCCAAGGCAGATAGGCCATCAGCAATGACAAAGGCCAGATCGTAGTTTGCACCACGGTAGCCTTCAGCGCGAGACTGCAACAGCAGCTTTGAGCGGGCTGAAAGTCTGCGTCCAAGATCAGGACGCTGCAAGTACATTGCACGGCTTTCGGCCGCACTTTCCACAACCACGCATGGTTCAAACAAACGCAGATCGTTTACGGATGCGGCTAAACCGTCCCCATTCAAGTCGTGGTGTACGGCATCACGAGCGCGCGCATGATCGAGTTGGAAGGCCAGTTGCTGTTGGGTTGGAAGGCTAACACCGGTACGGCCTAGTGCAATACGTCCAGGCGTAAACTTCCGCAACAATTGCCAGGGATTATTGACGACGATTGATTGGCGCTTACTTTCCGTCATATAGCTCGGAACGTTATCATCAGGATATCTTTAATACAGCGTTCGCAAAACGAGGTGGTATCTCATCATTGAGCTCGACTTGCGGACTGTCGCGAAGGATTGCCATCTTGTGCAGCCAGGCCTCAAACTCAGGAGCGGGTCTTAAGTTAAGCACCCGCCGCGCGTATAAGGCATCATGGAACGACGTTGTCTGATAATTGAGCATGATATCGTCTGAGCCCGGTACACCCATGATGAAATTGCAGCCTGCAGTTGCGAGTAGTGTCAGCAATACATCCATGTCATTTTGATCGGCCTCAGCATGATTTGTATAACAAATATCACAACCCATCGGCAGCCCCATTAACTTGCCGCAGAAGTGGTCTTCCAAGCCCGCTCGAACAATTTGCCTGCCATCATATAAATACTCCGGACCAATGAAACCGACGACGCTGTTGATCAGCAAGGGTTTATAGCGTCGAGCCACCGCATAGGCTCGCGCCTCGCAGGTTTGTTGATCCACACCATGGTGTGCGTCGGCCGATAGTGCACTGCCCTGACCTGTTTCGAAATACATAAGGTTATGGCCGAGCGTGCCCCTCCCAAGCGATAAGGCTGCGTCATGTGCCTCGGCTAAAAGCGCTAAATCAATACCAAAGCTACGGTTGGCAGCCTCAGTGCCCGCTATCGATTGGAATACCAAATCGACCGGCGCACCGCGCTCAATTGCTGCGATCGTGTTCGTGACATGCGTTAATACGCAAGATTGGGTCGGGATATCGTAGTGGCGAATGACTTCATCGAGCATATGAACAATACGAATGACTTGTTGTACGTTATCGCTCGCTGGGTTGATGCCGATGACGGCATCGCCTGCGCCATACAACAAACCGTCAACCATGCTCGCCGCAATACCGGTGGCATCGTCAGTAGGATGATTCGGCTGAAGTCGAGTTGCAAGTCGATCGGCTAAGCCGATCGTGTTTCGAAATTGCGTGACTACACGGCATTTTTTTGCTACCAAGATCAGGTCTTGGATCCGCATAATTTTTGAGACAGCTGCAACCATTTCGGGTGTCAGGCCGGGTGCGAGTGCGCTTAGCGTTATCTCGTCAACAAGGTCTGACAAGAGCCAGTCCCGAAAATCACCCACCGTCATATGTTGCACTGATGCAAATGCCTTTGCATCATGTGTATCAATGATCAGACGCGTGACTTCGTCACTTTCGTAGGGGATAACCGATTGTTGTAGAAATGTTTTAAGTGGCAGTGCCGCCAACGTCATTTGCGCTGCAACGCGTTGTTCGGCATGGGTAGCCCCAACCCCGGAAAGATAATCACCTGATCGCGGCGGCGTCGCTTTGGCCAGTAGGTCCTTGAGATCCGCAAATCGATAGCTACGAACGCCGATGGTGTGCGTGAATTGACTCATGATAGTAGTCTATATCGCCGATAAGCATGACGCTAGCTTGCCGTTGAAACCGACTTGAGACGAAACCATAACCAGCTGTTCATCGAGCCATAAGGAAACTTTATGTTTGAAGTCATTCCATCGAATTCGAGTTGCGGCGCAACGATCCAAGGGTTGGACTTGCGCCTTCCACTATCTGCAGCCCTATTGAGTCAATTTCGA
>OMIE01000133.1 GCA_900299025.1 Burkholderiaceae bacterium
CATGTACCTTGTCGACGACCCGACTTAGCACGCCACCTCGAATTGTAAAGTGCTTCACCAATTGCTTCACGCGAAGCAAGGGCTTGGCTGTGTTTTGTGTAGTCATCATCCACCTAACGATACAAAAAACAAGCCACTTGGTGACCGTCTTTGACTGGCTTGAGCAGCGGGTCTGTGTCGATGCATGATGCCTGCGCTTTTGCGCAGCGTGCAGCAAAGCGACAACCCGCACTGGGCTGAATCAACTTGGGTACGGTGCCCGGGATTGCTTCAAGGCGCTGCTTTTTGTCAGCGGCCAAATCGATCCGAGGAATAGAACGTATCAATCCTTGGGTGTAAGGGTGCATGGGCTCGCTAAAGAGCTGTTCGACCGAAGCTTCTTCCACCACCTTGCCTGCATACATCACAATCACGCGCTGTGTGGTCTCGGCGACAACACCCATGGCATGGGTGATCAACATAATCGCCATACCCATTTGCTCTTTGAGGCGATTCAGCAGATCGAGGATTTGCGCCTGAATCGTGACATCAAGTGCTGTGGTGGGCTCATCTGCAATCAATAACTTAGGGTTACAGGCAAGGGCCATCGCGATCATGACCCGCTGGCGCATGCCACCAGAGAATTGGTGAGGATAATCATGAACGCGCTTTTCAGGCTTTGGGATGTTGACCAAGGCAAGCATCTCGATGGTTTTCGCGATCGCCTGCTGCTGGCTCAGTCCTTCGTGGAGTCGCAAGGCCTCAGCAATTTGCTCGCCCACCGAAAAGACAGGATTCAGCGAGGTCATCGGCTCTTGGAAGATCATGGCGATTTCACGCGAGCGGATCGTTCGCATCTCAGCGTTTGTTGCTTTGACCAGGTCGCGACCTTCAAAAAGAATCTCACCGCCAGCAATAAAACCCGGCGGCATGGCAAGAAGCTTCATGATGGTCATGGCGGTTACCGATTTGCCACAACCCGACTCACCCACCACGCCCAGCGTTTCGCCGCGGTTGATATGGAGATCAACGCCGTCCACAGCATGCAAGATGCCGTCATCAGTGCGAAAGTGGACCTTTAGGTCGCGAACGCGTAACAGTGCTTGCTCAGACTGGTTGGATAGCACTGGGAGGCCTCACAAAACCCGGCGCGGATCAAATGCATCACGCAAGCCATCGCCGATATAGTTAATCGTCAAAACCGTGATAAAAATCATCAAGCCCGGGAACAAAGCCCAGTGGGGTGCAATATCAAGATGGTCTTTGGCATCAAAGAGGATTCGACCCCAAGTCGGAATATCAGGGGGAAAGCCAAGCCCCAAAAAGGATAGCGTCGACTCGGCGATGATGGCGGCCGCTACGTCGATCGTCGCGGCCACAATCACAGGACCCATAGCATTCGGGAGAATATGTTTAAGCACTTGGCGGGTAGGAGATGCACCGAGGGCGCGAGCAGCTTCGACAAACTCCTTTTCGCGAAGCGATAGGAACTGTGCGCGTACCAGTCGCGCTACCGGCATCCACCGAAGCCCCCCAATGACGGCCACCACAAGAATGAACACACCGGTTTCTGGACCAACCCACTTCTTTAAGGCGTCGTTAAACAAATAGAAAATCAATAACAACAAGGGCAGTTGAGGCAGGGATAAAAATAAGTCAGTGAGCCACATCAGAAAAGCATCAACCCAACCCCGGGACATGCCAGCGATGGCCCCCACCAATACACCGACCAAAATGGCTATCACCATCGCGGCAAGCCCGACTGCCAGCGAGATGCGCCCGCCGTAAAGCATTCTTGCCAACAAGTCCTGGCCAAGATCGTCCGTGCCCATCGGGTGTTTGATTGACGGGCCTGCAAGTCTTGCCGAAAAATCGATATCGTTAATAGGAATGGTCCAAATCAGCGGACCGAGCAACACCGACAGCGCGATCAACACGAGGATGACGGCGCTGACAAGTGCGAGCTTATGACGACGAAAACGGCGCCAGGCTTCGGAACCAGGACCTTGCTTTCGCCCGCTGCTGCTTGCTGGCTTATCGATAGGAGATGCGTGGGTCGAGCCAGCCATAAATCACATCCGCAAGCAAATTACAAAAAACAACCAAAATCGAAAAAACAAAAGTGACCGCCATAATCACCGGGGTGTCGTTAGCAAGCATGGCCGAAATCAATAACGATCCAATCCCGGGCACTCTAAAAATTTGCTCAGTCACAATCGCACCGCCGAAAATCGCAGGCATTTGTAATGCCACCAAGGTAACGACCGGGATAAGGGCATTGCGCACCACATGTTTACCGATGACCACCCTTTCAGCAAGCCCCTTCGATCTGGCTGTGGTGACATAGTCGAGTCGAATCACATCAAGCACGGCCGAGCGGACATACCGCGTCCAGGACCCAGCCTGAAAAAGACCAAGTACGGTCACCGGCATGATCATTTGTTTGAAATGTTCCCAATAAAATCGCCAGCCAGTTTCGGCGATATCTGCCCGATACACAAAGGGCAGCCAGTCGAGCGTTATTGAAAAAAGAAGAATGAGCAGGATGCCGGTAAAAAAGGTTGGAAGCGAAAATCCAATGAAGGCGAGCGTGTTGGCGATCTGATCGAAAATCGAATAAGGCTTGGTCGCCGCGTAAATGCCAACCGGCAGGGCAATTGCAAGCGCCAAAAGCTGCGACGAACCGATCACGACGAGGGTTGTAGGAAGGCGTTGCAAGATGAGTTGATCAACATCCATCCGGCTCACGAAGGAAAATCCCCACGAACCCTGCAGCATCGCAGTGAACCAGGACCAGTAGCGCACAAGCACCGGATCATCCATGCCAAATTTGCGGCGCAGTTCGGCGGCTACTTCGGGCGGGACATTGGGATTGGCGGCGAGTTCACCAAACGGGTCGCCGGGTGCGAGCGCAAGTACGGTGAATAGCGCCAGGCTGATACCGAGCAGACTAGGGATGGCGATTAATAATCGCCGAAGAATATATTGGCTCATCAATAAGGCACAGGCGCCCTAGAGGCGCCCGCTCGCTTTGGTTTAACGCAGAATCAAGCTTCGCGATACCAGTCGCGCAACATCCACAAATCGTTATCCCATGCGCTCAACGGTGCGTTGAGTTTGCTCGACATACCCGCAACGCGAGGGCGTGCAACGACGGGAATCACGGTGTAATCGCCTACGGCCAGGTCATTCATCTTCACAAACATCGCAGCACGCTTGACGGGGTCCTGTTCCGATTCTGCAGCCTTATGGGTTGCATCGTATTCGGCATTGACCCAGCGTGTGATGTTTCGACCCTGCCACTTATTCGCTTTACTTGACGCATTCGTCGATACAAACTGATTCATAAAGAGCTCAGGATCGGGCTGCGTCATCGTCGTGGTGTACATCTGTACATCGCAGAAAAACTTGGTGTAGGTGTCGGGGTTGGCGACATCCGATGAGAAAAACACCGAGGCTGCGACTGATTTGAGTTCTAGATCGATACCGGCTTTCTGAGCTGCTTGTTTGATGATCTGCTGTGTTTTCTGACGAGGCGCATTGATCGATGTTTGGAAAACAAACTTTAAGCGCTTGCCATCTTTGATACGAACGCCGTCGCTGCCCTTTTTCCAGCCTGCCGCCTCAAGTGTTGCTGCGGCTTTGTCAGGGTTGAAATCGTACTTCATATTTTTTGAGACAAACCGACTTGGATTGTTCAGAAAATTAGCAGTGGCAAGACCCGTTCGGCCGTAGATGAAGTTTTGAATACTTTGCTTGTCAACAAGCATGCTCATCGCACTGCGAACGGCTGGGTCATTCAAAATTGGGTGCCTGCTTTTGGGGTGGGCACGCTCACCTTCAATTTCGGTCCATGGGTCGGCAGAATTCAATTGAATAAATTCAATGTTGCCGCCCACAGTAATCGTCGTTTTTCCTTTGCCACCTGTCTCGAGTCGCTTGAGCACTTCGTCTTCGACTTGCAGATTCCAGGCGTAATCGAACTCGCCTGTTTGCAGTACCGCACGTGCAGCCGACACCGCATCGCCACCGCCTTTCATCTCGATACTATCGAAGAAGGGTCGGTTGGGCTCATGGTAGTCGGTGTTGATCGCTCCACGAACCATATCGCCCGGTTTAAAGTCGATGAACTTATAGGGCCCTGTACCCACCGGTTTGAGATTGGTTGGGGCTTCGCGAGACTTCGCACCAATGTAAGCCTCAAACAAATGCTTGGGGATGATCATCCCAGCGGTGCCAACTAGCGGGTCGGCCCAGAAGGGACTTGCACGCGAGTTTTCTACCCTTACGGTGTAGGTGTCGATCTTGGTGACTTTCACGTCTTTATAGGTGGCAACGGTCACAGCAGCAGAAGCAGGGTCTGCTGCAAAGGCGGCAGTGAAAACGACATCGTCAGCCGTAAAGGGCTTGCCATCGTGCCATTTCACGCCTTGTTTTAACTTCCAGATCACCCATTTGCCATCGGGAGCGACCGTCTTATTAGCGACTGAGGGCACTTCGGCAGCAAGGATCGGTACCAAATTGCCGTCTGTATCCCAAGCAGCTAGCGGCTCATAAAAAATCCGCGAGCCTTCTTGATCTTTAGTTCCGGTTGCAAAGTGTGGATTGAGTAGCGTTGGTCCCTGCCACCATAAAACCCGCAGTGGGCCACCGCCGCCACGCTTGGTCGGCTTGTACGCCGATTTGTATTGTTGAGCATGGGCCACACCAGCGTGCATGAGCAACTGTGCAGCCATCGGGGCTGTGAGACCGGCAAGCACCATGTTGTGGATGAAGTCTCGCTTACTAAGCTTTCCGGATTTGACGGCTTCAATCTCTCGGCGTAGGCCGTTTTCGATCTCACGCAATTGCATCATGATCTCCCGATTTTTACCCCAAGGGTTTTAGTTTGATTTAAACAAGCCTTCCTTTTTGCGGCAGCGTAAACGGAAATTTAGCTTGCTGCAACTTAAGCCCACAAGAATTGGGTCTAGGGCCTTGCGTCATACTCATTATCCCGATAAAAGCCTGAAATCCTTGCCCGGGCTTCATGCATCTCTTTTGTGTTTGAGGAGTTTTAAATGAGCGTTCAACGATTTGCCATCTCGCTGCCAACCATGACCCCGGGTACGAGCCGTAGCATCCAATGCTTGCGATTCGGCCGCAAGGGCGCGCGGCCTAAGCTTTACATCCAGGCGGCAATTCACGCGAACGAAATGCCAGGCACCATGGCGTTGCACCATTTGATGCCTCAACTCATTGAGGCCGATGCAAAGGGATTGATCCAAGGTGAGATTATTGTCGTACCAACGGTGAATCCTATTGGTCAGGCCCAGCTTGTCGGCAATCAACACTTGGGTCGATATAATCTTTTAAGTTACGAAAATTATAATCGTAACTGGATCGATTTAGCGCCTGCAGTTGCTGAGCGGATTGCGAAAAAACTTGGTCAAGATGCCGAGGAAAATATCGCTCTTATACGTAAAACAGCGCTCGGGGTACTCAAAGAGCTCGAGCCAGTCAATGAGTTGAGAACCTTGCGGGTTGAAGTTCAAAAACTATCGGTTGACGCTGATTTTGTACTTGATTTGCACTGTGATATCCACGCCGCGCTTCATTTATTCATGGCGGCTCGCGATTGGCCACAGGGTACAGCGACAAAGTCAGGGCCAGCTTATGAACTCGCGGCTGATCTCGGTTCAGAGGCCACGATGTATAACGAACCCTACCCATCGGCACTTACCTTTTCGGGTGTTAACGGCGCACTGTGGGCAAGGCTTGCCGAGCGTTTTCCCGAAGCATCCATCCCGCAAGCCTGCATGTCATGTACGGTGGAAATGCGAAGCCAATTCGATGTCAGCCACGCTCAGGGTGAACAAGATGCAGAACGTTTGCAGCGCTGGATCGTCCGTCAGGGCATCATCAAGGGCGAGCCCGGACGCCTGCCACGATTAAAGGTTCCGGCCACACCCATGCAAGGTATGGATGTGGGCTATTGCCCTAAGGACGGCTTTTTGGCCTATCACTTAGAGCCAGGGGCGAAGGTTAAAAAGGGTCAGGCAGTTTGTGACGTTATTGATCCAGCAAACCCTCACGGCCCAAAGGCCCGAACGACGATTTATGCTCAAACCGATGGCGTGCTTTTCGCCAAACGTCTCAACGGCTCACTGGCTTGGCCAGGGCTTGTGCTTTATCGGATTGCGGGTGAGCAAAGGCTGGCACACCGCGCGGGTATGTCGGGACTCGATGATTGATGGCCCAACGCGCCTGTATGTCGGGACGCCATGACTGATTCATCAAATTAGTCCTAATTACATGCCTAGTCGCCCGCCAGGACGCGCAAGATAAAACCATTCCTGGCCTGGTTGGGCTTTGCTATTAGGGAAGATTACATAGGCGTCTTCTGGGGCGTAAATCAAGGCGCCGCTTGCGCGCTTGCCAATTAATTCACCTTGTTTGATCGGGTCAAAACTCTTCCAGTCTTTGGCAAATGAGTCATGCGAATCGTAACGATCAAAAACATCAAATAAGCCCATGACCTCCGGTTTGGCGACTGCTTGCGGCTTCGGGCCGGCAAGCATGCCTAAACACTTCATGGTGTTGATGATCGCCTCATAGGCAATATCACGACCACCCGGGTCGTCATGCTGGCCGCACTCAAGCGTGATCGCCCAACCACCGACTGAGCGCATGTATTCGGTTGTTCCAATCCCATAGGATGGATCAGTGTTCACTGACGCTTGCTCAATGAGGCCCTCTTGAAGCTCTCGAGCGCGTCGAGCCATACCTTTGGCATAAGTATCAAGCCAACCATAGACATAGCGCTTACAGCCTAGCCTTAACGCAATAGCTTCTTCCTGATCAGCAAGCGCAAAAGGTTCAAGATCGCTCTGATTATTACTAGGCCCAAAAAGTGCAAAGGCTTGATCACCGCTTTGAAACGAATGAAGATCAAGCAAGCCGTCGTGCTCTTTCAAAAGCGGACATAACCAATTAGCAACATGGTCTTCATAATCGAGGGGCTCGGCGCAAGGCATTAAGCGCCGGTTGAGATTGCGATCTCCTTGGCGACGTTGCAAGCGCCAGGCTTTGGGATTGGTCACGGGGACTAAGCTTAGGTGGCCGCATAGCAGCTGCAGTTCACTGCTTATCAATTGTTGAACAATGCGCTGAATTGCAAAACTCCCATGCGTTTCGTTACCATGCACGGCCGCAGTGACAATCAATCGCGGCCCTGGTCGTGGGCTTTGAAAGCGCAGCACGTGAAAGGCTAGCTCCGCTTCAATCGGTAATTGTTCTGCGAGTGCCCGCTGTGATGCATTCGGTAGCGTGGGCAGATAGTTGCCTTGTTGGTGTAAGTCTTTGCTCATAGAAATTGCGTGCTTGAATGGCTTAAATGGTTTGAGTGAAACGAGGCGTTTCGAAGGCTCTCATCGGCGGGACTTCCTTGGTCCAAGCGCTTATCCAGACCAAGCAGCTTTGAGCGCTACAACCTTGCGACAGGCTTGATGCACCACGATCGGCTGTTAAGGCATTAGGATTGCCATGTAAACAAAGACCAGGATAGGCCTCGGCTGGATCCCACCAGGCGCCAGTCGATAGGCGAACAACACCCGGGCGAATGCCGTCGTCGATGACAAGGCTGGCAAGACATGCGCCCCGTCGGTTCATGATGCAAAGCAAATCGCCTTCTTTGAGCTGCCGACGCTCAGCATCTTCAGGATGCATCATGATAGGTTCTCGATCGTTACACTTTGCTGCTCGGCTTGGTCCAGCGTGGTCGAGTTGGCTGTGAAGCTTCGTGGCTGGCTGATCGGAGATGAGATGTAATGCACGATGTCGCATGGCTTCTTGCCACATCGATGATGATTCAAGCCAGGCTAAATCGACTTGGTCGGCTGCTGACTGAATAGCCTTGTTGGCATGCCTATGAAGATCTTGGGAAACGGCATGGTTCGTATCGATCGTTGGATGGGAAGACAAATACTCGAAGGGCTCGATCCAACGCGGGTAGGGCCCGCAATCTGGTAGTGAAAAACCCTCAATGGTTTTACTGCTGATCTCGATGCGACCACTGGGCGTTGGTAGCGGATTGTTAGCTGGGTCCTCTCGAAAATCGGCAAGCAGCACCTGAGCTTGCTCATCGAACTCGATGCGAAGACCGCCGCCGCTGCAAAATTGCTCAAAGCTTGGCAGGTTTAAGCCGCGTTGGGCGAGACTTTTCGCTTGGCGATCATAAAGGGCCTCGAGCCACTGCCTGCTGCTGCGACGTTCGGTGAAATCCTCATGAACGCCGAGCAATGCAGCAATATCGCTAAATATTTCATAGTCATCTCTTGCATCTCGGTAGGCTGCCTCAATGGCTCTCATCCAAATCAAATGCGGGTCGCGATGGGCGTAGCCGATATCGTCGCGCTCGAGCGTGCTGGTTGCAGGCATAACCAAATCGGCCATTTTGGCGTTGGCGTTCCAGAACTGTTCGTGGACAATAATGGTGTCTGGTCTTTGCCATGCTCTGGCTAATCGGTTTAGGTCCTGATGGTGGTGAAAAGGATTGCCGCCTGCCCAATAGAGTAGCTTCAAATCCGGATAGCGCCTTGCTTCGCCATTATAAAGATACGATTCTTTAGGCTGCATTAGTGCGTCGGCAATGCGTGCAACCGGTATAAAGTCCTTCACTTGGTTCATGCCTTGGGGCAGCGTTGGACCCCCAAGCATTGGGCCTGTTGATCCCATTACATTACTTGGGCCGTAAGCCAGCGCAACACCGCCGCCCGGTAGTCCGATCTGACCAATCACACTCGCAAGCCCGATCGCCGCCCAGAAACTTTGCTCACCGTGCGATGCGCGCTGCAATGACCAGGCCACATTGATGAGGCTGCGTTGGCTGGTCAGCGCTTTAGCAAGGCCGCGAATCTCAGTGCTCTGGATATCGCAGATAAGGCTCGCCCAGCTCGCATCTTTTCGCTGACCATCAACCTTGCCAAGCAAATAATCCTTCCACGCTGAAAAGCCAACGGTATAGCGGTCTAAAAAATCTAAATCAGCGTCGCCTGCGAGGATGATCTCGGTACTCAGTGCGAGCATCATGGCGGTATCGGTATTGGGTCGAATCGATAGCCATTCGTGCTTGCTTTGAGTGCGCCCAGTCAGGCCGTCCCAAGCGTCAATCGCAATATCATCTCGAACCGGACTAATGTTGACAAAGCGACAACCCGCTTCTGCCATGCTTTGTAGCCCATCGGGCAGTTGATGAAGCGATGCACCGCCCTGACCAATTTGCGCATTCTTAGCAGCTGCGCCGCCAAATGACACAAAGAGCTTGGTGTGTCTTTGCAAGGTCTTCCAGTCGTGGTGCTCAACAATCAGTCGGTCGATCGGCAAAAAGACGTGGGGCAGGATGACGCGACCAGCACCAAGACTGTAGGTATCAACCGAGCGAACATAGCCGCCAAAGGCGTTTAGGAAGCGGTGGACCTGACTCTGAGCGTGGTGAAATCGCCCAGCGCTAGACCAACCGTAAGAGCCTCCGAAAATAGCCTCATTACCGTCATGCTTTTTCGTGTATTGAAGCGCTGACGCAGCCAAGCCACAGGCCTCTGGCCAGTCGAGTTCCACAAAACGATCAGCGCCCCGAGCGGTCGTCCCAGAAGCCATAGGACTTTGAAAACGGCCTTCACGAGCGGCTATTAACCAGGCAAGACGCGCAGCTGGCCTGGCAATTCTGAGTGGATGTCGATAAGCCTCCTTCATATGTAGACCGATTGAGCAGGGCTTGGGGTCTCGCTCAAAGGCTTTGAGCGCACCCGAGTCATCGACGCGATATGTGCCCCAGTGGCTTGCAGTAAGTTGCCCTGGAATGAGCGAAACACCTGGCTTCAGTGCTTGGACTTTATGATTGAATGGTTCGCCATGTTTATTCGACAAACGTTGTTCATGGCAAATGCTTTGCTCATTGGCAAGGCTTTGCTTCGCTTTCGGAGCATCAACATCTTCCGAAACAGCAGCGATTGGTTCTCGGGCGGCCTGGCCTGCGATTTCGGGGGGCTTATGGTCCATGACTAATCCTGGCATCATCCTGTGCACAAAAACTGCAGAGAAAGCTCATGGTGACACTTTACGCTGAAGGCGATCTTCTCATTTCACGCGATGAATCGATTGTGACCGCGACCTTTAATCGTCCACAAACTCGAAATGCGCTCACCTTTGATATGTACGAGCGGCTTTCGGTGCTTTGCAAGCAAGCCGCGCATGATCAAAGCCTTCGAGCGATTATCCTAACGGGTGCAGGCGAGAAGGCCTTCGCCGCAGGGACTGATATTTCGCAATTCAAAGCCTTTAAGTCGGGTCAAGACGGCATTGACTACGAAAAGCGCATGGAGGCTGTTCTTGATCCCGTCGAGAAATGTCCGGTACCGCTTATTGCTGCAATTGCAGGGGCATGCACCGGCGGCGGGGCAGCGATTGCTGCATGTTGCGATTTAAGGATTGCAACGGCCGATATGCGCTTTGGTTTTCCGATTGCGCGATCCCTTGGCAATACCCTCGCATTAAGTAACTTTCGCAGGCTTGTTGCCCTGATGGGACCAGCAAGGGTGAAACATCTGATCTTTACCGCGCGTTTGATGGAGGCTCAAGAGGCCTTGTCGATCGGCTTTTTAAGCGAGGTCGTCTCCAATGTGGCTGATTTGATGCCAAGCGCTCGAGCGCTGGCCGAACAGTTGGCAGGACATGCACCCCTCACGATGATGGCTTGTAAAGAGGCCTTGCGGCGCATCCACGCCGATGGTGATCACGCCGATGATCACGACCTGGTGATGCAAATCTACGGTAGCGAGGATTTTAAGGAAGGCATGGATGCTTTTCTAGAAAAAAGAACACCGCAGTGGAAAGGTCGATGAGTACTCCCTTTCAGTTTATCGATGTCAGGATCGATGGCGCACTTGCAGAAGTAACGCTTAAGCGCCCACAACGACGCAACGCCTTATCGCAGGCCCTCATGCGCGAAATGATTCGCTGTGCAAGGGAATTGAGCGATAGGCTTGATCTTCATGTGGTCATTCTTCGAGGCGAAGGTTCTTATTTCTCGGCGGGGGCTGACTTGCACGATGCGCAAGCCTGGGCTCAGACTGAAAAGCCATTGATTGAGCGACGTGAAATTGCATCGCTCGGCTTTCGCATGTGCCAGGCCTGGGAGTCGATGCCGCAAATCGTGATTGCTGCCATCGAGGGCTATGCGGTCGGTGGCGGGCTCGCGCTTTCATTGGCTTGTGATTGGCGGGTTTTGGCGCGAAACGCCTTTGTGTCGCTGCCTGAAATCGCGCTTGGCATTCCGCTCACTTGGGGAACCATACCCCGGCTTAATGCATTATTGGGGCCAGCAAAGGCCAAACGATTAACGATTTTATGCGAACGC
>OMIE01000134.1 GCA_900299025.1 Burkholderiaceae bacterium
CCCCAGGGGCGATGGCACCAGCATTTCCTCATTAGTTGGCTTCAATCCGAAAATAATGCTACTACGCCGAACGATTTAGTACCTGCTCGACAAACAACTTAGTGCTCCGAGGTAATCACATTCGTTCGGTAAACCGAACGACATCGGTCCGTGCACCCCGACAAGAAAAGGGCAGTCGAGGCTGATACCAAGCCGATCCAAACCTTTGAGGGGTATGTAGATGAACGATGCAGAAAACCTGAGCAAGCTCCTGGGCCACCTGCCGCCGGCGGTGTTCCGTGAATTCATGGCGGACGAGTTCAGCCTTGCCATGCCGGATCTCGACACCAAGAAGACGAAAAAGGAGCAGCGTGAACAGATGGAGGCCGTGCTGTCCGCCCTTGGGGTGAGTGAGCGGCAGCGGATCGAGGAAGTGGCCGAACGGATTGTGCCGTTGTCGGACTGCGCCGGCCAGGACGTCATCGACGGCTTCAAGGACGACATCTTCGATGATGTCGCCTGGATTCTCTAAAGTTCGCTTGCCTTTACAGGGGCATTGATGCCATGACGAATGGCCTCTACATTAGCAAAGTTCAACTCAACCTTGACGCCATTGGGATCGAAAAGAAAGAGTTGGTAAAGCCCCTGGTCGCTGACCATGCGTTCGTTAAATGCAATGTTGCGCTCACGTAAATGTTGCAACATGCCGGGGAGGTCCGAACACCTGAAGGCCACATGGTCGACAACGCCGGTACCCTGGGTTTGTGTTGACTGCTGACCAAGATAACTGAGTCTGTTTTGACTTACGATGGGCCCGCCCTCTGTTAGGTGCAAAACGTCCTTGTCGCCGAGATAAAGCCACACGACAGGGAACTTGAAATCAGGGTGCCACCCCTCTGTCATACCGAGCACATCGACATACCAATCTCGGGTGGCCTGAAGCTGAGTTGTTTGAATGAGGAAGTGTTCTAAGCGTTCGAGCGGCATGGCAATTCCGTGTTTTCCCTGCGGCAGTGAGTCAGATTGATGGTGCGATTGCTCTATGCACAGCAGATGATAGATGGCTAGGTGCCATAAAGCTACATGACAATCTCAAGCCTCAAACTCCTCTGAGTTAGCTGCAAATGAAGTGGCCCGATATCCGCCAAGCGCTGTTGCAGGGGCGCTACCGGCTCAATCCGGTGCGCAGGGTGATGATTCCCCAACTGGACGGCAGCCCGCCCGAGTTGGGCATCCCGACGGCAGTCGATCGCCATCAGGGCACACTTGACCTTTCACGCGTCGTCCGTTGCTATTTACAACCCATATGCCTTTTATACATTACTGGATCGTGAACTTGCGAGATCACTTGATGTGGGTATTTCGTCAAATCTTAGACAACGGTATAATGTTTGAAGTGAGCGAAATTAAGTATCGAAGCGGCTTTGTCGTATTGGGGCAAATGAATGAAATGTAATTAAGCGTCAGCCGGAACGGCTGTGTATGCAAGCGAATAAAGTTGGTATCCGAGTTCCGTGCTGCCCCCTAAGTTTTGTAAATGCTTCTCTGATAGTTCATCCTTGGCCAGTACCTGAAGTGCTTTTAAATCATAGCCACTAACAATCACGATGCGGTCTGCTATGCGATCTGTATTGCCTCGAACGCGTTGCTCAGTAGTTATATCGATCTCTGGCGATTCATGTTGCAAAACATGAAACCCTACGACGCCACGACGCTGAGCATAAGACTTACCAAGATGTCCAAGCCGATCCATGATCCCACCGCTGAAACCTTCGATTGGGGAAAAGCGAAGTGTCAATACATGACGCGCCGTCACAGCACCATGACTGTGAATCACCCGGCATTGAGCGCGAACCATCTTGCGGTGAAATGGCATCATCTTTATTGACCACGGTGTTGGCGCGTTGAGCCGAGCGAGATAAGCTTGGGATGCTAAGACGTCATGCGCACTTAATTCGTACATAACAAAAAAGCCGTCACCTCCAGATGCATCAGTCCAGCGTGATGCTCTCAAGAATCCGTCAATCGATAAGCGCTCAGGAACGTGTTCAAAGGCATGCCAATGTTCTAATTCGTCTCTCGCTTCACACGGAACGTCCCACCACATGGCTAGTGCTGCTCTTCCGAGCATAACGGTTCTCCTGATTCAAGCTAGCAAGTCGATAAGGCCGAGTTTCTGCGCAATCGCGCGCACCGCAAGCAAATAGCCTGTCGGTCCGAGGCCGCAGATAACACCATGAGCAACCTGCGAAGTCAGTGAGTGGGTGTACGGCGCGGGTCGCTGGTGAATGTTGGTGATGTGAACTTCAATAAGCGGCTTGCGCAATAGTTTTAAGGCATCGAGGACCGGCACGCGACCAAAAGAAAAACCCGCCGGGTTAATGATGACCGAAGCATCTTTTATAGCGGCTTCCTGGATCCAGTCTATCAAAATGCCTTCGTGGTTTGTCTGGCGGAAGTCACATGTGAATCCTAGTGACTGAGCAAGAACCTTTGAAGCATGTTCGATTTCGGAAAGCGTTGTCCTTCCGTATAGTTCAGGCTCTCTCGTTCCAAGCATATTGAGGTTTGCCCCATTAAGAATAAAAAGTTGATGCTCCATTGTTCTTCCTCTTTATTGATATAAGTTCTTGGCCAGTTTCTCTTTAGCTATAGATCGTGCCGAGATACCGGCATCGAGCATCCTATCCAACAATTCACGAAACGGTAAAAGCCCGTCTCCAAGCCTATGTCCTAAGTCAGACGATGTCTTTGGTCAGCACTCGTGCTCAACCAGTCCTCGCGCTCTTGCGATAAGACAGAAAGAAACTTGGGATTGTCTACTTCTCAATCGGCTCGAGTCCCAGGACAGATCGGTGCGAGATCGGTTACCGTTGCTCTTGCGACGATATTGACCTGCACACTGACGCAGGCCTTTCAACCG
>OMIE01000135.1 GCA_900299025.1 Burkholderiaceae bacterium
CTAGGATGGTTGAAACGGCCGCTTCAAGCACAATGTCCTGTACGCCTGCCGGGTCGCTCGACCCAATCGAAGCGTTACGATCAATTTGCAGATCGATATGTAAGCCATGATGAATGAAAAGGATCGAATGAGGATGATCCGAGTCGCCCTGGTAGCCTATGCAATGTTCGGGATGCTCCAAGGCGGTATGGCTTTTATCGGCCAGTTCAACTTCCAGAGCGAGCTTGCCGTTGGCCCCTGGCTTTAAGCGGTATTGAACCGCATCTTTGTGCGAACCCTTTTTGAGCGGTAGGCTGTCGTCAAGGAATTGCCGTGCGTAGGCAATCACTTTCGCTCCTCTGATAGGGTTATATGCACCAGCACGCTCCGCGCCATCAGCTTCGCTGATCGCATCGGTGCCGTAAAGTGCATCGTAGAGCGAACCCCAACGGGCATTGGCTGCATTCAGTGCATAACGCGCATTAAGAATTGGAACAACAAGTTGAGGCCCGGCTTGGTGGGCAATTTCGTGATCAATGTTGCTGGTTGCTACCTTGACCGTTTCAGGGTCGGCGACTAAATAGCCGATGTTGCGAAGAAAGCTCTGGTAGGCCTCCATGTCCTTGATCGGGCCTGGATGTGCTTGATGCCACTTGTCGAGTTCAGCTTGCATGCGATCGCGTTCGGCCAGTAAGTGCAAATTCTTAGGCGCAAGATCATGGACAATTTGATCGAATCCTTTCCAAAACGCTGCCTGCTCGACGCCAGTGCCAGGTAAGACCTGATTGTTGACGAAATCATAAAGATTGGTGGCAACCTCAAGGCGATGAATGCTGGTGCGCGCGGTCATAATAAGCTCACTCTAGTGTGGGTTGGAAAGGCGCGAACGCTCTGAAAGTGTGGAACTGCGCGAGCGCTATGCAAAGTGTGACAAGCGCAAGTGTGTTGCAGACTCAGAGACTCGCCGACAGTAAGTGATGATAAATTATGTTTAAGTGTTGATTTCTTCAAATTTATGTTTAGATCTTTAACTAAAATAGCGGTAATCATGTTGGTCCAGTGGATCAATGCTTAAAGGGTCCGCGCCGAGAAGACGATTGCGAATGACTTGTGTTGCAGCTGTGCTGCGGAAGTCAGCAGTTACACCCGCAGGCATTTGTGATGCTTCCCAAAGCATAAAAAGTGCTGTCGTACTGTTGTAAAGCGCCGATGCAGCCTTGCGGGCCAAGTCATCGCGTCCCTCAAAGGCTGCAGCCTTGACCAGGGCCCGCAACCCGGTTTGCGCACCCTCCCATTGGGCCAGACTCGCTTGTAGTCCACCTTGACTTGATTGGCGCTTGATATCGTCGACGAGCCGGGCGCTATGTGCATCAAGCGCTTCGAGGCCTGCGTCACGTTTAATGGCGCGCATAACATCTAAGGCAACGATGTTACTTGTGCCTTCCCAAATTGAGCCAAGATGGGCATCGCGCAATAAGCGGGCATCGGCCCACTCTTCGATATAGCCGCAGCCACCTCGCACCTCCATGGCATCGCCGCATACTTTGCGCGCATCGCGGCAGGCACGAAACTTGATAAGCGGTGTGAGCAAGCGGGTTAGTCCATATGCGAGCGGGTAGGCAGCATCGGAAGCGTCGACGTCGCTCAAGTCACGATGATCGCCACGCTTTGCGTGTTGGTGCCGCAAGTTGTCTGATAACTTGAGCGCTTGAGCAGCTTGAAACATCATGCTTAAGGCCTGCTCAGCAGGTAGTCTGATCTTCATCAGCTGTCGTTGCATGAGGGGCATCTCAGCGAGGGTTTTTCCAAAGGCTCGACGGTGTTGGGCGAAAAACCAAGCCTCTTGAGCCGCTCGACGCATCATCCCGGCCGCTCGCATGCCATTTGATAGTCGCGAGTTATTAACCATATCGGCCATTTGCACAAAGCCTCTGCCCGCTTCGCCGATCAAAAAGGCTCTTGCGCCTTGCAGGCTGATCTCGCCGCTTGCCATTGAGCGCGATCCAAGCTTGTCTTTTAGCCGCACGATACGATAGTGGTTAGGTTGCCCATTCGGTAGCAACTTCGGCATTAAAAAGAGCGATACAGCTTTGATCCCGTCTTGCATCGGTCCGGTTCGCGCCAGAACCATGGCCAAATCTGCATCGGGGTTTGAGCAAAACCACTTCTCACCATATAAGCGCCAGTTTGGTTCTAATTCCTGACCGTTGCAGCTTTGAGGCTCGGCGCCGTGTTTGCACAATCGCGCATCGCTAAGGTCTGGATAGGCGACGCTTGCGGTGTGGGCCACGTCAGATCCGGCGCCCTGCTCGGTCATAAACATTGCCCCTTGGGCTAACGCATCAAGGTCGGTACTGGTGAGTGCTGGAAGATACCGATTCACGAGCTCGGGCGAACCGAAACGCGATAATGTTCGAGTAAGCGAATCGGTCATCGAGAGCGGGCAGCAAAGCCCAAACTCGCTTTGAACAAATAAATATGACAATAGGTATTTCGCAATCGGAGGCCAAGACGCATCTGCACCCATGATCCCTGCGCGATGATTCATCGCGGCCAGACCGAACTCGCTGAACGCGATTTTTTCCATGGCTTGATAAGCAGGGTGCTTGTCGATTCGTTGCTTGTTATGCCCATTACGCTCACGATGGCTCAAAACTGGTGGATGGTGGTCGGCATCATGCGCCAGTGAATCGAGGGGCCCGCCGGCCAGGGCGCCCATCTTTTGCATGGCAGGCCAAATCGCGTCGCAAAGCTTGGGCTCTAAATAGATTCGCATTAAAGCTTGTAATTGATGATCGAGTTCAAATCGATTGATCACGCCTTGCTCAGCGACTGGTTCAAAATGCGGCAGGCCGCGATGAGCAGCAGTCTCTTTGTTATCGATTTCGGACTGTTGATGGCTTAAACTGGGATGACTCATATTGACGACCTCTATGCTGGCAAGCATGATGCAAAGGAAAGCCTGATTCTGCACTGATTGCTGATGGCCCACCTGACCGTTTGCCGATGCTCTGCCTGACCACTTGCTAATGCCCTACCTAACTGCTGCTGCTTGCACCCCCTTTGGTGACTTAAAGGGGTTGCACACGATTGATCTGATGGCCGAAGCGGCCGATGAGGCCTTGTCGCAAGCGGGCATCGAGCCTGGGCAAATCGATGGCTTACTCTGCGGCTACGCGGTTAACCTGCCACATCTCATGTTAGCAAGCTTATTTGCAGAACGTTATGGCTTGTCACCTTCCTATGCGCACGGTATCCAAATGGGCGGTGCAACGGGAGCAGGGATGCTCATGCTCGCAGGCGATTTGATCCGAGCAGGGCGTTGTCAGCACGTGCTCGTACTCGCGGGGGAAAACCGGCTCAGCGGTATGAGCCGAGACGCCGCTATCAGCGCCTTGGCTCAAGTGGGTGATCCCGTTTATGAACTGCCCCATGGAACAACGGTGCCATCGTACTATGCGCTTTTAGCCTCCAGGTACATGGCGGCAACTGGGCTTAACGAGCCCGACCTCGCAGCGCTCGCTGTCTTGATGCGTGCGCATGCCATGAAGCATCCCCAAGCGCATTATCGCCAGCCCATAACCGTAGAAGATGTCTTACAATCAAGAACGATCGCATCGCCGCTAAAATTGCTCGACTGTTGTCCGATATCCGATGGTGCTGTTGCGCTGCTTGTGAGCGCTAAGCATCCCGGTCGACCTACAGCCCGATTGCGAGGTGCAGGGCAGGGACATCGTCATCAACATTTGAGTGCGATGCGGGCTGCAGAAGATTTTGGCGCCCGTGAGAGTCTCGCGCGAGCACTGCAGCAAGCAGGCTGTGATCTAAGCGATGTTGACTATCTTGGTATTTATGATTCATTTACCATAACATTAGCCATCCTGCTTGAGGATCTGGGTCTTGTGCCGCGAGGGCAAAGTGCAAAGCTTGCACGATCAGGCTACTTCTCAGCGGAGGGTGATATGCCCCTAAATACCCACGGTGGCCTACTTTCCTTTGGCCATTCAGGCGTTGCAGGTGGTATGGCACATATCGCTGAGTGCTATCAGCAATTAAGTCAATCAGCTGGCGAGCGACAGATCGCGGCAAGGCAGCTTGCACTTGTCCATGCCGACGGCGGTGTGCTTTCAGCCCATGTCTCATTACTCATCGAAGCTTGTTAGTTGAGATGCTATGAAAGCGATATCAATACCGCGTTGCACTAAGCCCTTTGTTGAGGGATTGAACGATGGCTTGATCCGCTATCAAGTGTGCTCAAGATGTTATATCGTACAGAATCTTGCAAGGTATCGATGCGTCGAATGTGGCGCAAAAGAGCTCGGCTGGAAGGATAGCGTCGGACTTGGTCTTGTCGAAGCAACCACGGAAATCAGGAGGGCTTCAGATCCTGCCTTTCAAGCGATGCTTCCTTATGCGATTCTCTTGGTTCGTATGCAAGAAGGCTTTAGCCTTATGGCGATAGAGGACTCCGGAGCCAACAACCCGAAGCAAGCGATGCAAATCGGGGATCGCGTTCGGCTCAGGGCTAGGCGCTGGGGTGATTACATGGGATTAGTTGCCTTAAGACACCATGCTTAAGCAGGGAAGGTCAAAGCCCATCGCGTTTGTCAACTGTACCAATCTTTAGGCGGTATAAGTTGTTGGTCTTGGAACGTTTTAAAAAAACGTCGAAACATGAATTCTGTATCGACAAGCTCAGTGAATCCTGCCAGATTGAGCTTCACGCTGCTGACAATCGAAAGCGGGGGGGGATTGCTTTCCATGCCATAGGCCATGTTCCGATCGGTATATTGAAAGGATAAGCCTACGAACTCAGCTAAATCCTTGGGGGACTTGAGATTGAAGCGATCAACAATGCCCGCCCACTGGGCTTGGCGCTTTGGCATTTCCTCAGCAAGGCACATGGGTTTGCGCTTTCCTGGTTTCATGCCGAGCGCATCGGCGATGGCAGGCCACACGCTCGCCCAATCCATCGGCTCGCCATTGTTCACATTAAAAATTTCGTCACGTGCTGCAGGCGCGGTAGCCGCCCAAACACAAACCCGACCCAGCAAATCGGCGTCAACGGCTTGAAAAACCCGCTGCGGGCCACCTGGATAATGCAGCTCCTCTCCCTGATCCTTTAAGAGCGCAGCGTAAACCCCAATTGCTGGAATACTGTTCATTGCGCTACCAATCGACTCACCGAAGATAACCTGCGGCCGCAAGATCGTGAGATGCCAGGGTTTAGAGCTGGCAAGTTCAGCGCGCTTTGCCTTTAAGTAATCTTCTTGAAGCCAGTAAAAGTTAGCATGATCATGCCTTGGGAGGCGCTCGCGAGCGGGAACTGGGATCGGACCAAGATGCGATCCGTAGGCCTTCGTACCCTGCAATAAGCTTAGCTGCTGAATGTTTGTCCTTTCAAAAAGGTAATCCATCAAGTGCTGAAGCATGGCCAAATTAACGGTCATTTGTTCTTGGTCCTGCCAGCCAGCGATCAAATCATCTTTCTCATAGAGCGCTGCATAGACCACATGAGTTAAGCCCTGTAAGTGCTCATTTAAGGCATCGAGCGTCCTGGGATCGCGAAGATTGATGGGCAGACAGATCGCTTCGTCAAGGCCAGGTGGAATCCTTCGCGACAGCGCGATTACTTTCCAACCTGCTTTGATAAAGGCGCGGGCTGCGGCATAGCCAACAAGCCCAGAGGCTCCGGCGATAAGGACTTTTTTCATGCCAATACCTCTTGCGCTTTAAAACAAGGACATCAATAGAACTGGATCCTGGAGTGGATCGGGTGGGCCATCATAGACTTTAGATCCGGTTTTTAGAACAATAACATCATCGGCTACCGGCAGACTCGCCTTCACGTTTTGTTCGACAATGACGATGGTGGTGCCAAGTGTTTGATTGATTTCACGGATGCTACGCATGACTTTTTCCACGAGATTTGGCGCAAGGCCAATCGATGGTTCATCAAGCACGATCAATTTCGGACCATGCATGAGGGCCATGCCAATAGCAAGCATTTGTTGCTGTCCGCCCGATAACGTACCGCCAATCTGCTGAGCTCGCTCGGCAAGAATCGGAAAAAGTTGATAAATCATTTGTTTACGCGATGCAAGCTTGCCGGGGTCATGCTCGGTAAAACCGCCTAGCGAGAGGTTATCGGCAACGCTCAAGCTTCTGAAGATGCCATGACCCTGGGGGATAAAGGCATAGCCATCACGAACATTTTGTGCTGGACTTCGAGCTGTGATGTTTTGCTGGCCTAAAAGGACTTCGCCTGACATGGGGCTCAACAAGCCGAACATGGTCTTGACCAAGGTTGTCTTTCCCGCTCCATTATGGCCGAGCATCAAAAGCACACGGCCCTCGCGCGCTAAGAAATCGACACCATGAACGACTGTCTTGCGCCCATAACCAGCGCGTAATCCTTGAGCTTGAAGACTTAGACTCATCGCATAACGATCTATTTGAAATAGCGTGTGGCAAGCACAGGGTCGTTCATTAAGACCTCGGGTCGGTCATGGGCAAACTTCTTACCTTCATCAAGAAATATCGCACTGTCGCAAAGGCTTCGAATCACATCTAAATTGTGTTCGATGATCGCTAGCGTTCTTCCCGAGGCTGCCAACTTACGGAAAATCGGAAAGACCTGCTCTAAGGTGTCCGGTGAGAGCCCTGATAAAGGCTCGTCAAAAAGCAGAACCTCGGCTTCAGTGGCCATGAGCCTAGCAACAACGAGCAGCTTCTCTTCGGCGTAGGAGAGATCTGCTGCAATATCCGAAGCACGATGCGCCAATTGAACAAATTCTAAGATCGCGAGCGCTTTTGCAAGATGTTCGCGTTCTTCACGCTGCACTTTCCAAGGATTGAAAAAAACCTGAAACAAGGAGTCGCCTGATTGCCTAGGCATGGCAACCATGACATTCTCGATCACGCTCATTCGGGTAAAAAGGCGTAGATCTTGGAACGATCTAGCAATCCCAAGCCTTACGATTTCATGCGGCTTTAGGCCTGTTAAGGATCTATCACGATAACGAACCTCACCGGCACTCGGCTTTAAGAAGCCTGTTAACAAATTAAAGGCGGTCGTCTTGCCAGCGCCGTTTGGTCCGATTAAGCCGGTGATTCGGCCTGGTTCGATACTGATGTCAACCCCGCTGACCGCAACAATGCCGCCGAATCGCTTCTCGAGGCCTTTGCCCTCAAGCTTTGCAGCCTTCACCAAAGCGCCCACATCAGGGCGAAACCCGGGGTCCTGCGCCTTTGTGAGCGTTGACGATTCGGGTATCAGGCCTTGTGGGCGGATCCGTAAGATGAGAATCAAAATCACGCCGTAGAGCATTTGCCTTGTTTTATCAGCGATATCAGGAGCTAGTGCTAAAAACTTGAGTAGTTCTGGGAGCGCTGTCAGAATCGCCGCGCCTAGTAGTGATCCCCATAAATTGCCCGTTCCGCCTAATATAACCATCGCTAAGATGTAGACCGTTAGATCGAGTGTGAAGCCTTCAGCAGACACGAAGGTAACGTAATGCGCATACAGTGATCCGGCTACCGAAGCTAAGGCCGCAGCGAGTGCGAAAACACTAAGTTTCATAGCGACAACGTTTTTGCCGACCGAAAGCACGGCAGACTCGTTTTCTCGCATGGCCTTGAGCGCGCGCCCGTAGGGAGAATGGCCGATTTTCCAGCTTATCCAAAAGCAAATCGCTGCGCAGCATGCTGCCAATGGTAAAAAGCGAGGCGCGCTATTCAACTCCCAGCCTGCGATAACCACCCGTGGAATACCTCGAATACCGTCGGTGCCGCCAGTAAGCGAAGTCCAGTTCAACATGATCGCAGCGACGATCATTTGCAAGGCAAGCGAGACAATAACCAAATAATCGCCCCCTATGCGTAGGGCGGGAAGCGCGATCGCTATACCAACAAATGCTGTAATAAGCATACCAATCAGCAGCGGCGACGGAAAGCCAAGGCCAAGTTGGGTGGTAAGAATCGCAGTAGCGTAGGCGCCTACACCAAAAAACGCTGCATGCGACAGGGCAAACAGCCCCGAGTAACCGATGAGCAAATTAAACGAGGTCGCTAGTATTGAAAACAAGGCGACGCTGACTAGAATGTGAAAAAGATAGTCCATGCGTTATTGCCGTCCAGCAAATAGGCCTTGAGGACGAAGCAGCAGAACAAGAAACAAGACCACAAATGCAATCGAGCTCTGCCATTCGCTTGGAATCTTCCACATGCCAAGACTTTCGACTAAGCCAAGTGCATAGCCACCTGCAACCGCGCCGCGCAAACTGCCAATGCCACCGACAACTACCGCTACAAAACCCATAAATACCAGATTGAATCCCATGTGTGAGCTTGCCCCATCGCGCATAAGAATGAGCAAGGCAGCACATGCGGCAATCGCCGAGCCCAGGCCAAAGACAAGCAGTGCAATGCGGTGGGTGTCGATGCCAACCACACGTGCCATCTCGATGTTGTCATTCATGGCAAGCACCGCGCGCCCGAACCGAGTCTTACCGAGAAATAGTGCAAGCGCTATCGAACTTGTAAGCAAAGCGAGCATTTGCATCGCCTGAACCATCGTGATGACAACAGGTCCGATGAGAAAAACATGGCTCGGTGCATTTGCCAGGACCTTGGTGTCAGTGCCAAATACGGCCCCAATAAAATTCTCGGTAACGATATAAAGCCCTAGTGATCCAATCAGGATAACAAGCGCAGGACTGCCCGAACGCTCAAATGGCCTGTATAAGAACTGATAGCAAAGAACCCCAATGAGTGCGCCCGCGCTGATGCCAGTAAGCAAGGCCAGCTCTAGTGGCAGGCCGCGCTGGGCTGCCCACCATCCTAGATAGGCAGCAAGGGGGGCCAAGGGGCCATGGGCAAAATGCGTGATTCGCGTTGGCCCAAAAATCAGCCCAAAGGAAAGTCCTAAGAGGGCGTAGTGACTGCCGTTTACGAGCCCGTTAACGAGCAGTTGTGCAAGTAAATCCATTTAGCAGGCGAGGCCAGCACTTGTTGGCGCCTGATCATGGCTTGCACGCTCGTTGCCCATGGTCTTGGCTGACCGTATGCTATGGATCATGATCAGTGCGCCAACGATTCGGCGTAAGCGCGGCTTCGCATTCGGATCAGCTGCGGTCTCAATTCAAATCGATGTACTTGATGAATTGATTCTGTCCGCCCTTGACCTGGAATAACCCGACCTTTTTTGAGGCAACCCCATTCTCCTGGAAGCTCATTTGACCGCCATATACCGAATCA
>OMIE01000136.1 GCA_900299025.1 Burkholderiaceae bacterium
TCGGCCTCCTTGATGATTGCTGATTTACTAAAGCAAGCGGGCTTGCCTGATGGTGTTTTTAATGTAGTGCAAGGAGATAAGGCCGCTGTCGATGCCCTGTTGCAACATCCCTTGGTACAGGCAGTGAGCTTTGTTGGATCAACGCCTATCGCCCAGTACATCCATCAAGAAGCTAGCGCGAGGGGCAAGCGTGTGCAGGCTTTGGGCGGGGCAAAGAACCATTTGGTGGTGATGCCTGATGCCAATCTTGAACAAGCGGTCGACGCTTTAATTGGTGCGGCATACGGATCAGCCGGTGAGCGCTGTATGGCAATTTCGGTCGCCGTTGCTGTTGGCGATGTCGCCGATCGCCTGGTGGCTTCACTTGCAGCGCGTGCCAAGGCCTTGGTGGTCAAAGACGGTATGGAATCCGATGCCGAAATGGGGCCACTGGTGACCGCACAGCACCGCAGCAAGGTTGAGAGCTATGTTGCACAAGGCGTATCCGAAGGCGCTAAGCTGGTGGTGGATGGGCGAGGGCTTCGAGTGACCGGCCGTGAGGACGGTTTTTTCCTTGGCGGCTGCCTTTTCGATCAAGTTACCGACGGCATGAGCATTTATAAGGAGGAGATTTTTGGGCCCGTGCTTTGCGTGGTGAGAGTGAAGGATTTTGCTCAGGCGCTTGATCTCGTTAATCGCCATGAATTTGGTAATGGTGTGTCGATTTATACAGCCGACGGTGGTGTTGCGCGAGAATTTTCAAGACGCGTTCAGGTCGGTATGGTGGGTGTAAACGTTCCAATTCCTGTACCTATGGCATGGCAGTCTTTCGGCGGCTGGAAGCGCAGCCTATTTGGTGACCATCATGCCTATGGCGAGGAAGGTATTCGCTTTTACACACGTTACAAGAGCATCATGCAACGCTGGCCTGAATCGATCGGCAAGGGCGCTGAGTTTGTGATGCCGACGATGAAATAGCGATCTTGCTGCCCCAGCCGCTTGTCAACTTATCCGAAGCCGATGCCATGAGTCAACACTATTACCGCGAGGAGCACGAAGCTTTTCGCGAGCAGGTCAAACGTTTCATCGCAAAAGAGATCCTGCCCTTCCATAGCCAATGGGAAGTTGACGGGATCGTGCCGCGATCGCTATGGCAGCGAGCAGGTCAACTCGGTTTGCTATGCATGACTTCGCCTTCGGCTTATGGTGGGCAGGACGCTGACATCCTTTTTCCCTTTGTACTCAATGAAGAGCTTGCAAAGACTTATGTGACAGGCCCCTCGTTTGGTCTTCACTCCGACATCATTGCGCCCTATCTGGTTCATTTTGGGACCGAAGAACAAAAGCGAAGCTGGTTGCCGAAAATGGCATCAGGCGAGGTGATTACGGCAATAGCCATGACCGAACCTGGCGCTGGATCGGATCTCCAAGCGATCAAGACCCGCGCAGATCGCGACGGGGACGATTACCTGATTACCGGACAAAAGACCTTTATATCCAACGGACAACTCGCCGATATGGTGGTTGTGGTGGCAAAGACTGACCCTAGCCAGGGCGCCAAGGGGGTTAGCTTATTTTTGGTTGAGTCCGATCGCGAGGGTTTTAGGCGCGGCCGAAATCTCGAAAAAATTGGTCGCAAGGCCCAAGACACCTCCGAATTGTTTTTTGATCAGGTTCGTATACCGATCTCCAATCGGCTTGCGCCTGAGGGCCAAGGGTTTTTCTGCCTGATGAAAGAGTTGCCTCGCGAGCGTATGCTGATCGCTGTTAGTGCGATGGCAACCACCGAAGCCGTGCTCGACGATACGATCGCCTATGTCAAGTCCCGGCAGATCTTCGGCAAGCCAATTATCGATTTTCAACACAATCGTTTCACGCTTGCCGGCCTGAAGACCGAGGTCAAGGTTGCTCGCGCCTTCATCAATCAGTGCATGCTCGAACTGCTCGAGGATCGCCTCGAGGGAGCAACAGCGGCGATGGCAAAACTACATGTTACGGAGCTGCAAAATCGAGTGATCGATGCATGCCTTCAATTGCACGGCGGTTATGGCTACATGTGGGAATACCCGGTTGCTCGCGCCTGGGCCGATTCGCGAATTTCTAGAATCTATGGCGGCAGTAGTGAAGTGATGAAAGAACTCATCGGTCGAACGCTCTGACATTGAGAGGGTATTTGGGCTTTGACATGGGCGTCATTTAGACCCCCTGGGTGCCGACATACACCGCATATAGCGAACGACTTGCTGCCATAAAGAGGCGATTACGATGCCTGCCGCCAAAACATAGGTTTGCGCAGCGCTCGGGCAGATCGATATGGACCACGGGATTGGCCTGGGTGTCAAACACACGAACGCCATCAAGTCCTTCACCTGTACCCCATCCACACCATAGTCTGCCCTCGATATCACAACGGATACCATCAATACTTCCGGGTCCGGCGTCAATATGGATGCGCCCTTTCCGAAGCGTTTTACCGTTTGTAGCGAGTTCATAAACCCGAATGCATCTTGGGTTTATACCGTTCTCACAAACATAAAGTTTTGATTCATCTGGGGAAAAGCAAAGACCATTAGGCATTTTGATATCGTCGATCACAAGTTCAAGCTTGCCGCGAACAGGGTCGATTCGGTAAACATGAGTGGGTAACTCGGCATGCGCAGCCTCACCCTCATAAAAGCCCTGGATGCCAAAGCTTGGATCTGAAAACCAGATCGATCCATCGGATTTAACGATGACGTCATTAGGTGAATTCAATCGCTTACCCTCAAAAGAGTCTGCCAATACCGTGATTGATCCGTCGTATTCGGTACGCGTGACCCTGCGGCTTAAATGCTCGCAGCTCACCAAGCGCCCTTGGCGATCGCGGGTGTTACCGTTTGCACATTGCGAGGGTTGGCGAAAGATGCTGCAACGACCTGAAGCTTCGTCCCAGCGCAGCATGCGATTGTTGGGAATATCAGACCAGATCAAGCTTCCCAAGTCACCAAACCAAACAGGGCCTTCGGCCCATCGCATCCCACTCACCAGGCGCTCGACCGATGCGGCATTCACGCGCAGCTTCGCATGAGCTTGATCCAAGATTGAAAAGGCAGGGTCTGGATAGCGTGCCGCGAGGCTTATCGCGCGGTCATCAAGGCTTGCGCTTGGCGCTGGGTAGCTGGTCGATGGGTCGCTTGCCGATGGGTAGCTGTTCGGTCGGGCGCTTGCCGATGGCGGTCGATTTGCTTGCGTGTACAAACTTTGCTGTTCGGCTTGTTCAGGTTTGGGCTTCATGTCTTAGACTCGGTAGTGAGCGATTGTTGCGAGCAAATAAACCACGGATAAACACAGTATGAATCAATCAAAGCCGAATCACGATGCCAGGGCTAGTACCCTGCGCGACGATCAGCCCGAGGGTTTGCATCGAGGCCTTGCACACTACGGCGATCGGGAGTTTTCGCTTTTTCTTCGTAAGGCTTTTATCAAGGGTGCTGGTTATAGCGATGATGCGCTGAATCGACCCGTGATTGGCATCATCAATACGGCAAGCGGCTTTAATCCTTGTCATGGCAATGCACCTCAGCTGATCGAGGCAATAAAGCGCGGCGTCATGCTCGAAGGTGGACTGCCTGTAGAGTTTCCAACGATTTCAGTACATGAAAGTTTCTCGAATCCGACCTCGATGTATTTGCGTAATCTGATGTCAATCGATACCGAGGAGATGATTCGCGCCCAACCGATGGATGCGGTCGTCATGATCGGCGGTTGCGATAAAACTGTGCCTGCGCAATTGATGGGTGCATTATCGGCCGATGTGCCAGCCATTTCCTTAGTCACAGGCTCGATGCTAACCGGCTCGCATCGCGATCAACGCGTAGGAGCATGTACCGATTGTCGTCGCTTTTGGGCCCGGTATCGCGCACAAGATATTGACGAACAAGAGATCCGCGCTGTCAATAATCAATTGGTGGCCAGTGTTGGGACCTGCTCGGTGATGGGAACAGCCAGCACCATGGCGATTCTTTGCGAGGTGCTTGGCATGATGGTCCCAGGCGGTGCTTCACCGCCTGCAGTGACCGCTGACCGGATCCGTGTTGCCGAACGCACCGGTCGAACAGCAATTCAAATTGCAAAAGAAGCGCGTAAGCCGTCAAGCTTTTTATCGCAACAGTCTTTTGAAAATGCGTTGCGGGTCTTGCTTGCCATAGGTGGTTCGACAAATGGCTTGATTCATTTAACTGCAATCGCAGGCAGGCTAGGCTTTGCGATCTCGCTCGAGCAACTCGACGCCATGGGTCGCGAAACCCCGGTGCTTATCGATTTAAAGCCCTCTGGCGAGCATTACATGGAAGATTTTCATGCGGCCGGGGGTGTACCTGTTCTCTTGCATGCCTTGAGACCTTTATTACATTTAGACGCTTTAACCGTCACCGGGAAAACCCTAGGTGACGTTCTCGACGATTATTTACATCGTTATCCTTTATTTAAGCAGTCGGTGATTCGCTCGATGGATCAAGCCATTTATCCCGAAGGTGGAATCGCCGTATTAAAAGGTAACTTAGCGCCAGCAGGTTGCATCATCAAACAGTCTGCAGCCTCAGCACATCTTGTCGAACATGAGGGTAAGGCCGTGGTATTCGAAGGCTTAGAAGATCTTGCCCAACGCATTGACGATCCTGATCTTGAGGTTGGACCTGACGATATTCTCGTGCTTAAGCAGATTGGTCCAAAAGGTGCGCCAGGTATGCCTGAGGCGGGAATGCTACCGATCCCCAAAAAACTTGCAAAAGCGGGTGTTAAGGATATGGTGAGAATTTCGGATGGGCGTATGAGTGGTACAGCTTCTGGAACTATTATTTTGCATGTTTCGCCTGAGTCAGCCGTGGGGGGGCCACTTGCATGGGTACAAACGGGCGATCGGATTCGATTAAGTCTTAGTCGGCGCGAATTATCCTGGCTGGTTGATGAGGAAACGCTCGCAAAACGTAGGAAAGAAAAACCACTTCAAGAAGTCAAGGCCGATCGTGGCTATCGTCAACTGTTCTTGCGCGAGGTCTTGCAGGCTGAAATGGGGGTGGATTTCGACTTTTTAAGAAAAAAACCTAATCAGTGAGCAGTAAATCGCTCACGTAGCATTGTTTTAATGATTTTTCCGTTGGCATTGCGCGGCAAGGTCTCAGGCTCAAAGCAAATCAAAACGGGTACCTTAAACGCAGCAAGTCGCTCGGCCACCCAGGCCTTGAGCGCTTCCTCGCTGACCGACAGACCTGGCTTGCAGTGCACAATGGCCACCGGTTCTTCGCCAAGCACACGGTGTGGGCGTCCCACGACCGCTGCATCCATGATCGCGGGGTGCTCGTAAAGGGCACTTTCTACTTCGATACAGTAAATATTCTCACCACCGCGGATCAGGATGTCCTTTTTCCGATCAACGATGGTGCAAAAGCCTTCGTCGTCAAGTTTTGCCAGGTCACCTGTTTTTACCCAACCGTCGACAAAGGTCTCAGCAGTGGCCTTGGGTTTGTTCCAATAAGCTTTGACCACATTGGGACCCTTGGCCCAAAGCTCGCCCACGCTGCCAGTGGGTAGGGCATTGCCTGCATCGTCGCAGACTTTCAATTCGCAATTGGGTAGTGCTGGGCCGCAACTATCCGGGTGCGTTTCATAGTCTTCAGCGCTGTGATGTGTGCAAGTCGCGGAGGTTTCGGTCATCCCCCAACCGGTTCCTGCAAGCGCGTGGGGCCATTGTCCGCGAATCTGCCGAACAAGTTCTGCAGCAGCTGGCGCACCACCGTAGGAGACAAGTTCGAGCGACGATAAATCATAACGATGACGTTGCGGATGCTCGAGCAGTTGCCAGGCGATCGTTGGTACACCTCCTGCACCCGTGATCCGTTCGCGCTCAATCAATTGCATGGCACGCTCAGCATCCCATTTGTGCATCATGACAATTTTTGTACCCACAAAAAGGGCAGGACATAGAATTGCCTGGCAGCCCGTCACATGGAAAAAGGGCACTGATAGCAGATTGGCGCGTTGCGCCGCCTTTGGATCAGGCAAGGGAACCGCTTGACCGCGACGCAAAAAGTTGCGCGCCCCGAGATGGGCAGCTGACCACACCGAGTTGATGGTATTTCGATGAGTTCCTAGTGCGCCCTTCGGATGGCCTGTCGTACCGGAGGTATAAAAAATAGTAGCATCATCGTCTGCATCGATGGGCTCATCAGGGCAGGGTAAATCTTCAAGACCCGCCCATGCCGACGTTGGCCCTAAGATGGCGTCGAGCCCAACAAAGAGGTGCTCAAGTGAGGGGAGTTGTTCACGCCAGGGCGCAACTCGATCATGTCGTTCGGCGTCAACGATCAAAACACGGGCGCCCGAGTCTTCCAAAGCATAGTGCAACTCGCGGCCCGTCCACCATGCATTCAAAGGAACCGAAATCGCACCAATGAGTAGCGTTGCAAAAAAACTAACAGGCCACTGCGGGAGGTTGCGCATGGCAAGTGCCACACGATCGCCTCGTCCAACGCCAAGCTGCTTTAAATGCCAAGCTAAGTGGATGCTCGCTTTTGAAAAGCTTTCAAAATCAACTCGTTCATCTTCATAAACAAGGAAAGCTTTCTCGCCATGTTTGCGTCCATGCAAGAACACTTCCCGAAGATTCTGAGGGGCATGCTTCCACACCTTTAGACGAACCCCGCGGATATCTTTTTCTTCGATCTCGAGCGGCATGCCAGGGGCAGTAAGCTGGCGATTGGCTTCGCTAAGCGATAAAGCAGGCCACGATGAATGATTCGCTTTAGATTCCATAATCGATATTACAGGCTATGATGGATGGTTCGATATAGATTCAATCATCGAGATGGATCAGCAAGTTACGGTGTTTAGTCCGCTAACAATGATGGTAGTGCTTCGCTTGCTAGTGCGATGTCGTCTTGGACTTTCAAAAGCACACCCAACAACTGCATCACCATTTCGATGCTTAAACTTTGCGCTGCAAGCACTTGTAGGGCTCGAGCAAAGTCGATGGTTTCGGCAACGCCAGGCTTTTTGAACAAGTCCAAGCCCCGCAAGGCCTGAACCAAGGCAACAAGCTCTGTACGCAAGGCTGCGGGAATCGCCGGTACCTTTCGAGCAACGATTGCCGCTTCGCGTTGTGCATCAGGGAAATCGACCCACTGGTAAAGGCAGCGACGTTTAACCGCATCGTGAAGCTCTCGGGTACGGTTGGAGGTGAGGATGACGAGCGGTGGGTGTTTTGCGCTGATCGTACCTAGTTCTGGAATTGACATTTGAAAGTCAGACAGAAGTTCCAGCAAATAAGCCTCGAAGGCCTCATCGGTCCGGTCTAGTTCATCGATCAAAAGAATGGGGGCTTGGTCTTTTGCTTCGATCGCCTGCAGTAAAGGCCTGCGGAGCAAAAATCGCGGATCATATAGGTCGTTGACTTCCATGTCGCCTTGGCGACCGATCGACTCCGCCATCCTGATCTCAAGTAATTGGCGCGCATGATCCCATTCGTAGGCGGCCTGCGATAAGTCCATGCCGTCGTAGCATTGCAGCCTGATAAGGGGTTTGCCGAGCCAGGCGGCGAGGACTTTTGCGATTTCAGTTTTCCCGGTGCCTGGCTCGCCTTCCAA
>OMIE01000137.1 GCA_900299025.1 Burkholderiaceae bacterium
GGCATCGCAGCGAGCAGCGTTGAAGCAAAAAAGCTTGGCCAGCCGAATTGCTCGGCTAATAAGCCCGCACTTGGCCCCACATAAACCCTGCCAACAGCGGCCAGTGCCGAGAGCAAGGCAAACTGGGCGGCGCTATAACGTCGATCGGTCAGCGTCATGAGCAAAGCGACAAATGCAGCGGTTCCCATGCCGCCACAAAGATTTTCAATGGCAATGGCCGATGCCATGAGCCCGTAGGATTTTTCGCTGACCGCAAGCGTCCAGTAGGCAAGGTTTGAAAGCGCCTGAGCGATGCCAAACCACCAAAGTGCAGGCCATAGGCTTTGGGCGAGCTGGCGTCTTGCCAAATACCAACCACCGAGCAAGGCACCAACAATCGTCGCCGCCAAGCCCAGTGCTTTGTTAACAGCACCCACCTCGGCTGCGCTAAAGCCAAGCCCGCGAAGCAAAAAGGCGGTTGAAAGCGCGCCCGCAAAGGCATCGCCTAGCTTGTAAAACACAACCAATGCGAGCAAGGCAACAGCCCGCGGCTGGGCAAAAAACGCGTCCCAGGGCTCCATGAGCGATGGGAAACGAACCGAGCGAGCAGCCCAAAGTGCAGCAGCAAAGGCGGTAAGCATCAACACGCTGTCAAAGCCAAGTTTTAAGAACTGGTTTGCGCGTGGCGAAAACGCTTGGCTTGCTTGCGGTACAAACTGAGCACCCAGTCCGTAGACAAAACCCCCAACGGCCAGCATCACCAAAAAGCCACGCCATTCCACCCACGCTGAGGTTTTGGCTGGGCTCGAAGCGACCACCGGCACCCAAAGCACTGCGATGGCAATCAAGGTGAAGATAAGGGCCATCACACGAAACAAACCCTGCCAGCCAAACCACCAATCAGCGAGCATGAGCGCGAGACCACCTGAGACCAGCATCGCGACACGGTAGGCAAAGACCGAGACGGCAGCGCCTGCACCGCGCTCTTCAGCGGCCAACAACTCGTTGCGATAAGCATCAAAAACCACGTCATTGCTTGCCGACACAAAGGCCAGCATCACCGCGAGCCCACCGAGCAGGTAGATATCCTTGGCCGGTTCAAGGCCTGACATGGCAAAGCACAGGAGCGCAATGAGCGCGGGGCATAAAGCCATCCAGCCTTTGCGCCTGGGCAGGCCTGGCACATCAAAGCGATCGAGCAGGGGCGCCCAGGCAAACTTAAAGGTGTAGGGCAGCCCGACAAGGGCAAAAAAACCGATGGTTTTGAGGTCGAGGCCTTCGACCGTCAGCCAGGCTTGAAGTGTCGCCCCCGAAAGCGCCAAAGGCAGACCGCTTGAAAACCCCAAAAGCGCAAGCACCAACATCGGCTTTCTAAAATAAAGCGCGCTAAAGTTCATCAGTCCAAGTCTAACCTTGCTTGATCAAGCACCCAGCTAAGCCATCCTGTTTCTAACTTGTCCAACGTCACTTTGGTTCAGCCATTGAGCATGTCGTCATTGTGTCATCGTCGAGCAAATCTGCGCTTTGGCATCATTGCCCCAGCTCTCTTTTGCTATCTCCTACCATTCTTGTGTGTGATGGCAGCACTCTCGCCACTTGGCTTGCGCGCCGATGGCATCGACTTACCCCCGCGCTCTAAAGTCGCCGATCTTGTTTCTGCCGAACAACTCGAGCGACAAGCAGCCTTGCAATACGATCAAATGCGCGAGCGTGCAGCATCGCAGCGCGCGCTTGCTCCCGAGGGTCACCCCAAATTAGTGCGGCTGCAAAACATCGCAAAAAGGCTTTTGCCGCATGCGGCACGATACAACGATCGAGCTTCGCAATGGCGCTGGGAGGTCTCGTTGATCGGGTCGCAGGCCTTGAATGCCTTTGCCATGCCCGGGGGAAAAATCGCGTTTTACACGGGCATCATCGAGCGCTTGCAGTTAAGTGATGATGAAATTGCTTTCATCATGGGGCACGAAATCGCCCACGCCCTACGCGAGCACGGTCGCGAACGCCAAAGCAAAGCGATGATCGCCCAGGGCTTAACCATCGGTGCATCGATCCTCTCGCAAGTGATGGGTTATGGCGATATTGGCGGCCAGGTCGCTCGAGGCGTTTCAAATGTGACCATGCTTAAATTCAGCCGCGATGACGAAAGCGAGGCCGATTTGCTTGGTATGGACTTAAGTGCAAGAGCAGGCTTTGACCCTCGTGCAGGCATCAGCCTTTGGGAAAAAATGTCGAGCGCCTCAAACGGCCAGGGTACGCCACCGCAATGGCTTTCTACCCACCCCTCGCATGAATCGCGTATTGCCGACATACGCAAGGCACTACCCAAGGTTATGCCGATCTACGAGCGAACAAAGCCTCGCTGAGCGGCCGCGTTTGAGCATTGCATCCCGCCTTCTCAACCAAGCGCACTCCGAGGACTGCTTCCCGCTGGCCCAACCAAGCGCACTTCGAGCCTTGCTAGGACAGGGCAATGTCATAGTCAACCGTGAACGGGGCATGGTCCGAAAACCTAGGCTCACGATTCACTTGCCAGGCACGAGCCCGTGCGGCCATCTCCGGATGAGCGAGTTGGTAGTCCAGGCGCCAACCCACATCATTGGCAAAGGCTGCACCGCGATGACTCCACCAGGTGTACATCACCTGCTCGGGCGCTAAGGTCCTAAACACGTCGACAAGGCCTTGCTCCTTGATAAGTCCCTCGATCCACTGCCTTTCTTCGGGTAAAAACCCGGGGTTGCGTTGATTCGATCGCCAATTCTTCAAATCAATCTCGCGATGCGCCACATTCCAATCGGCAGCAATCACATAGGGCTTGCCACGATGGTTGAGGGTTTTTACATGCGACTCGAAGCGGCGCATAAACCGAAACTTGGAAGCCAGTCGCTCCTCGCTGCTTGATCCCGAGGGCACATAAAGCGAAATCACCGCAAAAGCACCCAAGTCGATTTCGATATAGCGCCCTTCGTCATCGAACTCGGCTTCGCCGAAACCCCGAAAAAGCTCAAGCGGTGGGTGCAAACTGTAAATTGCCGTGCCTGCATAACCGGGCTTTTGTGCCGGGAAAAAATAGCCCTTGAGCTCGCCCCGCGGACCTTGAATCGCCCGCATCGAAGCGTCAAGGTCTTTTTCCTGGGCCTTGATTTCCTGCACGCAAATCACATCGGCGTTGTGATCTGCAGCCCATTGCAACCAGCCTTTTCGGCTTGCGGCTCGGATTCCGTTCAGATTAAAGCTGGTCACACGAAACACCTTCCACCTCCGCCCCTATGTCATGATCGCCATTGTTTCATGACTGCCTAGCGCTGCCTCCATCACCAAAGCTATCAAGCCGACATCATGCAAAGCTCAACCAACAATCCAGCGGCACCCCACCAAGGCCCTAGCACACGACAACAGCAACGCACGACTGACCAGAACCACAACGCCAAAGACTTCATCGAATTCGCCCTTGCTGCAGGCGTGCTGCGTTTCGGTGAGTTCAAAACCAAAGCAGGAAGATTAAGCCCCTACTTTTTTAATGCCGGGCTTTTTCATGACGGGCAAAGGCTTGGCGAGCTGGCCAGGTTTTATGCGCGCAAACTTCAAGAAGCGAGCCGTACCGGGGCGATCCACTACGACATGCTTTTTGGCCCCGCCTACAAGGGGATTACGCTGGCCGCTTGCACAGCAGTCGCTTTGGCCCAGGCCGGTCAAAACATGCATTTCGCCTACAACCGGAAAGAAGCCAAAGATCACGGTGAAGGGGGTGTGATCGTTGGTGCGGCTTTGAGCGGTCGCGTGCTCATCATCGATGATGTGATTTCGGCAGGCACCTCGGTAGGCGAATCGGTGGCCCTCATCAAAAGCCAGGGGGCTGACGTGGCTGGCGTCTTAATTGCGCTTGATCGCCAGGAGCGCTCGGGTACGGCCGAGGAGATTGGAACTTATTCGGCTGTTGAGGATGTTCAGCAACGCTACGGTGTACCGGTGTTTGCGCTTGCCTGCCTTGATGATTTGATTGGCTATTTGGAAGAGCGCGAGGATGCTGAGCTGTCACGCTGGCGTGCGCCGCTTGCTGCGTATCGAGCGCGTTATGGCTGCACCCTAGCACGCAAAAGCTGATTCACCTGGCCTGGATTCGCTTTGCCGGCACTTGCCTTCATCACCTGCCCTACCAAGGCATTAAGCGCCTTGTCCTTGCCCGAGAGAAACTCAGCCACTGATTTGGGGTTGGCTGCAAGCACTTGATCGACGATTGCCGTCAGGGCGGCGTCATCGTTGAGTTGGCGCAGACCTTGCGCGTCAATCAAGCGGTCGAGCTTTTTCAGTGCAGCATTGAGCTCATCTAACAAAGCATCGGCTGGCGTGGCGTCGGCAGCTTCATCCCACAGGCTCACAAATAAGGTCCGCGCAGTCTTAGCTGAGATACTGCCGTCTTCACTCCGTATCAACAAAGCCGCTAGCAGGACCGGCGATACTTCGGCCGCGTCGATTGAGCATGCATGCCGATTGCAGGCCGCCGCCACCTCACCTAAGACCCAATTCGCGCAAAGCTTAGGCCATTGCTGTGCCTTGCTTGTATCACCATGTAACTGCAGCACAGCGAGCAACGCCTCGAAATAATTGGCCGTGGCGCGGCTTGCGCTCAGCGATTGCAAGTCGTAGTCCGATAGGCTGTAAGCCTGCTGCCAGCGTGCCCGCATCGCGCCAGCGAGCTCAGGCATGGCCTCACGCTGAGCTTGAATAAGCGCTTCGCTAATCACAAGCGGTGGCAGGTCGGGGTCTGGGAAATAGCGGTAATCGTGGGCATCTTCTTTACTGCGCATGGCGCGGGTTTCGTTCGCGTCTGGATCGTAAAGACGTGTTTGCTGGGTGATGGCCACCCCGTCTTGCAAGGCATCGATTTGGCGCAAGGCCTCAACCTGGATGGCCTGTTCGAGAAAACGAAAAGAGTTGAGGTTTTTGATCTCGCAGCGGGTGCCGAGTTTGACATCACCGAGCCTTCGCACCGACACATTGGCATCGACCCGAAATGATCCCTCTTGCATATTCCCGTCACAAATCCCAAGCCAAACCACCAAGGCATGCAATTGTTTTGCGTAGGCCACCGCCTGGGCCGCCGAGCGCATTTGCGGCTCTGAAACGATTTCGAGCAAGGGTGTACCGGCACGGTTTAAATCGATACCTGTGAATCCTGCATAGTCTTCATGCAGGCTTTTTCCAGCGTCTTCCTCCAGGTGGGCGCGTGTGAGCTCGACCCGCATGTCGCCGATGTCGATGCTGCCTCCGCTTACCACCGGAATCTCATATTGGCTGATCTGGTAGCCCTTGGGTAAGTCCGGATAAAAATAGTTCTTGCGCGCAAAAATGGAACGCTGCGCAATCTGGCCACCCACGGCAAGCCCGAATCGAATCGCCAAAGCGACCGCCTCGCGGTTAAGTACCGGCAATACCCCAGGCAATCCCAAATCGACCGCGCAGGCCTGTCGGTTTGGCTCAGCGCCAAAGGCTGTGGATGCGCCCGAGAAAATCTTGCTACGAGTTTGCAGCTGTACGTGGGTCTCCAAGCCGATCACAAGTTCCCAGCCTTGCGGGATTAGCATGAGGACGCCTCCGCGGGCATCGCCCGATGGTGGGCTGTGGCTTGCTGATAAAGATCAGCAACCTGCAATAACAAAGCCTCGGAGCAGTCAGCGCCAACCAATTGCATCCCAACAGGTAGGCCTGGTTCGCCGACAAACCCGCAAGGTACAGACATACCGGGCAGCCCGGCAAGGCTTGCGCCCAAGGTGTAAACATCGGCTAAATACATTTGAGTCGGGTCGTCTTGCATCGCACCCTTGAGCCAGGCAGCAGTCGGCGTGACCGGACCAAGCAAGAGGTCGCAATGGCTCAGCGCTTGGGCAAAATCCTGGGCAATCAGACGCCTTAGCCTTTGCGCTTGCACATAATACGCATCGTAATAGCCCTGGGAAAGCACATAAGTCCCGACCATAATCCGTCGCTTTACCTCAGCACCGAATCCTTCAGCGCGCGAGCGTTCGTAAAGCGATTCAAGATCGCTGACCTCGCTTGCACGATGTCCAAAACGTACGCCATCAAAACGTGCCAAATTACTTGAAGCTTCCGCGGGCGCAATCACATAGTAGGCAGGAATTGACAAGTCGGTCCGCGGCAGGCTCACGCTTAAGCTTTGAGCGCCTAGCCGCTCGAGATCGGCAATCGCCGCTTCAATAACCCGACGCTGGCCGGCATCGAGCCCGTCGGCAAACCATTCGGTCGGTAAACCAATGCGCAAGCCCCGCAAAGGCATCGACTCGCTGGCATGCTCAAGCGCTCGCCCGATGCCCCGGCTGAAGTTTTCGACAGGCAAATCGCGGCAGGTCGCATCGCGGGCATCAAAACCGGCCATGGCTTGCAACAGTAAGGCGCAGTCCGCAGCGCTTCGTGCCATCGGTCCTGCCTGATCAAGACTTGAAGCAAAAGCGATCATGCCCCATCGCGATACCCGTCCGTAAGAAGGCTTGATGCCCGTCACCCCGCAAAGCGCAGCAGGCTGTCGTATGGAGCCGCCTGTGTCGGTACCGGTTGTGGCCTCAAGCATGCCCGCAGCGACAACCGCTGCCGAAGCGCCCGAAGAACCACCGGGTACGCGTTGATGATCCCAGGGATTGGATACTGCGCCAAAATAAGAGTGCTCATTGGTGGAACCCATCGCAAATTCATCGCAATTGAGCTTACCGACACAAACCATCCCAGCCTGAGCCAGGCGTTCAACCACCGCGGCATCAAAAGGACTCACATAGTTGGCAAGCATGCGCGAACCCGCCGTCGAGCGCCAATGTCGGGTGACAAAAATATCTTTATGCGCAAGCGGAATACCGAGCAGTGGATGATCATCGCCTGCAGCAAGACGTTGATCGGGAGCCTTTGCCTGCTCGATACTTCGTTCGGGCAAGACATCGATAAAAGCGTTGAGCTTACTTTGACTGATGCGCGCGAGCGCCTCCCTGGTCAGTTGTTCGCTCGACGTTTCACCGCGACGCAAGGCCTTTGCAAGCGCAAGAAGACGACTATTTTCACTCATCCTTGGTTCACTCAATCACCCGGGGAACCAGGTAAAGCCCGTCTCGGACCAGCGGAGCCGGGGCTTGCAAGTCCGCGCGCTGATCCGCTTCGCTGGGAAGGTCGTCGCGCAAACGCAACAACGGGTCGTGGGGGTGGGACATCGGCATCACCGACTGGGTATCGACCGATTGCAGGCTTTCAATAAGGCCCATCACCGCATTGAGCTTGGCTTGGACCGGGCCCAACTCACTGGCAGGCATGGCCAAACGCGCCAGACGCGCAAGGCGCCGAATGTCTTCTTCAGTTAAATGCATGATGCCCCGATTCTAACCAAGGTATGATGCTTCCTTTGAGCTTTCTTTGCCGAGCCCCTCATGTTCGGATTCGTCCGTAAATATTTTTCCACCGACCTTGCCATCGATTTGGGTACCGCAAACACGCTGATTTACGTGCGTGGCAAGGGTATTGTGCTCAACGAACCCTCTGTGGTGGCAATCCGCACCGAGGGTGGTCCGAGCGGTAAAAAAACGATCGCTGCGGTAGGGGCATTAGCCAAGCAAATGCTCGGTAAGGTGCCCGGCAACATCGAAGCAATCCGGCCGATGAAAGATGGCGTGATCGCAGACTTTACGGTCACTGAGCAAATGCTCAAGCAATTCATCAAGATGGTGCATGACTCGCGCCTGTTTTCGCCAAGTCCTCGCATCATCATTTGCGTACCCTGTGGCTCGACCCAGGTTGAAAGGCGTGCGATCCGTGAATCAGCGCTTGGCGCGGGGGCCTCGCAGGTTTTTTTGATCGAAGAGCCGATGGCTGCTGCGATTGGGGCTGGATTGCCTGTTTCGGATGCCAGTGGTTCGATGGTGGTCGACATCGGCGGGGGGACAACTGAGGTTGGCATTATCTCGCTTGGCGGCATGGTCTACAAAGGATCGGTCCGTGTAGGTGGCGATAAGTTCGACGAAGCGATTGTGAATTATGTGCGGCGCAACTACGGCATGTTGATCGGCGAGCCGACTGCCGAGGCGATCAAAAAGCAAATCGGATCGGCTTTCCCGGGCGCTGAGATGCGTGAAATGGAAGTCCGGGGACGCAATTTAGCCGAGGGCATACCGCGCACATTTACTGTCTCATCCAATGAGATTCTGGAAGCGCTCAACGACCCCCTCAACCAGATCGTTACCTCAGTGAAGGTGGCCCTTGAGCAAACCCCACCTGAGTTAGGTGCTGACATCACCGAGCGCGGCATTATGCTTACCGGTGGTGGTGCGCTGGTGCGCGATTTGGACAGACTTTTAGTCGAAGAAACGGGTCTGCCTGTCCTCATTGCCGAAGAGCCGCTCACTTGCGTGGTCAAGGGCTGCGGCATGGCGCTTGAGCGTATGGATCAGTTAAGCTCCATTTTCACGTACGAGTAATTCGGCGCTGCGATGCAGGGCAGTGCACCGCCACTGTTTCGCCAAGGCTTACCGGCCACGATTCGATTTATCGGTTTTGCCTTGGCAGCCATAGCGCTCGCTTGGCTTGACACCCGGCAGCATTGGCTGCAACCCTTGCGCTCGTCTGCGGTCTCGGTGCTACTGCCCATGGAGGAAGCGGTGAGTTCGCCTGGCGATTGGTGGCGGAAATGGGTGAGTGAAGTGCATCAGGCTGAGGGCTTGCGCGAGGAGAATCGGCGATTACAGACTTTGCTTGCGAGCATGGCACTCGTAGCCCAACGCGATGCTGAACTCGATCAGGAAAACCAGCATTTGCGGGCACTGATGCAAATTAGCCCTCGCAAGAGCTGGGTAAGTCGGGCAGCGCAAATTACAAGCGAGCGCCGCGACTACTATGTCCGACGCCTGACTATCAACAAAGGACTTAGCCACGGCGTTGAGCCTGGCCACGCTGTCATGGATGCGCAAGGCCTAATCGGCCAAGTGACCCGAAGCTATCAACGCAGTGCTGAAGTGACCGCAATGACCGATCCAAGCATGGCGGTACCCGTCGTAAATCAGCGAAACGGCCAGCGAGCGGTGCTGTTTGGCAGCGGCCATGGCGGCGTGATGGAATTGAAGTTCACAGCCAGCTCGGCCGAGATGCAAGTGGGCGACGTCTTGCTGACATCGGGCATTGATGGTGTCTTTCCCCCGGGCGTCATGACCGGACTCGTTCATCAAATCGACCGTAATCCAGGCAGCCCGTTTCCGAGGGTTCTGGTCAAGCCCGCAGGCGGTATCGACCGCAGCCGCATTGTGCTGATTGTTGGTCCTGAGGCCGGCCCGGCGCCAATCAGCGAGGACGACAAGCAGGCCGATAAGGACAAGCGTAGCGATGGCGAAAAGGCTCGCGAGAAGACGGCCGAGAAAGGCAAGGAAAGGCTGAAAGAGAAAACACGATGAAACGTTTCACCCTCTGCTAAGCGAGATCAGGCAAGCATGAATCTTCCTCCCAACGGGCCTGGTAATGGTTTTTCAAAGCCAGAACTGCTCTTGTTGCCGGCCAATGGTTTTTTCGCGGCCTTCACCGTTATGTTTGCCCTTTTGCTCGACCTTCTTCCATGGGGACAATCCGCAGCCATCCCGCAATGGACCGCCTTGGTATTGAGTTTTTGGGGGGTTCAACAGCCCCGAATGATTGGCTTTACTTGGGCCTTCATGCTTGGCGTGCTCTTAGATGTTCATGCTAGCGCGGTGCTCGGCGAACAGGCGCTGGGCTTTTTGGTGATTAGCTTCGGTGCGGTCGCGCTGCATCGACGATTACTGGCTTTTGGCCTGCTTGGGCAGATGCTCCATGTGATCACCTTATTGCTGATTGCCCAAGCTTGCCGTGTCTTGTTACGCTTAGCCTTAGGTGCCGAGTTTCCTGGTTGGTGGATTTTTCTCTCGCCGATGAGCACAGGGCTCTTGTGGCCCTTATTTGCACCCATGCTTTTAGCGCCACAGCGCCGCTCGGTTGAATACGACGACACGCGTCCGCTTTAAGCTTGCAACATCGCCTACCCCATCTCGAGCACGCAACCGAAGCGCAAAGAAACACCCATGCTCAGCACGCAATCACAAGGCAAGATCATTTTCGAGCAGCGCAGCCTCGTATCTGCCGCCCTCATGCTCGTGCTCTTGGGTCTTTTGCTCTCGCGCTTTGTATGGCTACAAGTGGTGCAACACGATGCTTATTGGGATAAGGCTGAAGATAACCGTATCGCGCTTGTCCCCGTGCCGGCTGCGCGCGGGGTGATTTTCAGCCGCGAAGGGGAAGTCTTAGCTGACAACACGCCAGCCTATAACCTTGAAATAACCCCTGCGCAAACCGAATCGATTGAACAAACCTTGGATGTCATCGATCAGATTATCGAGGTTTCGCCGAAAGATAAGCGGCGCTTTCGCCAATTGCTCAAAGAAAGCCGCAGCCTTGATTCACTGCCGCTTAAGGTCCGTTTAAGCGATGAGGAGGTCGCGCGCATTTCCGCCAATCGTTATCGGCTTCCAGGCGTCGAAATCAAAGCCAGGCTTTATCGGAGTTATCCTCATGCCTCCCTATTGGCGCATGTCGTTGGCTATATCGGGCGGATCTCGAAAGCCGAAAAGCGCCAGCTTGAGGATCGGGACGATAGCCTCAACTATGCCGGCAGCACCCATGTGGGTAAAACAGGGCTAGAGCGTAGCTACCAACATCAATTACACGGTCAAACCGGATTCGATCGCGTCGAAGTGACCGCAGGTGGAAGAATCTCGCGTGAGCTTGAACGCATCGCACCAAGTGCGGGGATGAACCTGCTCTTAAGCCTGAGCATTAGTTTGCAACAAGTGGCGACCGAAGCCTTCGGTGACCGGCGGGGCGCCTTGGTAGCCATTGAGCCTTCAACCGGTGATGTGCTCGCTTTCGTATCGCGCCCTGACTTTGATCCCAACTTATTTATCGACGGCATCGACCCGCAAAGTTGGAACAGTCTCAACAAAGACCCCGACCTGCCATTGCTTAATCGGGCGCTTAGGGGTACCTACCCGCCCGGTTCGACTTATAAGCCCTTTGTGGCGCTTGCCGCCCTACACACCGGCAAGCGAAACCCAAACCAGCATTTCCGCGACCCGGGCTACTTTGAACTTGGCGGCCACCGGTTCCGCGATTCAAAGCCCGAAGGGCATGGCTCGGTTGATTTAAAGAAATCGATCGTTGTTTCGAGTGACACTTACTACTATCAACTAGCGCATGACATGGGGCCTGACCTGATCGCCGATTATGTGCGGCAGTGGGGTTTTGGCGAACCAACCGGTATCGACCTTGAAGGCGAAGCGAGCGGCATACTTCCAACCACCAAATGGAAGA
>OMIE01000138.1 GCA_900299025.1 Burkholderiaceae bacterium
CTGCAAAAACTCGCTGTTGATCGGCAACCGATAAGCGCGCAAATAAGGGCAGGATCTCAACGGGCGCAACCCCCAGCACCCTTCGCATCCCGGAGCGCTGTCCCGCGTTGGCAGCGCGAGCAACAGCACCACGCAAATGCTCGGCAACTTCTCGAATCTCGCGCTCACCCGGCAAAAACACAAGAACATCGCCGTCCGCTTCACGCCATAAGCTCTCGAGTACAGCCTCGATGTGTTCGGCGAGTTCCATATCCTCGTCTTCGGGCAAAGGTTGATAACGAATATCAACCGGATAAGTACGCCCTGAAACTTCAAATACTGGCGCTGGTCCAAAGCCTGGCAGGGCGAAGTGCTTGGAGAGCCGCTCGGCGTCGATGGTCGCTGAAGTAATAATAACTTTTAGATCATGACGACGCGGGCCGAGCAGTAAGCCCTTGAGATATCCCAGCAAGAAGTCAATGTTGAGGCTTCGCTCATGCGCCTCGTCGATGATCAGGGTGTCGTAGGCTTTGAGTTGCGGATCGGTTTGCGTTTCAGCAAGCAGTATCCCATCGGTCATCAACTTAATGCGTGCACCGCTTGCGAGACTTTCTTGAAAGCGAATCTTGTAACCAACATGAGTCCCAAGCGGGCTGCCAAGTTCTTCTGCGATTCGTCGCGCCACTGTCGTGGCGGCCAAGCGGCGCGGCTGGGTATGGCCAATCAGGCCACGATTGCCTCGCCCGGCAAGTGCGCAAATCTTGGGCAGCTGTGTTGTTTTTCCTGACCCGGTTTCGCCACAAACAATAACAATCGGATGATCGCGGATCGCTTGGGCAAGCTCGTCGCGTCGGCCACTAACCGGTAGCGATTCAGGAAAATTGAGCGCAGGCCATGCTTGAAAGCTATCAGTCAGCCGCTGAGGTGAAGGCATCGGCAAAAAACAGTTCGGGATCGAGATGGCAGCGCTCAACAAAATCCTTGCGGGCCGCATCAATCATTACAGGGGCGCCACATGCGTAGACTTCAAAGCCCGCCAGATCCGGGAAGTCTTCCATCACCGCGCGGTGTACAAAGCCACTTCGACCCCGCCAGTTATCTTCTGCAAGTGCATCAGAAACCACCGGTATGAATTGCAAATGGGGCATGCTTTCAGCCCACTCCTGACAGCGGGCCTGCTGGTAGAGATCTTGTGGTCTTCTGCCTCCCCAATAAAGATGCATGCTGCGGTTTATGCCTTTGGCTTGTGCATGCTCAATAATCGCCTTGATGGGCGCAAAGCCCGTGCCGCTTGCAAGCAGAATCATTGGACGCAAATGATCCTCACGCAGAAAGAAGGTGCCGAGCGGACCCTCGAATCGCAAGATATCCTTTTCCTTGACCAGATTGCTACCCACGCCAAACAAAGGATCAGTGAATTTCCCACCGGGCATGTGACGGATGTGTAACTCGAGCGGCTCATTGGACTCAGGAGCGCTTGCGATCGAATACGCGCGTCGCGAACCATCACGCATCAGAATTTCGAGGTACTGCCCAGCAAGATACTTCAATCGCTCATTGGCCGGTAATTGCAGGCGAATAATGGCCACGTCGGATACAGGCCGCTCAATCGAGGCAATACGGCTTGGCATTTTGCGAATCGGGATATCAGATAACCCCGAGACCGCACGGCACTCAATCTGCATATCGCTGCGAGCGCGCGAGCAACAGGTCAGCAAAAAACCTTGCGCAGCTTCATCAGACTTGAGTGCCGAAGGCTGATGGGCGCCCTGGTCCCAAGATCCGGTTAATGCTTTTGCCTTACAAGAACCGCAAGCACCGTCCTTGCAGCCATAGGGAAGCACAATTCCCTGACGCAAGGCGGCCTCAAGCAGCGTTTCATTTGACTCGGCCATAAACTGCTTGGCGGCGGGCTCAATCGTGACGGTCCATGCCATAACAATCTCTCAAGGAAGTGGTCTCGTGTTCGAAAAAAATCATCTCGAATTCGAAAAAAATCAATCGGTGACGCGCGATTATCCCTCGACCCAACGATTGTTGATTCTAGGATGTGGCGATGTAGGGCTTCGACTCATTCGTTGGCTTAGACAGCGTCATCGTCATGATCGCTTGCAAATCATCGCAACAGCTCGACGAGCCGAACAAGCAACTGCAATTCGCCGCGCTGGCGCAATGCCTATGCTGATCGACCTCGACGATCCCATATCGGTCAAACGCCTGGCTGCGATCGCATCATGGGTGATTGTGTTGGCTCCGCCGTCAGAGCGCTCAGCCCATCAGGATCTTCGAAGCAAGTTGCTGATTGCGCAATTGCGCTCGAAAAGCAGCGACGCAAAGCTGATTTATGTGAGTACAACCGGCGTGTTTGGCGATTCGCAAGGTGCTTGGATTGACGAATGCTTTTATCCACGTCCGAGCCAGGCACGCAGCCTGCGACGCTTAAGCGCTGAACAACAATGGTTGGCAGCGTTTCACGCCGTACGCTTGCGGGTGCCCGGCATTTATGCCGAAGACCGGCTACCTCTTGAGAGGATCCGCCAGGGCAAGCCCTGTATGAGAGCCTCCGAAGATAGTTACAGTAATCATATACACGCCGATGATTTGGCAATGATCCTCTGGCTTTGCCTCTTTCGCTCGCCGCCAGCGCGCCTTTACGCTACGGTCGATAACGAACCCTTACAAATGGGCGAATGGTTCGACCATCTTGCCAAGCTCTACAACTTCCCTGCCGTACCGCGTGTATCGGCTGAGGCTGTAAAGCAAGCGGTAAGCCCTATGATGTGGTCGTTTATGCAGGAGTCGCGGCGCATCCATAATGGTCGTATGCACCGAGAACTGAAACCGCGGCTGAAAGCTCCCAGTGCAAGACGATTTCTAGCGCAGTTGGTAAGCACTTAAGTGGCTAGACCACGATCGCTGCCGCCTTGTCACGATTAAGGCCTACAATCCCGCGAAAATTCGCCAATCATGATCAACGCATTCTCTCTCGAACAAGGCCGATTGCAGCAAGTGCAAATCGATGCACTGGAGGACTTGCTCCATTGCAAGCCTGTCTGGGTCGACTTTGTCGATGCAACCGATGAAGAAAATGCCTGGGCTGAGCAGGTGTTTGGATTTCGACTTCCCAACGAGGCTGATTCGGGTGATATCGAGGCAAGTGCGCGCTTTTTTGAGGAGCCCGAAGGCGAATTGCACATTCGAACCGACTTTATCCTGCAAGACGATGAGGAAGGTAGCGAAAACATCCGCGTCGCATTCGTTATCAGAAACGAGATTCTCTTTTCGGTTCACCGTGAGGATTTGCCCGTGTTTCGGCTACTGCGTATGCGTGCACGTCGGCAACCGGGTTATGTAGGCGATGCAAAAGATGTACTTATGGAGCTTTATTCGGCCGACGTGGAATACTCTGCCGATGCGCTTGAAGACATGTATGAGCGGCTCGATGAGTTTTCACGCCGCGTACTCGACGATGAACTCAATGACAGCATTGCAGCATCGATTCTGGCGAGCATCGCTAAGGAAGAGGATTTAAATGGCCGGATTCGCCGCAATGTCATGGACACGCGCCGAGCGGTGTCTTTTCTCATGCGTGCGCGCCTTTTAAGCGCCGACCAATTCGAAGACGCCCGTCAGATTTTGCGTGATATTGATTCCCTCGATAGCCACACGGAATTTTTGTTCGATAAATTGAACTTTTTGATGGACGCAACCATTGGCTTTGTGAACATCAACCAAAACAAAATCATTAAGATCTTCTCGGTCGCTTCGGTTGCTATGCTCCCCCCCACCTTGATTGCGAGTATTTACGGGATGAATTTTCAGCACATGCCCGAACTCGGAAAGGAATGGGGTTATCCGTTTGCACTGGGCTTGATGGTGGTGTCGGTCGTTGTGCCATTTTGGTGGTTCAGGCGCAAGGGCTGGCTGCGTTGACGCCCCAGTCAAGCCCTGAAGCAGCACAAAGGCCAAGCATCAGCGGGTCAGCGATCTCGACAGGACAGATCGCACTCATCCTCTTGTTAGCGACCACGCTCGGCGCAAACCATATCGCCGCGCGGGTCGCTTTTGACCATGGCACAAGCGTACTTTTTGCCGTGAGCATGCGCTCGGCGGGAACAGCAGTCGTCCTGGGCTGCTGGCTCTTGCTGATTCGTCAGCGCATCTTGATTCCCGATGAGCTACGTTTGAAGGCGCTTGCGGTGGGCTTACTTGTGAGCGCTCAAAGCTTTTTTCTTTACTCAGCGGTACAGCGTATGCCGGTAGCACTTGCCTTGCTGGTTTTCAACCTTTTTCCCATGATGCTAGGTTTCCTGTCCTGGGGCCTTGGCGGTGATCGCCCGAGTCGCCGCGCCTGGATTGGCATGCCGATCGCACTAGGTGGCCTGATGTTGGTACTCGACGCCCCCTCAAGGGGCCTGGAGCTAGCATCCTGGGACCATCGATTTCTGGCTGGCATCGGTTTTGCGCTGGCCGCGGGGCTAAGCATGGCGTTGATCATGGCGCTCACCCAGCGTTGGCTTACGCCGATTGAAGGCAAGGTGCGCGCCCTGTGCACCCTAAGCATCGTCGGTGTTGCTAGCCTAAGTGCTGGTCTTGCGGTGGGCGGTTTGACCATGCCTGCTGACCGTACGGGTTGGCTTGCAGTCGGGATCCTTACCCTGCTTTATGGCAGCGCCTTTAGTACCTTGCTGATTGCTGTTCCAAAAATTGGCCCAGTCAAGGCGGCGCCATTTTTTAATTTTGAACCCGTTGCTGCCATGGCTATGGGTTGGCTAATCCTTGATCAGTCAGTCAAAGCCATACAAATCACTGGAGCAGCCGTCGTGATTGCAGCGCTGGTATTTATAAGTTGGCCAAAACGACATTGACATCGATGAATCAGTGTCATAGCTTGTATATCGCCTTAGTTATCGTGCGGATCAAACCAGTTATAAAGTCCTAAGCCACCATCGACCAGAATTTCACTGCCCGTGACATAGCGCGAAAAGCGATCAATCAATAGCGTGATCCCCATGGCTGCAACGTCTGCCGACTCGCCTAACCTTTGCATAGGAATTTTGGCCTGCAAACTTGGGTTGGGCTTGAATCCACCGGCAGCGATGGCACCAGGGGTTAATGCATTAACCCGAATGCCGTGCCTTGCGAGGCTACGAGCGAGTTCTTTCACAAGCATGAGCATCGCTGACTTACTCGTGGAGTAATGAAGCAAATTTCTTGGTGTCGCGGCGTGTAAGGACGTCACAAAGAGCATTCGTCCCGGCATCGATCTAGTAATCAGATCTTTTGCCAAATGCCTTGCCATATGAAAACCCTCGGAAACATTGACTCGGTACATCGCATCCCAGGTTTCATCACTGACCACATCCCAACGGTCGAGTTCGGATCGGGGCGGCGATGCAGCATGTACAAGCATTTGGATCGCTCCGAAACGCGATACAGCATGCTCGACCGCCATGACACCTGAGCCTGCGACCGACAAATCAATCACCGCGCCATCAGCCTCCGCACCCGCATCGCTAAGGGCACTGAGGCTTGCCGCTAATCGGGAGGCATCAAGGTCTACGAGGAACAATTTTGCGCCCTCAGCAGCAAGCTCATGACACATCGCACGGCCAATGCCATTACCAGCACCCGTGACCAGCGCAGCTTCACCCGCCAGCATGGCCATCGACTTAGGCGCCATGATCCGACTGCCTGATCGCCGCCCAGACTTTGGGCGGCGTGAAAGGCATATCCATGCTGCTTACCCCAAGCGGCCTTAGCGCTGCAATGACTGCGTTGGCAAGCGCGGGCAACGAGCCGGAACAGCCCGATTCCCCAACACCTTTTGAACCTAAAAGGTTGAGGCTTGTGGGCACGTTAATCGTGTCGTTATGAATCGAACTGACACAACCAGCGCGGGGCATGGCATAGTCCATATACGATCCGCTCAGCAATTGGGCGCTACCTGGGTCGTAAATCGCGTGCTCGCAAAACGCCTGACCCCAACCTTGAACAACGCCACCATGGACCTGTCCCTGAACCAGTTGCGGTGAGATTACTTTGCCCAAATCATCGACAGCGATATAGTTTAAAAGCTGGGTAACGCCGGTGTCGGGATCGATTTCAACCTCCGCACAGTGGCACCCGTTTGGAAACGTCGAACCCGAGGTCGCTTCACCGATGACCTCGAGTTCGCTTGCCAGACCAGCGGCCATCATTTCATCAATCAAGCTTTCAACATGAAGTGGGCCTGCAAGCTCCGAGTTTTTTGTAACGATATGAAAAGCAGCATTTTCAAAAGTTATAGCATCTTCTGCGAGACCAAGCTTTCGCGCAGCATGCGGCTTCAGTTTCGCGAGCAGCGCTGCACACATCGCTTTGACCGCACTTCCTGCACCGTATAGGGTTCGAGAACCACCTGTGCTATTGCCAATGAGTTGATGCGCAGGATCGCCTGCACGATAGCGAACTCTTGTCGCTGGCCAGCCAAGTTCCGACTCAATAATTTGTGCAAACGAGGTCTCATGACCCTGGCCCGAAGCGCCCGTGACTGCATAAACCGTCATATGTCCGTCGGGAGAAAAACGTGCCTCCACTTGGTCTTTGGGTGCGCCGCCCGGCCCGGATGCTTCGAGGTAAAACGCAAGACCGATACCGCGCAGCTTTCCCTGTGCGGCGCTTGCCTGCTGACGCGCGCGAAAGCCTTCGTAGTCCGACAATGCCAGTGCACGATCGAGGACCTTGTCGAAGTCGCCGCTATCGTAAACCGTGCCGTTGGCCGTGGTGTAGGGAAAGGCATCCCGGCTAATGAAGTTCAATCGCCGCAGCGCGACGGGGTCAAATCCATGCTCGTGCGCAGCGTGATCAACAAGTCGTTCAATGGCATAAGCGATATCGGGTCGCCCTGCTCCACGATAAGCAGAAATCGGCACCGTGTTGGTGAAAACCAGGTTCGATCTCATGGCTAGCGCAGGCACCTTGTAGACACCGCCCATGGTGATCGACAGGTTGCGGGTACCGATATGGGTGCTGAAGTAACAGTTATAAGCGCCTAAATCAACTTCGTCTTCAAAGCGGATCGCCAAGAAGCGGCCTTGTTCGTCCATGGCAATCGAACCCTCAAGCGCTAAAGCTCGGCCGTGAAAATCGGACAAAAAAACTTCGGAACGAGAACCAACCCATCGTATGGGCTTTGCGAGCTTTCGCGCCGCGAGCATGACCAGCACATGTTCGCTGAATGCCCCGCTTCGGATGCCGAAGGAGCCGCCCACGTCTTGCGCGAGCACCTCAATCGACTCGGCCGGCCACTTAGTAATGGCCACCAAGTAGTTGAGCATGCCCACCATGCCTTGGTTTGGCGCGTGTAGACGGGTTTTTTGCATCTCCGAGTCGTGGATAGCCACCACAGCGCGTGGCTCCATCGGCGACGGAATTAGCCGTTGGCTCTCCACCCTCAACTTGCTGACAAAACGAGCCGCTGCGAAGGCCTGTTCAACCGCCTCAGGGTCGCCGGCTTCAAAACGCAGCGAGACGTTGCGAGCTGCCTCTGAATGCAGTTGCGGGGCACCATCTGCGAGCGCGTCGCTTACCGTCGCCACTGCCGGCAACTCCTCAAAATCCAAGACCGCTAGTTCTGCAGCGTCCTGCGCAGCCCGAGCAGTGCTCGCGATCACCATAGCGATGGGCTGGCCAGCAAAAAGGACTTTGTCAGAGGCTAATACCGGCATAAGCGCCTGTTTTTGAGGGCTGCCATCCCGAGCCTTATTGGTCACCGCATTCGGAAGCGAAGCAAAACCCGCCTCGGCCACATCGCTTGCCGTCAGTACAGCCACCACACCCGGCGCTTCGCGCACCGCCGAATAATCAGCTTTCCGTATGAGGGCGTGGGCAACTTGTGAGCGGATCACATAGGCATGGAGCATCCCGGGATAAATCCAATCGGCCGCATAGCGGCCTGTGCCCGTTACCAAACGCAAATCCTCCTGGCGCGCAGGCTCGATGCCTTCGGGAAAGCGGAAGTCAGTGCTTTGTGGCTGTCTCATTGGGCTAGCTGCATTCATCGGCTACTCCTTGCAGTCAGCGATTCACGCATCTGAGCCGCGGCTTGCTTGACTGCCTTAACGATGTTGACATAACCCGTGCAACGACAAAGATTTCCCGCCAAGCCCTCCAAAATCTGCTCATCGCTCGGATCGGGGTGGCGTCGCAATAAGTCTGTACTGGCCATGATCATGCCCGGGGTACAAAAGCCGCACTGCAAGCCGTGGCACGCTGCGAAAGCCGCCTGAACCGGATGAACCTCAAGCGCAGGGATGCCGGCGGCGCTGCTCGAAGCAGCCTGGTCCTTCCACACAGCTTTGCGATCACGGCTAAGTTCTCGAGACATGCCCGCCCCATCCGATACCGGATAGGACTGCGCTAATCCCTCAATCGTAAGCACGGAGCAACCCTCGGCTTGAACGGCGAGCATGGTGCAGGACTTGACCGCTTCACCGTCGAGGTGGACCGTACAACAGCCGCATTGGCTGGTGTCGCAACCTATATGCGTGCCGGTCAGGGTAAATTGATCGCGCAAAAGATCAGCAAGTAATGTTCGCTCTTCGACATCAACTTCCCTTTGCACGCCATTGATTGTCAGGCTAATTTTCATTCGAACTACACTCCGGTCGATAATTGACTACGCGCTTTGGCAAGCATCACCGATGCCAAATGGGCGCGATACGCACCTGGTGCGTGCATATCTTCCATCAAGTCATCACGCTCAAGCGAGGGCACAGGATCGCCCGCAGCGATCGCCGCTTCTGCAGCCTCCCATCGGAAAACGCCCGCACCGACGCCGGTGACCGCGACCCGCCAACTGCCGTCCTGATGCTCGGCGACGAATACGCCAGCCATCGCATAGCCAGTTGCCGGGTGAGGGAACTTCGCATAAGCGGCTCGACGCGGCAGGGGGAACTCGACCGCAACAATCATTTCCCGTTCTTCAAGTGCCGTTGTAAACATACCTTGAAAAAAGTCCTCGGCCGCCAAGCGTCGCCGGTCGGTAACGACGACTGCCCCAAGCGCTAGTAGGGAGCTGGGGTAGTCTGCCGCCGGGTCATTGTTGGCAACCGAACCACCGATGGTTCCACGAGCACGAACCTGTGGATCGCCAATCCCAGCGGCTAAGCGCGTGAGCGCAGGCAAATCACCTGCAAGACCAGCATGCTGAGCGACCTCAACATGCCTCAGCGCTGCTCCAAGGCGCCACACCACACCAGCGGCTGTACCGATGCGCTCGCAAACATGAAGGCTTGGGATCCTCGCTATATCAATAAGTGTGCTCGGCGAGGCGAGCCGGTGCTTTAACGCAGGAATAAGGGTCATGCCACCAGCGAGGTATTTCGCCTCCTCGTCGGAAGACACCAGTTCAAGCGCCGCTTCAACGGATGAAGGGCGTTGGTATCGAAATGCATACATGATTGACCAAAGGCTCCCTGAAAGCGTTGTCAATGAGTGGGGAATTATGTTGCCATGCACCTGTCTTTAGGCGATCCTTGACCCCAATGATTGTGGCAGGTTCGAGTATTCGTTCCAAAAAGACCGCAAGCAAGCTCGCGAAGCTTAACCAAGGAGAACCTTTCGTGGAATCGATTCAGTGGATTGGTGCCGGCATATTTGCAATCGCCGTGCTGCATACATTTTCAACCAAGTTTTTTGAGCATCTTGCCCACACCAGACCCCAACATGCAGGGGTGTGGCATTTGCTTGGTGAAGTTGAGGTGGTCTTCGGCTTTTGGGCCATTATTCTCGTGGCCGTGATGCTGGCAACACTTGGCTTTAAGCCCGCAACCGAGTACCTTGACTCACGCAATTTCACCGAACCCATGTTCGTGTTTGCAATTATGGTGATTGCCGCAAGTCGACCAATATTGGAGCTCACGCGCGGCATCGTACTGAGGTTAGCAAGCGCGCTGCCCTTACCAGGCGTTGTCGCCTACTTTTTCCTCGCGCTATCGGTGATTCCTCTGCTCGGCTCCTTCATCACCGAACCTGCCGCGATGACGCTTGCTGCGCTGATGTTACGCGACGGTCTCTACACAAAAAATCCATCCAACCGACTGAAGTACGCGGCACTCGGGGTATTGTTTGTCAACATATCGATCGGCGGCACCCTCACACCTTTTGCTGCGCCACCAGTCCTCATGGTGGCAGCTAAATGGGGCTGGGATCTTCCCTTCATGATGACTCACTTCGGCTGGCGCGCAGCGCTCGCTGTGTTTGTGAATGCTAGCGTGGTAACCCTTCTTTTTTACCGCGAACTTGCGACCATCAGAATGAACGACCATAGCGAGGCGGGCCCGAATCCGATGACTGCCAAACACGAGCCTATCCCTTTTGTCATTTATGGCTTTCATATTTTGCTACTCGCTGGCCTGGTGGTTTTTGCTCACCACCCCTCTGCATTCATGGGTTTATTCCTGCTCTTCATGGGGGTGGCTACCGCTTACCCCCAATACCAGGATAGGCTGATCCTACGTGAGGGCTTGCTGGTCGCCTTCTTCTTGGCAGGATTGGTCGTACTTGGCGGGCAACAACAATGGTGGCTCGAGGGCTTGCTTCGCAGCATGTCACCAGACACTGTGTTTTGGGCAGCGACCGGCCTCACTGCCATTACCGACAATGCAGCACTTACCTACCTCGGTTCTTTGGTTGAAGGGCTAAGCCCGGAGTTCAAATACGCCCTGGTTGCAGGCGCGGTCACTGGCGGTGGCTTGACGGTGATTGCAAATGCCCCCAACCCAGCTGGCTTTGCGATTCTTAAAGGCTACTTCGACGAGGAGGCCATTAGTGCGGCGGGCTTATTTGCAGCGGCTGCTCTGCCAACCTTAGTGGCGGCCCTAGCCTTCAAGTACCTATAAAGTTCTCGAGGGGCAGACCCTTTGATGGGAAGGCCCCATTTGCTGACATGGACACTGTTTCGCTCGATCATTTGATCCTCGCCAAGCTTCGCCGCGCCATCGCTTTAAACCGGGTCCCGGGCTATCACTTTTGCGGCAATTTCCTCGACTTGCGCTTCGAGGACGTGCGAAAGGGTCATGCATTGGTCAGCCTGCGTGCAAGCCCTCAGCTGACCGAAGTTGGCGGGCGCATTCACCCGAGTGCTTTTGCTGTGCTTGCCGACTTCGCCATGGCAAGCGCCATCCGAACTGCAGACGATCCGGCCACTCGACTCGCCACGGTGTCAATCAATCTTCAATGGACCGGTGCGCAAGCCTTCGAGTTTTTAAACGCCAACGGCAAACTGCTTGGCTTTCATCGTGAGGCCAAAGGCAGGCTTGGTCAGAGTACAGTCCAAATTTATAGCGAACAAGGCCTTGTTGCAAGTGGGCTTGGCAGCTTCATGGTGCTCCCAGCCCCGAGCGACAAAAAACTTTCACCGATTGCATGGATCAATCAGCCAGCGCCCGAAGCGCCCGATCTCCTTCCCGATACATTGCTCAATGCCGACGAGTCGCAAATTCTCCAGCACGGCCTTGATTGCCTGGCGCGATGTGAGGGTTCCGGGACAGATCCGAGCGAGCATTTCTTTGAGCATTTTCTCAACCAGGGCTTTGAACCGAACGCGAAAGGCTGTCAAGGCGTTTTGCCCAACGGCCCGCATCTGGGTAATCGTGTAGGCCATGTTCAAGGCGGCATCACATTGGGCTTTGGGATGGCCAGCGCACAGGCTAGTCTCGGCGAATCTTGGAGACTCTCTACCTTGAATGCGGCCTTCATCAGTCCCGGTCAGGGGCACCAGCTAAGCTCGAATACCTCGATTACCCACCAAGGCAAATACACCGCTGTAGCTCATACTCATATTTA
>OMIE01000139.1 GCA_900299025.1 Burkholderiaceae bacterium
GTCATATGGAAACCGGCGACGGCGCAAGCTATAAGAGAGATCTCGACATGCTCGAGTGGTGCAAACGGCATAAGGTGCGCTGGTGTGAGTACCGGCAGTTTGGCGTCGTCCGAGGTCTGAAACAGCGCAAGGCATGGGCGTCCCAGTGGGAGACTTTAATGCGTGCGCCGCGGGTCCAGTTTGATCCGGTAAAGGCCGCTGAAGCACTTCGAGCAGGAAGAGCATTGCTACAAAGCGCGCTCATTCAAAGGCGGGAACACCATGTCGCTGAATCGGATGCGCCATTTACTCAGTTCACACAACCAGATAACGGCAGACTACTATACATTCCATTACACAGCACGACGTTTTTTACCGCTGATGAACTCGTATCGTTAGAGCTCCCATCAGCCGATGCACTCGGTCTTAGCGCACTTCGACCGCCGCGTCGCCAACGAGGTGGATTGCGAGCAGCGAAGACGCAATTTTCAAGTTTTCTTGACACCCGCAGTGCGCATTATCGTGGTGGCATCTCTTCACCGCTTAGTGCTCCAGAGGCTTGCTCGAGGCTATCGGTTTACTTGAGCTATGGTTGCATCAGCATGCGCGAATTGGTGCAAGAAACCCGATCCAAGCTTGAGGCCATCGGAGATCGATCGAATCGCCAATACAAAGGGCTCGAGGGTTTTTTAAGCCGATTGCACTGGCATTGCCACTTCATTCAAAAGCTTGAAACAGAACCTGATATTGAGTTCTATAACATGCATCGAGGCTACGATGGCCTGCGTGAGTCTTATTTCGACCAGACCCGCTTTGAAGCCTTGAAGGCAGGGAAAACAGGATGGCCGATGGTTGATGCCTGCGTTCGCATGCTTGGCGATTGCGGATGGCTAAATTTTCGCATGAGGGCCATGTTGGTGTCGGTCGCAAGCTATCCGCTGTGGCTACATTGGCGCCAGGTGGGCCAATGGCTTGCACAAGGCTTTCTTGACTTCGAACCCGGGATTCATTGGAGCCAGATGCAAATGCAGTCGGGTACGACCGGTATCAATACAACCAGGGTTTACAACCCGATCAAGCAAGCCCATGAACACGACCCTCAGGGTATCTTTGTTCGCCGCTGGCTGCCCGCCATACGTTCGGTACCCGAGCAATTTGTCTTCGAGCCTTGGTTAGCTCCTGCTCGCTATCGTCAATCAGCAAGCGAACCCATCATCGATCCAATTGTTGATCTCGCACGCGCAACCCGGGAGGCTAAAGCCAAAGTACATGCTTTAAGAGCCGAGTCGAGCGTGATTGCGCAAACCCAATCAGTGCTTCGAAAACACGCCTCTGCCATGCGAAGCCAGGAGCGTTATCTCCCGAGCCGTAAGGGCAGCATTGCTCAACATGCTGTGCACGGAAACAAGGGAGAAAACCTTTCAAATCAATTAAGCTTCGACTTTGAATAGGGATCGACGATACCGGCAGTTTCAGCCCAGCTAATCGATTGTTCGCTTAGGACTTCAAGCGACTGATCCTCAAGTAGGTTCACACCGGGCTTGCGATCGATCCAATCGGCGAGGTTGCGGTCTCGAGCCCGCAAACAAGCTTTGATTTGCGGCTCTAGGCATGCCAGCAAGGACTCGAGCCACAATCCAACCAGGATGGGGTCTTGCATGGATCGATCCAGACGCTCACAGACACGCCAGGCATCAACCCATCGACGCTCGGTGCGGATTCGCCACTTCTTAAAATGCTGCCAGGTTTGCGTTGCGGGCATCCAGGTCTCACCGGTGACCCATCGGTTCACACTAAAGAGCCGATGCGGCCAGCCATGCCAATTTAAAGCCAGTGCAAGCAAATGCACATCTTCAGGTTGATGATGCTGAAAAAAATGAAAATGCCCTGCTTCGACTTGCTTTGCATCATGGCGATGAAAAAAACAGAGGCTCTTCTCGTTTTTAGATTTTAAATCGAGTTCTGGAAAATGTAGCTGCTCATCGCGGAGACTTCGATGCGTAGCGCGATTGATGCCAAGTGCCCCTAAAACGCCATGCTTCGGATATCGCAAGCGTAAGACCTGTTCGCATTGCTGCCAGCGCCGTAAATGCAATCGGATCGTGTTCATCGGTGTGTCTCGCAAAGTGAGCACATTTCAATGCAGTGGGGGGTGTTGCAAGGCGTTCCCTGCAACACCCGAAGCCCGCATGACCGGACCGACATGAGCGATAAAGCCAATGTCCTCAGCAGTGTTGGCCTCTTCAAGGGCCAAAGCTGTGCAATTTCTTGCGCAGCGCCGCCATTACTTCTTAGCGCACTTACCGTCCTTCTTGGCGCACTTGGCCTGTTCCTTATTGGACCCGCATTTCTTGCCGCAGGCTTTAACTGCGGGCGCTGCAATCAGTGCAGACGAAGCGAGCGCCATGGCCAAAAGAGCTTTGCGATGTTTCACAGATCACCTCCTTTCCTTGTTGAACGAACCCACATCGTAGCGCAAGCCAGGCCGCTATGGTAAGAAAGCAAATCTTTAAGGGAATGCTTATGAAGCGCTTGATGAATAAGGTGGTCGTTGTAACGGGTGCAGCCTCAGGTATCGGACTCGCATCGGCTAGAGCCTGTCATGGCGAAGGCGCAATCGTTGTGCTTACCGATATTGACGCCGACGCCGGTAAGCTAGCGTCTCGCTCACTGCCATCGAGCGAGTTTATTGCGCTGGACAGCAGCAACGATAGTGCCTGGGATAGCGTATTGGATAGCGTGCTTGACCGTTATGGGCGAATTGACGCACTTGTTAATAATGCTGGCATTGGGATTCGCAAAGGGATTGTGGAAACCACCAACGAGGACTGGCATCGCATGATGA
>OMIE01000140.1 GCA_900299025.1 Burkholderiaceae bacterium
GATGAACGCCATCGATATCATAACGGCTCACAACATCGTCGATGACATGTAAAGACCATTCGAGGGCTTTGGGTTCGGCGGGATTCATCCACCATTGATCGCCATACTTGACAACAAGCTTGGGTTGCTGCTTGGCAAGATGTTTCGCGTGAAAGCCTGACTTCGCACTTGCATGCCTTGCGCGATAAGGGTTGAACCAGGCATGAAACTCAAGGCCATGTTGCTTGCAGCTTTGAATCCAATAGCTAAGTGGATCAAAGCCGTCTGCTAGGGCTGCCCCTTGTTGCCCCACAAGAAACTCGCTAGTCGGCTCGATCGCCGATGCATATAAGGCATCGGCTGATGGCCTGATCTGGACAATCAACGCGTTAAGACCAATAAATGCTGCCTGCGTGCATATGCGATCAATTTCAGCACGAAGTGAAGCACTGCTTAGTCCTGGTTTGCTCGGCCAATCGATATTGGCAACACTCGCTACCCAGGCTGCACGGAACTCTCGCTCAATGGCAGGAAGTTTTGATAACGATAAAATGTTGATACTTGACGATTCATCCTCGCGTTGAGCATGCGCTGGCGACTCGGTCGTTATCCGAGGGTTCTTTTCAGGCGCCTGCCCATGATTGGTGATGGCACTTCCTTGTTCCTTAGCGCTTGTCGGTTTTTTTCCACCGAGCCTTTGGGGGCTTTCCGTATGTGAGTCTGGATCAAGCTTGATTTCATCATCAAGAACTTTGCTCAAACTGCCGCAACCTGTGAGCAGACCTGATAATCCCAGGCCTTGGAGCCCGGTCTTTAGTGCACGTCGACGTCGCGTATTAATCGCTTTGGCCATGGCTTACTTGTCCTGGTTCAGTACGGCAAGAAGAGCAGCGGTGTGGGCGTCTGGTTTGCCATCATAACGGCTGGGTCGGTAACGCATTTGAAAGGCGGCAACGACACGACGCGTGGCTTCGGTCGATTGACCATCTTGGTCAACCTGATAGCCGAGTCGCGACAGTTGGCCTTGAAACCATCCGAGCGAAGGCAGTTGCGCTTCAAATGCAGGCAAGCGCTCAGCAACCATAGCCTCATCGGGCCATCGAATGAGTCCCTCCTGCGCGAGCCGCTTCCATGGAAAAAGCGGGCCTGGGTCGATTTTCCTTTGAGGCGCAATATCGCTGTGGCCTAGAACACGATCAGCTCGAATCTGATGCCGCTTCATAATGTCTCGGACCAAAGGGATCAGTGCGTCAATTTGACTTTCAGGATAGGGTACGAAGCTTTGGCTGCCGTCGGCTTGCTCGACAACACCTGGGTGAACAATTTCGATACCAATCGATGCTGAATTGAGATTGCCGTGACCGGCCCAATAGCTGACACCGGCATGAAAGGCACGCAGATTTTCATCAACAAGCCGATAGATTCGGGGTGGCGATTCGTCACTGAGCAAATAGTGCGAGGACACCTGCCCACGTGTTAGCACTTCGATAGAACGCTCTAAATTAAGCTGCGTATAGTGAATGATTAAGAATAGAGCTCTGCTTTCAAACCCGATCGAGCGATAAGACCGTGCATCGATGATTGTTGGTGTGCTACCACAGGCGCTGAGTGATGCAGCTGCACCGGCAAGTGCGATGCGGCTAAAAAGACGCCGCTCAGCATTGGGTGTTTGCTTTGCTAATTTTCGCTGCGCAAAGATGCAGGCTGCTTGGGCTGCTGGCATACGGGCTGATGTGATTGGAAGAGGGCTGGTTAGCGAATGTACAAGACTTTGCTTAATCAATGGGTGAAGTGAGAAGGCGCCGCCGGCAAGTCCAATCGGTCGTTGGCCAAAGTTATCGACCATGGTGTTTGCAAGTCGAGCCAAGGCCTGTCCCGCAGCGCGCAAAATTGCTTCGCTGTCTTCATCCACCTCGCTGGCAACAGCTAAAGCAAGTTCACCGAATTTGCCGCGATCGGCCTGATTGATCCATGCGCGTTGCGAGGGCCAGTCAAAGGCTTGCATCGCCTCACATAGGCGACGAGCCAACGGCATGGTTTGCAGGCTGCCTGGTTTGGACTCTTCGCTTCGCCAGATATGCTGCAAGGCCTGTCTTGCAATCCAGTGGCCACCACCTGCATCGTCAATAAGTGGCCCGCGCCCGCCGCAACGGTAAAAACTTAGCGAGCTATCCCAAAGCCCTGCAATCGATCCGGTACCGGCATAAATTAAATAGCCTTCACCAGGCTCAAAGTGAGCCAGGCATGCCAATTCGATATCGCTCATGATCTCGATACGATCGAGCGCTAGGTCGAATTGCGCGCTCAGTGCATGTGCGAGCCCAGTCGCATGCTTACTATCACTACCCGTGATGCCGATGACGAGTGCAAGGAGTGGGGCATGGCTTATGCTCGTGATCAGTGCTTTGATCCCCTGCAGCGCCTGTGAAGCTTCTGCCCAAGGCCCACGAAGTTCGGTGCTTGTACCTTCGGCCAGTATCTGCGTTTCGATATCGCTAAGGCACCATCGTGTGCCTGTACTACCAATATCCATACCAACGATCAACGATTCAGTTTTTTGATTTGTCCGCACAAATAAGTCCACAAAAAGTAGGCTGCATTTAAGCTTGTAATTTCTGCGTGGTCGTAGGCCGGTGCTACCTCGCAAAGGTCGATGCCAATGAAATTCAAATCGTGGCTTTCTTCCAATAAGCTCATGACCTGGTTAGGTGTCAGGCCTGCAGGCTCAGGTGTTCCAGTACCTGGAGCAAACCCTGGATCAAGGCAATCAATGTCGATGGTTAAATACACAGGCGGATTGCCTGCTTGTGCTAAACGCTGACGAAATGGTTCGAGTTTTTTGCTCCAATCCAGACCGGAAAAACAATTTCTTAGGTCTCTTGCTTGCAGGATTAGCCCGCCCTCCGCTTCGAGGCGACGCCAAACCGCTTCACTTGCAGGCGATCTCAGACCAACTTGCATGCTGCATGCAGGAAGCAACAAGCCTTCGGTCAGGGCTTCATGGACCCACGTGCCATGGCCACTTGGTTCGCCAAAGTGATCGGTCCAGGTATCGCAATGGGCATCGAGGTGGAGTAGGGCGATAGGACCGTGATATTGTTTATATAATTGACGGAGTATAGGGAGGCTGATCGAATGGTCGCCACCGAGCCATACCATATGATGTCTTGCCAGCAAATAAGTAATTTGCGGCTCAAGCGCCGCGCGTACATTGAGGATATCGGCTAAAGGAAACTGCAAATTGCCATAGTCGCTCATGAGCCCGAGCGGGGTGCAAGCAAAATAAGGATGCAACGCGTCACAGAGCATGCGACTTGCTTTGCGAATCGCCTGAGGGCCTTCGCGCGCGCCTGGCCGGTTGCTTACCGCTCCATCGTAGGGAATACCGGCAATAGCAAAAGGTGTTGCAGCCTTTTCATCTGCACTAGGCCAAGCCGAGGTTGCGAGGCCTAAGAACCCCTCATGCATGCTAAACGCTGGCCTTTGGGAAAAGCTCATGATTCAAGATAAGCTTGATAAAGCATTGCTTTCATTATCCCACGGCAAGTGACCCACGATGCGACGATTAGCTCTACTCGGATTCTGTTTGTTTTTAGCAGCTTGTGCAGTTACGCCTGATAAGAGCGTCACGCCTTCATCGGTATCGGGCAAAGCGTTTAGTCAGCCAGTAGCGCTAAACGCCGAGCTTATCCAAAGGATTCACAACACGGCAAGGCATTTGGGATTTGACGACTCAAGTTATGCTTTCATGGCTCAGGCAGTACCGCATCCCTATGAAGCACAGCAGGTCAATAAGATTTTGTCCTATCGAGCCGATGCATCGATGCAACCCGCTTCAACGATCAAACTTTTAACCACTGCTGTCGCACTTGAGCGTTTAGGCCCAGAACATCGCGGTTTTACCGAGATGCGCACCCTGGCTCTCACGGATCATCAACAATTGCGTGGTGATCTTTGGTTGATTGCGGGTGCAGATCCCGAATTTGGTTTATCAGCGCTTTGGGAAATGCTTGTCAAGTTGCGCTCGCAGTCGATCCGTGTCATCGAAGGTGATTTGCTTGTCGATCGTCATCGTTTTAAGCCTTCGCGTTTTGATCAGGACCTTGCACCTTTTGATGACGCGCCTGAATTTCCTTATAACTATATTCCAGATGCTTTATCGGCTCATGGGGGTCTTCAAGATATTTTGATTCGAGCAGATCGAAGTGCCACCCAGGCCAAGCTTGTTCCCGATCTGCCGGGCATCGTGGTCGATAACCAGCTACTTCTCAATGATGCGCCCTGCCATCGATGGTCAAGTAGTGGCTGGAAAATCCCTCAGCAGAGGCTCGAAAGCGATGGCCGAACGGTGATCGTGCTCAGCGGAACCTTCCCAAGGCAATGCACGCAGCAAGCGAAGCTGCAATTGGTCGATCGCAATCGATTGCTTGAGGCCCAGTTTCGCTGGTTGTGGACACAACTAGGGGGTGATTGGCATGGGCGTCTTCGCGAAGTGGCCGAAGACGAGGCAGCACGCACATCGATGACCAACAACTCGGCAACAACACTTCTGGTTCGACGAGAAGCAAGGCCCTGGGGCGAGTGGATTAGACCCTTGAATAAGCGGTCTGATAATGCGCTCACGCGTTTGCTCTTTCTCGAAATCGGTGCGCTTGCCGCTGGTCCTAACATGAAGAACGTTTCAAGCTTTGATCTCGCTGATCGGGAAATCAGGGCCTGGCTGACAAAGCGATCGATCAATCCCGAGGGCTTGGTGCTCGATAATGGTTCGGGTCTTTCACGCACCGAACGCGTAACCGCAAGGCAAATGGTATCGATGCTTATTAAGCTGTCTCAAGAGCATCGCTATCATGATTTGATGATGAGCCTTCCGGTCGCGGGGGAAGACAATACCTTAAAGCGCCGCTACACCGGGAGTTTGGCCAACGGCAGCGCTCGTCTAAAAACTGGAAGTCTTTGGAATGTGAGTGCGATTGCAGGGGTGGTTTATGATCGCAAGCAGCGACCCTGGATGGTATCCGTGATGGTGAATCACCCGAAAGCTTCAGCCGCTGCGCCACTGATCACTGAGATCGTCGACACCATTGCTGCTTACGATTTAGACTAAAAAGGCGCATGTTGATATGCGCGCTTTTGCACAACCCTAACCCTATCAAGCAACCCTAAAGCACGGCTGGTTCAAGAAGACGAATCGTTCCTTCGCTTGCATCGATTTCAGCCTGAGCGCCAATGGGTACCGTAAATTTCTGACGGATATGGCCAATGGCGGCACCACGAAACACTGGGTAGCTTCGCTGGAGAAAATAGTCGTCAAAGACCTCGTCAAGCGTTGACCTTCCAAATCCTTCGCCTGGCGTGCATTGTGTAAAGGCACCGATCACCACGCCTGCAAGACGATCGAGAGCTCCGCTGAGCATGAGCGTTGAGAGCATGCGATCGACGCGATAAATATATTCATTCGTGTCCTCGATAAAAAGAATCGCAGCTTCAAAGGAAGGCAAAAAGCCTGAGCCTGCCATCGACGAGAGAACCGCAAGATTGCCGCCTACCAAATGGCCTTGTGCGCGACCTGGACGAAGTGTTTGAATGCGGAACTCACGCGGTGCAGGTAAATCAGCTGGATCTTTTGGGTTTCGCATGGTCCACGGCAATGCTTCTTGGACAACGCTTCGAAATTGCTGCTGACTGAATAAGTTCCACTCGGAAACGCCAGCCGGTGCGTGAAAGGTTATTAGTCCAGTTCGCGCGTAGATGGCATTGATTAAAGCGGTGATATCCGAAAAGCCGCCAAAAAATTTGGGATTTTTTTGTATAAGTTCGTAGTCGAGTAAAGGCAAGATCCGGTTAGCTCCTGAGCCGCCCGTGATGGCAAGAATCCCATCGACTTCTGGATCGGCAAACATCGCATGGATATCAGCAGCGCGTTGTTGATCACTACCTGCATGGTGTCCCCGACGCGCTCGCAAGTGAGCACCTTCCTTGACCCGAAAGCCCATGGCTTTAAGCGTATCGATAGCGATATCGAAAGGCATACGTTCGTGAATC
>OMIE01000141.1 GCA_900299025.1 Burkholderiaceae bacterium
CAGCATTCGGTGAAATTCAACGACCTATCGATGACCCTCGTGCCGCCAATCGCCTTGACTTGGTCCACTTGAACGAAATCAAAGCGGGTGCTGAGGCGGTGGCTCACTTGATTGAATTTGATAGCGTGCAGGGTCGCTGGCGTGCCGATATTCGAGCAGGTGATGAATCAAGCATTTGTATCGATCAAGAAACGCTTAGCTTTTCCTCAATCAGTAATCCTGAAGATATACCCTGGGGTGATTTAGGCGTTGATCTGGTGCTCGAATGCACTGGAAAATTCCTCACACCCGATCGTTTGGAAGGACATTTAAGAGCTGGCGCTAAGCGCGTCATGGTTGCGGCGCCGGTCAAAGTTGGCGATGTTCTGAATATTGTTGTCGGCGTTAATGACCATCTCTACGATGCTTCCAAACACCTTATCGTGACGGCTGCGTCTTGTACGACGAACTGCTTGGCGCCGGTTGTCAAAGTGATTCATGAGTCAATTGGTATTAGGCATGGCCAGATTACAACGATCCATGACCCAACGAACACGAATCTTGTCGTTGATGCGCCTCACAAGGATTTGCGGCGGGCTCGAAGTGCCATGTTAAGCCTTGCGCCGACAACGACCGGAAGCGCTACAGCAATTGCATTGATTTATCCCGAGCTCAAAGGAAAGCTCAATGGGCATGCGGTGCGAGCGCCTGTTCTGAATGCATCCCTGACCGACTGTGTCTTTGAACTACAGCGCAAAACCAGTTCGGATGAGGTTAACGAATTATTTTTAAAGGCATCCCAAGGGTCGCTGGCTGGGATTCTTGGCTATGAAATAAAGCCGCTTGTGAGCGCAGACTACGCAAGGGACACACGCAGTGCGATTGTCGATGCGCCAAGCACCATGGTTACTGACGAAACGCTCCTGAAGGTTTATGCCTGGTACGACAATGAGATGGGTTACGCATGCCGGATGATTGATTTGGCTTGTTTGATGCGAGAGCATGGGATTTAGGCAGGGCCTTCGGTGTCAATGCAACAAGGCAGCCGTCACTATCTCCTTGTAACCGCTGCTTATTGGGGGTTTACCCTCAGCGACGGGGCCTTGCGCATGCTTGTGCTCTTGCATTTTTATAAGCTCGGCTACTCGCCATTTACCCTGGCCTTTTTGTTTCTTCTGTATGAGGCCATGGGCGTTCCCGCAAATCTCATCGGGGGCTGGCTAGCAGCGCGTTATGGCATCACGCGTATGCTAACCGTGGGACTGGTGACACAAATCACCGGCTTCTTGTTGCTTTCGGCATTGTCAACCGATTGGTCAGTTGTGATGTCGGTGGCCTGGGTGGTGATCGCCCAAGGTATTTGCGGTGTTGCCAAAGATCTGACGAAAACTGCGAGCAAATCAGCCATCAAACTAACTTCCAGTGGTGCCTCAGGACAACTCTTTCGTTGGGTTGCATTTTTCACCGGCAGCAAAAACGCGATGAAGGGCATTGGCTTTTTCATCGGTGGCGTCTTGCTGCAGCGTTTTGGGTTTCAGCAAGCGCTTTGGGCGATGGCTGCGCTACTTGGCCTTGTTTTGTTGGGTGTACTAGTTTATTTGCCAACGCTCATGGGCAAAGGCAAGGCTTCTAAATCAGCAAGAGAACTTTTCGCGAAACAATCGGGTATTAATCTGCTTGCGGCTGCACGCGTTATGCTTTTTGGAGCAAGAGACGTCTGGTTTGTCGTGGGTCTGCCAGTATTTCTCTACGCAAATGGCTGGACCTTTGCGATGGTTGGCGGATTTTTGGCGCTTTGGACGATTGCCTATGGTCTTGTGCAAGCCCTCGCCCCATCAATTGTTCAACGGAGCGAGGATGGTCTCAGCAAGGAAGTGCCGGCGGCAAGGGTTTGGTCAGCGCTGTTGGCGGTCATACCTTTCGCTATAGCCTTGATCATTGAGCTTGAGCCTGATCAGGTCAAGCCAGACGATTTGCAATGGGTGGTTGTGGGTGGGCTTGCGCTTTTTGGCTTTGCATTCGCTGTGAATTCCTCGGTCCACTCTTATTTGGTGCTCGCCTATGCAGGCTCAGAAAAGGCGGCTGAAGATGTTGGCTTTTATTACGCCGCCAATGCAATAGGCCGATTCGCCGGCACTTTCCTGTCAGGCCTTTTGTACCAATGGGGTGGCTTAGCCTGGTCCTTAATCGGATCGGCAAGCATGCTTATAGCCTGTTGGCTCATCAGCTTGGCCCTACCGATCAAGCATGCTGAGCATGATCTGAGGCTCAATCCGGCTCCGAAAGAGCCTATTTAAGGGGAGTCATGATGTCTAAGGCATATTATAACGTTCTATTCATTTGCACCCATAATTCTGCACGCTCGATTATGGCCGAAGGCATCATGAACCAGCTCGGGGGTGGTCGGTTCATCGCGTATTCAGCGGGTAGCCATCCGGCAGGAAAAGTTCATCCCTTTGCGCTGAGGACGCTTGAGGTTTTACGCGTACCGTCGCGAGACTATCGAAGTAAGGATTGGAACGAATTCGCTCAGCCTAACGCTCCTGTGCTCGACTTCGTCTTTACGGTCTGCGACAAGGCTGCGGGTGAGGTATGTCCGATATGGCCAGGTCAGCCGATGACCGCGCATTGGGGCGTTGCCGACCCAGCGGCCAAAGAGGGCACTGATGAGCAGCTCGACAGGATCTTTTGGGATACCGCAATGATCTTGCGCCGACGAATCGAATTGATGCTGGCCTTACCCATTGATTCGCTTGACAGCTTGGCGATTCAACGGGAGATTGAGGCAATCGGAAAACATTGAAACGATCGAATAAAGATCAATCCATATGCGAAGCTTTGAGCGTTACCTGAGCCTTTGGGTAGCGCTTTGCATCGTCATCGGCGTTTTTCTAGGGCAAAGCTTCCCAGTGCCAGTGCAAGCGATCGGTGGTTTGACGTTTGCTCAAGTGAACCTTCCGCTTGGCGTACTCATCTGGATGATGATCATTCCGATGCTCTTAAAGGTTGACTTTTCCAGCCTTAGTGAGCTCAAACGACACTGGCGTGGCATAGGCATAACACTTTTTATCAATTGGGCCGTCAAGCCATTTTCGATGGCGCTCTTGGCCTGGATCTTTATTCGCCATTTGTTTTCTGCGTACTTGCCAGAGCATCAGCTTGACAGTTACATCGCCGGCCTGATTTTGCTTGCCGCAGCACCTTGCACTGCGATGGTTTTTGTGTGGAGTCGACTAACCCATGGCGACCCGCTCTTCACACTCAGTCAGGTCGCGCTCAATGACTTGATTATGATATTTGCCTTTGCACCCATCGTCGCCCTACTGCTTGGCCTCTCCTCGATCACGGTTCCCTGGGATACATTGTTCATTTCGGTATTGCTCTATATTGTGATGCCGGTTTTCATTGCACAGGTGCTTCGGCGAAAACTGCTCAAGCTCGGCTCTGAAGCTCTTGAGCAAGCGTTGCGCATGATGGGCCCATGGTCGATACTTTCCTTGCTCGCAACATTGATTTTGCTCTTCGCCTTTCAGGGTAAGGCGATTCTTGAGCAGCCCTTGATCATCGTTCTATTGAGTATTCCGATCTTATTGCAAGTCGTATTCAATGCTGGATTCGCCTATTGGCTGAATCGCAAGTTTGGCGAGTCACATGCTATCGCTTGCCCCTCAGCGCTTATCGGTGCAAGTAATTTCTTTGAGTTGGCGGTGGCTGCAGCGATTAGCTTGTTTGGATTTGAATCAGGAGCAGCACTTGCCACGGTCGTCGGTGTTCTCATTGAGGTACCGCTGATGCTTGCGCTTGTTTATGGCGTGAATCGATCAAAGCGCTGGTACGAAAGGGCTGCTGCGTCGTAATTCGGGTATTGTTGGGGAGCCGCCATCAATTGGGAGAGTCGGTCAATAGGAAGCGGACGTCAATAAGGTGGCAATGCCCATAAACATACTTTGAGAGACGACTGCATGGCAGCGCCAAGGCCAATTGAGAAAGCTCAGGCAATTCAAGCGCGTATCTGGCAAGAGTTAGAGCGGGCAAGCCGCGATCGGCATCACGCGTGGCGCACTCCAGTGCTTGCATCGATTGACCTTGCTCAGCAGCCCAGCGCACGAACCGTTGTGTTGCGCGAAGTCAATCTTCAAGAAAAATGCTTTGAAATTTATTCGGATCGCAGGAGCCCGAAGATTGCCGAGCTCAAGCAGCATCCCGGTGCTTTGCTTCATTTCTGGAGCAAGCGTTTGCAATGGCAGTTGCGCGTTGCGGTGAAGGTCCATGTCTTGGAATCAGGCCCTGATGTCGAAAGCCGGTGGGATCGCCTGAAATTGACTGCGGCAGCGCGTGATTACTTGAGTCCTTACCCGCCGGGAAGCTTGATGGAGAAGTCAGCGGAGCCTTCGGCGGAGAAAATGGCCGAGCCTTCGGTGGCGAAGACAGCCGAGCCTTTGGTGGCGAAGGGTATTGAACGCGTAGAGGATCAGGAGATTGGGCACAATTTTTGCGTCATCAAGGCCCATTTTATTGACATGGACTGGCTTGAGTTACACGCTGAAGGTCACCGACGCGCGCGGTTTTCTATTGACGAATGGCAGTGGTTGCTGCCTTAATCCCTTTTTAAAAAAATTGACATAGAGAGAACATGATGTTGAAAAATTTTCGTCACTTGATGCTTGGCTTTGTGATGGCCTTTGCAGTTTTGACTCATAGCGCTGTGAGTATGGCTGCTCAGCAAAAAGCAAAAATTGTCTTGCAGGTCAGTGATAATGATCCTGCCAAATGGAATCTCGCACTTAATAACGCACGAAATGCGCAAGATGACCTTGGTAAAGACAATATCGATATTGAAATTGTTGTCTACGGCCCCGGTATCCATATGCTTCGGATGGAAGCGACGACCGCAACTCGTGTTACCCAGGCGATCAAATCGGGTATTTCGATTGTTGCCTGCGAAAACACAATGACGGCTCAAAAAATCAACAAAGCCGATATGCATGATGCGATTAGTTATGTCCCAGCTGGCGTTATTCAACTGATGAAACGACAGCAGCAGGGCTGGGCGTATATTAGGCCTTAAGCCTTCGGGTTTGGAACAAAGCGCTGGCAGGCTTGTTACCTCATGCTGGTTATAAGGGGTCGCCCCTATAAGAATTTGCGAATTTTCAATGGCCTTGTAAATCGTTAGCCTTGTCACATCCAATTCACCGTCAGTGGATGTGTTATGAAAAACGAAAACGATAGCAATAGTCCTTTAGCCCGAATCTTTGGTGGTGCACTTATGCTTGCTGGTGCGGCGACACTCATGGTTTCTCCCGTCATTGTTGGTAGCAACCCAATTCCTGAGGGCGTTCTTGTTTTTGGACTTGTGACCTTGCTTGGTGGTTGGGCGCTCACCGTACTTGGGGTGAAAAAACCAGACGCTGCTCATCAACCAAGCATGGGAGATTAATCCCTAAGCATGGGATACTAGTCCCTCCCGTTAGCTCGGTCCGTTCATCGTGCGACTGCGGTCCTCGCATTAATTGCCCGTCTAATTAGGCCTTGGTACGACTTTCCTGGGTAAGGCGGCGTTTCCTGTAACTTGTCGAAGCCTGGAATGCTCTCCATTTGTTTAAGCATGCGAGATCTTAGGTCTTTGTCAGGCAGGGGGC
>OMIE01000142.1 GCA_900299025.1 Burkholderiaceae bacterium
GCTCGTAGCTCGGATTTACCGCCAGCGTCTGCCGTAGCCTCGGTGCCCATACCAACCACCCATGTAGACCCTTGGGTAGTAGTTGTTCACAAAGCCAACATCAAACTTTTCGTTGTAAGCATACAAAGGATAGTCGCCAACAAAATCAAAAAAGCCTTGTAACGCTTCCGCTTCCGCTTCCGTTTCGTCGTCCTTTAGCATTTCGTCAGTAATGCCTGTCAGATTTTTTATGAATCCACTGAGAGGTTCGCTTTGTTTTACAAAGCACTGCCAGGACATGGTATCGAGCGTTTCGAGCAGTTTTTGCTTGTCGACCTTAATCGCGCCCATTTCGATAATGCGATCTTCATGCGGATCAAGACCTGTAGTTTCCAAATCAAAGATCACAAATTTTTGAGGCATAGAAGTCATGTAAGCGTCCAAGCAACACACCTTGACTAGCTTGCGGATTACTTGTCCGCGAAACACATCATAGACAGCGCTTTAGATTTAATAATTGATAGGGCCCACGTTTATGCATGGTGTACACATGTCCACTAACTTGGCGTGGACACGTGTACACGATTTAGCTTATTTCCAGCAACGTGGGAAGTCTTCGAAATGCAACTCTATGGGCAACCAAAGATCTACAAAAGGTTTAAGGACGATGACTATTGGCCACTAGGGTTAGATCCGGATTTTGCAGTCAAGGGTGAGGCAAAGCTATTGCGCACTCAAGAAGCAACTGCATCCTTATTACATGAAGCAGTGAAGAAAGTTCTGGTTGCGCCGACTCACTTTGTCGTCAGCGAAACCGACGCTGCTGGCGCGAGGAGAGATTTCATTGTCGAAGTTGGAGATAGGGAATTCAGGGCCTGGGCTAAGCATCGCCTATCGCTCAACAGTGATCCTTCCGGCGAGCAAACGCCAGGCTATTCGTTGGAGATTATTAGTGTTATATAAGATAGATCTAAAGGCGTAGATCTATTCGAGTATCTCGGAGAGGAGTATGACAATCCCGGAACGATTGCACCGGGGATGTGAAACAAATTGCGCTTGGACTACTTCACGCGATTGAGGTTCTGGGCAAACGCGGTTTTGTTCATGGCGATATAAAGTTTGAAAACGCTTTTTACGATCAAACTGCTAAGAAGTTGATGCTTATTGATACGGGCGGGTTATCAAAGCTTTCTAAGATTGAGTCAAGATTAAGCGACACTGCCTTTACGCCTGACAGAGGCTCTACTTCCGCTTACAGGATTCAAGACGATGGCACCTCTGGCCTTGAAGCTGATCTCTACTCAGTCGGGGTACTTCTGTTGGAACTGTCAGCCCGTTGTGAAGCAGATGTATCCACTCGCGATGCAGAGATTGACAAGATAAGAGCGGTAGAAGATTTATTCGGCAAGTATGCTAAAGCTACTGAAGGCGGCAGATACGATCCTGGCATAGCTCGCAACAAGGTATGGTCTCAGTTGGACAATCACTACCTTAAAAAGAAGAATACGCCGCTAGAAAAAGCTGGGCTTCGCGCCGTAGCGTTCGCGCTCGATATGTCTAATGCCGCAACGCATGCAAACAAAATTTCGGATCCAGCGAGTTACCTTGCCGAGCTAAAAAAAATAGCGAGCATCATAAGGTGAAGCGGTACGGGCCAAAAGTAGCGCTAATAATCGGCGCGGAGTATCTGAACAGTTAAGCCCCAATAGATAACACGGGGTGAGTTAAACCGGAGCAGCGCTGGCACTGCGGCGGTCGTGGTTCGTGCTAAGACCGGGAACGATTGCCGCGGAGGTCGACGCTGTGCGCGCGAAGAGGAAGTTCGAGACTTGTGACCTATCGCTTGTGTGAAGCGGCCAAAGCTGATTCGATCTTTGTACATGACTTAGGTCAGGTCTTTCAGTGGTGCGTGCGTACACTGAGCCGCAATCATTCCAGCATTAATCGGGGGGGGGTGGCATAATCAAGCAAACCTTGAGGAGATCGGCTCTTGCCGATAGCTTCAGGACTCGACTGCCTATTCAGTGGTGAATCCGATGAGAGTGTTTGTTTGGCTGAGCTTCTCAATCCTTGTGCTTTTGATGTCCCAACCGGCAAGGGCGTCAGATGCCATCGTGACTGAAGGCGTAATCGACGCAACGGTGGGCGCTGTTTGGAGGGCCTGGACAACTTCGGAGGGGCTGAGGTCTTGGCTAGCACCACACGCAGAAATTGACTTGAGAATTGACGGCGTCATGCGATCGAACTATGACCCAAAGAGCAGCTTGGGTGGCTCGGGCACGATTGAGAATAAGATCCTCGCTTTTGAGCCACAGCGGATGTTATCGATAAAGGTCACGAAAGCGCCCGAGAAGTTTCCCTTTAAGTCAATAGTTCACGAAATGTGGACAGTTCTATATTTTCAGTCAACCTCCGATGGCAAGACGCTGCTGCGAATTGTTGGTATGGGATTTGGAACTGACGAAGAGTCGCAAAAAATGAAAGACTACTTTATGCGTGGCAATGCGTTTACGCTTTCGCAACTCCAGACATACTTTCGGCGCTGAGGCTCGGGCCGATCATGGCCATGAAATACGAAGCCTTGTGTCACGAAGCCTTGTGTCGACCGGCAGGAACAAAAGTGCTCTGACTAACGCCTGGCCGTAATGAAATAAAGCCGGCCGACGAGCGCGGTTGCTCTTGTGCTTGAGGCAGTGGTCAGTCGACACTCGTACGCACACTTGTCGGTACAGGAAGAACCCGTAGAGTCGCTTCGATGATTGCTCGCTCCTCTACGTTTTCAAGCGCAGCTGTGAGACGCATAGCTTCTTGATAGTGGCGCGTGTGATCTTGGGTATTGCCGCCTGCAGATGCAACATTTGCTGCGACGGCATGTGCCATGGCGCGCTCCCATGGCTTGGCCGATTCTCCCGCGAGTATTGGCAAGCACTTGTCCAGGTAATGAGAAGCGGGCCTTGGTTGCTTCACCATGGCGTAGGTGTGTGCAAGGAGTTGCGCTGCATGTGCCTGGTTATTGGCATTGCCAACGATGCTCCAGAAGTACATGGCTGCGTGGGCCGCGTTGAGCATCTCTTCGTCTTCGGCCGCTGAACGTGAAGCCTGCTCTGATAGAGACCATGCACGATTGTTCGCTTGACCTGCCAGACGACGTTGCCAGCGAACTACTTCTTCAGGGGACGGCTTTTCAGTCATGACGGAACTTGGTTCGAAGTGCATTTACAGCTTGAGACGAGGCCTGAGCTTCGCGGGAATCGTTACCATGTGTGGCTACTGTGTTGAGAGTCTACCCACGTCGTAGACCAAAGGCAAAGGCTTGACTGCCACCGATCCAAGCTTCCGAAGCCGACCCGCTGAAGTGGTGCGTGCGGAAGCCAATCTCTGATCGGACTGAGGGCCGAGGTTTCGTAGCGTCGCTTGCGTCACTTTGTGGCCATCATGAGTTGTGCAATAGCAAGCTTGATCAGTTCCGCAGTGCGTTCAACTTCGCTTTCTTTTGTGAAGCGCACTTCGATCCAAGGCGAGGACGGTGAACGGTCAGGATGGTGAGTCGAGTCAGTCGGGTGGGCTATACCTTGAGCCTGTATGACCTTCTTGGTCAGGCGCAAATCAAGCTCATTGTCATTGTGAAAGTGCGCGAACTCACATCCACGGAAAAAGAGTGCTATGCCACCCGAGACTGCAGATGGCTCAGCTGTCAGCCCTTCAATTGATGCAAGTGCCTTCAGGAGCTCTTGCTTAAGCATGGTCGTGTGATGCATAGTAATTGCAATGGCAGTTTAACGACTTGACTGTCATAGTATCAAAGTTTTAGATTGTGTAACTTTTATCGATCGCTACTTTTAGCAGTCGCACGGGGCTTGCATTAAGTGCGCGACAGATCTGAATTAAATCGGCTATGTGAAGTGAGCGGTCACCGATTTCGATCTTTGCAATGTAAGACTGCACCTTACCGAGTCTCGTAGCAAGCTCACCTTGAGTGAGCTGCCCTTTTACCCTGCGCTGGACAAGCAAACTTCTTAGCTTCTTCGTACAGGCGTTGCCATTTAGATCGAGCATTGACGGACCCAGAGGATCGGCTAAAGGTTTACGCTCGGCTTTGTTCAACGATCAGCACACGTTGGCTGAATCCGTTCAAAGGTTGATCCACGCTTTGCAGCAGCAACTATGGCACCTTCACAGTCAACCTTAAAGAATGTCAAGAACCATGCCCGTATCCCTCGATCTTCGCAAAGCCTACAAGGTGCGCCGCCATGGCGATTTGCTTGCCATCTACACCTGGGTGAATGATGAGCGAGCGCTTGTGCTATTGCGTGCGCTTGGTAGAAACGCTGCCCACCCACAAGATGTCGGCTATCGGCGAGTTATTGCCGCACCGCTGGCAGCCTCGGCAGGCTGTTGTCATCGCCTAGGGTTTTCAAAGATCCCAAGTTGCTGGAAATAGGCCGGATCGTGCACACGTGTCCACGCCAAGTTAGTGGACATGTGTACACCATGCATAAACGTGGGCCCTAACGTTTATCAAAGCTAAAGCGATGCCCATGATGTGTTTCGCGGACAAGCAATCTGCCAGCTAGCCAAGGTGTGTTGCTCGAGCGCTTACCGATCAACTACCCTATCGATGATGCATAGTGGAACAAACATCCATACGACCTACCGATACTTCATGTTGTAGCGATTAATGATCAAAGCTTGGCATCCGAACCATCAAGCTTCTTGAGATCCTGTTTTATTCAGAAGGGGATTCTCACTCTCACGATCCATGCCCAAACTAGGGCAACGTCAATGAATGAATGGTCTTTTAAGCTCCTCAGCCCATCCACTCTACGGTGGCAAAGGAATTCGTGGCGATGCGCGATCCAGTTCGTAGATCGCTTGCGAGAGTCTTGTGGGGTACCTGTCCTAGTCTGGATTCCAAGTCTGGCTCATACGCGTGAGTCGCGGACGGTCTCTAGCACTTCTTTTATCCACTGGGCATCAACTTGGCTGAGCGCGAGGGGCTGGGATTTAGGTTCTGCATACCCGCTCATAAGCTACGAGAAAGGCTCCACCGGTCGCAGACACATCGGTGAAGCATTTTCTATGGCTGGTCTTGAGGCACGCTTTGTCCTGCAGGCCACGGACGCCGAGGTTATTGAAACTTACGTCCGGATGGGAATTGGCGTAGGAATGTGGCCTTTAATAAGGCTACATAAACACTTCCTAATGCGATTTTTGAAGATCAATATAAGAAATTATCTGTTCACATTTGAAGGGACAGCTACCAGAGTGAGGGCTTATCAACACCCTCTGGATCCCTCATGAAAAATCGTCGTCTCCTCGTCACTGTGCTCACCGCGCTACCAATTTTCGCCTCATTTAGCCCTAAGGAGGTTCTCGCACAGTCTTTAGTGACGCTCTTGAACGTCAGCTATGACCCTACCCGTGAACTCTACACC
>OMIE01000143.1 GCA_900299025.1 Burkholderiaceae bacterium
CAACGGATGTAGGCTTGCCCTGATACAATCGTTGGCCGTTCGGGGTGTAGCTTAGCCTGGTAGAGCGCTGCGTTCGGGACGCAGAGGCCGGAGGTTCGAATCCTCTCACCCCGACCAAGATGGCCCGGGGTCGGTGGTTCAAATGCCCCAGACTATGGTTACGAAGGAAAGATTCCAACCATGACACTGCGCTTTTTATCGGTCCCATCTTGAGTGCAAGAGCTTGCTGAGTAAGGCCAGCCTTTTGTCTCGCCTTGAGCAAGGCACTTAAAGCGGCATAAGCCGCTTCCAGCGCGTCCCGTGCCTCGCTAAAACCGGGCCGAGAGCTGGCTTCAGCGATGGACTTCTTGCTATCGCGGCGAACCGGGTTGTAGGGGCCATTGGCCATTTTTCACCGCTTTCCGCCGTTTGCAAGTCACGGCTAATTCGGCTGGTGGTGTCTCCTGAGTCTTATTGATGAAACTGTTCAAGATAGCAATCTCCTGACCAACTCAGGTGCAGTAAAAAGATCGGCCGATTCCTTCCGAACCTTGGCATCTCAATTCGAATAAGACCCTCGCCCAACGCACCCGAGTGCAGCATTCCAAAGTCGACTCCATGGTCCTGCAAGCGTTCAATGGGGTGGCGTTATGAGTGGGACGCGACTGACACGGCCGTCAAGCGTCATTAGCACCTAATAAGAGCCAAGGGCTTCAACGACGGATTGGAGCGCTTGGCTCACTGAATTTCGGGTTAATATTGTTAACCGGTTTATATACTAATACCTTTTCTTTGCGCTTACGTCGACACGTTCTCGACCCTCTAGCTCTTTGACTTAGCTTGAGCAACAAAGCCTTGGAAGCAGTTCGCGAGAGGATTCATCTTGCTACGGATCACCTACATCAGCGAAGAGTCAGCCCCCTTCTCGGTTTCAGCGCTCCTTGAGCTGCTCCAACAATGCCATCTCAATAATCCACGCCAAGGCCTCACTGGCCTTTTGATTTATGGCAACGGCACCTTCTTGCAATCGATCGAAGGTGAGGACGAGGCGGTCAAAGCATTGGTTGAGAAAATTTCCAAAGACCAGCGACACCGCGGCTTTAGGATGCTCCGCAAAGAGATGGCCACCGAGCGGCTTTATGGCGATTGGAGCATGCGCTTTGAACGGCTTACCGAAGAATCGCTTAGAAAAGTCCCAGGCCTTCGAGAGTTCGCAATCAAAAAGTTCAACCGTGATTACCTCGATACGCATGTCGAGGTCGCCGACCTATTGCTTGAGACTCATCGCAGCGCTGGGCAGCATCCGGCGCTTGAAAAGGAAGCTCGGGATAAGCAAATCACCGAGTTGCGGCGCGCGTTACAGGCCTGTGAGCAAAGGCAACAAATGGCTGCGCTCCTCATCGAATCGGTCATGGAGACAGGCAAACAAAGCCGCCTTGACGATAGCCAACTTCGCCTATGCAAAGCGATGTTGAACTCGATGCGCAAAACCGGCAAAGCCCGCGCTCGCAGCAAGTAGATCCGCGACAAGACCCCTACCCAGTTTGCAAGTATCGTCTAAGCTGCGCATGTACTAACAAACTCGACTGAGGTCAACACTATGAAACTAGACTCAACGATCAGCGCAGTCGTCACAGGCGGCGCCTCAGGCCTTGGCCGCGCAGCCGCTGAGGCAATCAGCGCAAAGGGCGCACACGTTACTATTTTTGATATCAATGAGGAAAAAGGTCTCGAGGTTGCCAGACAAATTGGTGGCCTCTTTTGCAAGGTTGATATCAACAGTGAAGCCAGTGTTTTGGCTGGTTTCGATCAAGCTCGCGCCAAGCATGGGCAGGAGCGCGTGCTCATTCATTGCGCGATGAGTTCTCGACGCGGAAAAACCTTGGCCTTCGATAAAGCGGCAGGAAAGCTCAAACGCTTATCGACAGAGGATTATGAAGCTGGTGTTCAAGGTGTCTTGGTCGCGAGCTATCGCCTCGCTTCCCTATCAGCTGAAGGGATGGCAAGTCTGCCAGCCCTTGAAGACGATGAGCGTGGATGCATCGTGCTCACCGCCTCGGTTGCGGCGCAAGACGGTCAAATTGGTCAGGTGATTTATGCATCGGCCAAAGCCGGCGTTAACGGCCTCGTCTTGCCAATGGCACGCGACTTGTCCGATCTTGGCATTCGGGTTAACGCGATCATGCCCGGGATTTTTGCAACACCACTGATGCTCGGCGCATCACCGCAGGTGTTACAAAGTTTAAGCGCTTCAGTACCTTTTCCAAAGCGCTTGGGCAAACCCGAAGAGTTCGGCAGCCTCGCCTTGGAACTGGTAACCAACAGCTATTTCAATGGCCAATGCATTCGGCTTGATGGCGCCATCCGGATGGCGCCACGATAGGCTCCGCCATAACGCAGGGACACGCGCGCCCTGCCGCAAGCTCATGCCTTTGCAAAGGCAATCACTCAGGCTGGCATCGGCGTGGAGTGCCAGGAAATCATTTGCCATCCTGAGGCACGCTTGGCCCAGACTTGCAGGTATCGGCTTTTTATGTGCTTGCGCGCGCCCTTGACTTCGACTTCGATCGCGATATCACCGTTACAAAGTGCAAGATCATTAAATACACGCCATTCGCGGGCCAGACTTTGCAAACCGTGATAAACATAATATTTATCGCGAAGTCGAGCAAGGTAAAGCGCTTTGTCCTCGGCCGTGGCTGAAGAATGCACGTAGTGCAAATCATCGCCAATCAGACTTTCAAGCGCATCGATTTGCTGCTTAAGCAGCGCGTCACAGCGAGCCGCCTCTGCTGCCTCAAGCACCTCAATAACTGCTTGGTTTGTACTCATGGAATCTCCCTTTAAAAGGCACACCTTCGTGGCGCCGACTCAAAGCATAGCGAAAGCAGAACGCCGGGAGGCCTCGATGCTTAATAACTACGACGAATCAAGGGGGACAAGCTTCCATTTCATTTCAAGATGCCCTATCTTGGGCTTCATTGCCCTCTAAAGGGGGCTTGCGGTCAACCCTTTCTAATCCTTTCTCGGATTCAAGCAGTCATTTGGTTATTGAGCCCAACCATGAAGCAACCGATCTTCTATCCTGATCTCGAGCAAACAAACGCCTCCGCGGCCTTCGGCGCGAAGCTGAATGCTCAGCTTCATCAGACGGCCTTGGTGGTGTTGATGGCCTTACTCGTAGTCTTATGCTGGCACGCGCCTTCGGTTCAAGCGCAGAGCCGAGACATCACCAAGCAGATCATGCAATCGGTTGTTGCACTTCAAGTCAGTGCCGACCCCGAGTCGCCAAGCAGCCAAAGTTTAGGCCCGCAACGCATAGGTACGGGTGTGGTGATTGGTGAGAACCTCATCTTGACCGTGGGCTATTTACTGATTGAGGCTGAAGACATCGATGTGCTCGACCATCAACAGCGACGCTTGCCAGCAAACGTGGCAGCTTACGACCCCGCAAGCGGCTTTGGCCTTGTCAAAACCGTGGTGCCTTTAAAGTTACAAGCCGTTCGCATGGGCGATTCCGATGGCCTGAAACTTCCGCGGCGCTTGCTGACGCTCGGCCAAAGTGAAAAAGAGCTGACCGAGCTTTTCCTGGTCTCACGCAAGCCTTATGCCGGGAATTGGGAATACCTGGTGGATGCGCCCCTGATGACCATACCTGCGGTGAATAATTGGAGCGGTGCCGGACTTTTTGACGATGACGGTGCCTTGATTGGCATTGGCTCGCTGGTCGTGGCCGATGCAACCGGCGGCTTTAATCCTCGCCCAGGCAATCTTTATTTGCCTATTAATTTGCTCAAACCGATTTTGGACGACCTACTTGCCAACGGCAGACGCAGCGGTCCTGCGCAAGCCTGGCTGGGAATTCACAGTCAAGAACATCCCGATGGCGGCCTGCAAATCCAGCGACTCAGTCCTGATGGTCCAGCGGCTCTTGCTGGTTTACAGCGCGGCGACCGCATTCTTGCGCTCGATAACACCGCGATTACCGGATTAAGCGACTTTTACCGCCGCCTTTGGGCAAAGGGGCCGGCGGGTAGCCGTGTCGAGCTGACCTTTCTTCGCGAGGGGGTCAGCCGTAAAGTACAAATTACAAGCGCTGATCGACTTGCGTCCTTGCGAAAACCCAAGGGCGTCTGAAAACCAAGGCGCAAATTTAAGGATGCTAGCGTCGGATTTGCCCGCTCTTGCTTCATCTTTTGTCCCCCCAAGGATTCACCTTTTTAGCGACAGCATAGACAATGATCGACGAAGTACCAAGCATTCGGCTTGAAGCGATTCACCGACCTGACCCCACGCTGGTGGCAGCGCTTCATGGCACGCCAACCGGCTTTATCGTCGATGCACTCGGCGGCAGCGGTGCGCTCGATTACCGAATCAAACCCGCAATCGCCGAGCAATGGGGCTTTTGCGGCGTTGCCGTGACCTGCGACTGTGGGCCAGCCGATAACCTCGCCCTCATCCATAGCCTCAAAGTTTTGCAAGCCGGCGATGTAATCGTCGCAGCCACGGGCCAACATTTGCAGTGCGCAGTCACTGGTGACCTCGTTCTCGGTATGGCACGCAATGCGGGCGCCATAGGGTTTGTAACCGATGGTTGCGTACGCGATCTGCCTGGGCTTCGAGCTGTGGGTCTTCCCGCATACTGCATGGGCATCACACCCAATTCACCGCATCGAAGCGGCCCGGGATCGGTCGGATTCCCAGTCACCATCGCAGGCCATCCGGTAAGCAGCGGCGATGTGATCATCGCCGATCAGGATGGGGTGGTCATCATCCCCAAGGCCGCCTTGCAAAGGGTGATCGATCGTTTGCCTGCGATTCGACAAGCCGAAGCGCAAGCGGACCAAAGCGTTCGCGACGGAGCGCGCCTGCCGGGCTTTTTGAAGTAGCGCTGGCCAATGATTACCGACAGTTTTATACGCCCGCTTTTCGCACCGTAACCAGGTAAATGCCTGGCAGTATCAAGGCAGCACCAAGCAGATGAAAACCTGCGATGGACTGCTCAAGCAAAAGCCAGCCCATCACACCTGCGTATAAGGGCCCCAGGTATAAGACCACGCCAGTGCGTGCAGCGCCCAATTGCGTTTGCATATAGGAGTAGGCTTGATAAGCGCCAAAGCCCGGCAGTACAGCTGCGATCACAGCAAGCCATAGGCCCTCCCAGGAGATGCGCCAATCGGGCACGAGCTGCGACTCAATCCAGGTTAAGGGAATGAGAATCACAACGCCACAGGCGGTGATGAGACTTAAGCGGGCAAAAGGGTCGCGGCTTGACGGGCGCTGCCTGAGCAAGAGTGAATAAGCCGTCCAACAAAGCACAGCAGCTGCGATCCACAGATCGCCTTCAACCCATTGCATGCTTGACATGGCCAAGAGATCACCCCTTGTAACAATCCAAATCACACCTGTGAAGGCCAGACAAACACCGAGCACCTGTCGCAGATGTAATTGCTCTTTGAGCCATAGGGCTGACAACAGTGCGATGAGAACCGGCGAGAGCGCATACATGAGCCCGATGTTTAAAGCCGAGGTGCTGCGGCCTCCGTAATAAACAAAGGCGCCACATATCCACATCCCAAGGCCACCTAAAACAAAACTGTCGATCCATTCCTGTTTTGAGGGCATGCCGTGACGCTTCAAAGCAGGCCAGGCAAAAGGAAGCATCAAGCAAAGCGCAAAAGTCCATCTCAATAACGCAAGCGCGTGAGGTTCGATTTCACCCACCGCTTTGGCGGCAACATAATAATTAGCGGACCAAAACGCGGGGGTGACCGGAATGAGTGCGTAAGCTAAATATCGCTTCATAGAAAAGCGCAGCAGATTGGCCCCAGCGATACAGCCTTGCCTCGAAGTCGCCGCATACTAAGCTTGTGCAATCACAGCATCAATAAGCCGTCTGGCAATCGATAAACGATGCGGTAGTTGGGGCAATGCATCTAAGGTGAACCAGCGAGCATCCTCGATCTCGCCTTCCTGGCAGCGAATTTCACCACCGTCATAGTCAGCCACATACGCAACCATCAACGAGTGGGGAAATGGCCAACTTTGACTGTCAAAGTACTGAATATTACGCAAGCGAAGGCCGACTTCTTCAAAGGCTTCACGATGGATGCAAGACTCAATCGACTCTGAGGGCTCGACGAAACCTGCCAGAGCGCTATACATCCCTGCTGGAAAGCGCGGCGATCGTGCGAGCAAGAGCTGCCGCCCAAACATCGTCTCGCGTTTGATCAAAACCATCATGGCCGGGGCCACTCTGGGATAGCTTGTTTCCCCGCAAGCAGGACAACGCCTCGAACGCCCGCCCTCATGAAGCTTGGTAAGGCTTGCGCAGGCCCCACAAAAACGATGGCTGCGATCAAACTCAAGCATTTGGATCGCCCGACCAGCAATCGCCAGAACATCATCGGGAAGTCGATTAAAGAGCGCACGCAAAGGCTCAAATCGTAGGCCTTTGCTTGGAGCATGCGCCTGAATCGACTCAAGGGCTTGAAACTCTTGCTCGGTAAAACTTAGCCCCCAGCAAGCCTTGCCATGCCAATAGCCGATGAATCTTCGACTTGGATGCTTTTCAAGTTCAGTTGGAGCAAGCAACCATGCGATGAAAGCCTTGGGAACAGGCCATTGAGCAGCGCTTTCATCCTGGCTCACCAAAAGGCCGCCACGATGAAAACAAAAATAATGCGCCTCGTCATTCTTAACTGAGCTCGTCCCGGGAGCTTGTAAATCACTGGCAGCGGTGGGCTCATGCCATTCCCAGGCAGCCTCAAAGGTGTTCGGAAGAATCATGATGGGTACGAAGGCGGTATAAGCAAAAGGTTTTGGACTTTATCTTATGCTCTGGACATTAGACCTTAATGCAAGGGAAAATCGCCATGACATGGCTAATCGCCGGATTATTGATCTTTTTAGGGGTCCATTCGATCCGAATTTTTGACGAAGCGCTACGTACAAGGCTCGTTGAACGCTGGGGCGAAAAGCCCTGGAAAGGTATTTACTCGCTCTTGTCAGTCCTGGGCTTTGTGGTGTTGATCTATGGGTACGGTCAAGCGCGCATGCAGCCAATCCCACTTTATGAACTACCCTTGGGGTTTCGCCATGCCTCGAGTTTGCTCGTCTGGTTTGCGATGATCCTGGTGATCGCAGCCTATGTCCCTGGCAATTGGTTTAAGAAGCGTTTGCGCCACCCGATGGTCTTGGGCGTCAAGCTTTGGGCCTTTGCGCATCTCTTATCCAACGGCACAGCTGCTGATGTTTTGCTTTTTGGCGGCTTTTTGCTCTGGTCCGTTGCCTCATTTCGGGCCGCAAGAAAGCGCGACAGAGAACACGAAGCCGGTTTGCACGAAGCCTCGCCAGCACTTGGAATTGAAAGACCGCGCAGCAAAGCTTCGGCCACTGTGATCGCCGTGGTCTTGGGAAGCCTTGTATGGGCCGGGTTTCTCGTCGACTGGCACGCAAGTCTTATCGGCGTGAGCCCCATGGCCATTCCGGTTCAAGTAACGAAGTAAAAGCTGCGACGACGTTTTTTAGGCGCTGATAAACACGTCTTTGGCGCCGATTGGCTTGTCTTAGGCTCTGATAAACATCGTTTGCAAGACTTCATCGCCACATTGACGTGATCGGTGGCCGTGGATCTTCGGGTCAAAGGTCGCCGCTGCGGGCAGCACATCGGCACAGAAAAAATAATCGCCTTGCATGAACTGACGCGTGCTGCCGTCTTGCAACATGATCTCCATGCAGCCTTTCAGAATCACAATCCACTGCGGCTGCTCCGTACAGTGAAAATCACTTTCATAGCCCACGGGGCTTTCCCGAAACTGAAAGCCGCCGCTTGAAAAAAGATCGCTGAGCCGTACCGCGGGGCTACCGCCCTCAAGGCTTTCGAGACGTTCACGAAAAGCCGCCCGGCCGTCATCGGTTGTCAGAAGTACGACATGTTTCATCATGAGCACCAAACCGGCTTGCGCTTTTCAAGATTCGCACGCACCGACTCAACCTGATTAGCAGAACCAAGCAACGCCGCCTGCTCGCGGGACTCAGCTAAGAGCAACTCGGCTTCACTAGCTCCGTCATCAGCGAGTGCATAAAGCCGCTTGGCAGCCCTGATTGCATCGGGGCTTCGCAGTGCAATCTCGTGAGCTATTGCGAGTGCCTCGCTTCGTGGATCATCACAAAGCCTGGTTGCCAGCCCCATTGCATGGGCCTCTTGTCCAGAAAAAATCCTGCCGCTATAAGTCAATTCCCGAATCTGATCGCTACGCATTAATCGCCGCATCAAAGCAACGCCGCCCATGTCGGGAACAAGACCCCACTTAATCTCCATAATTGAAAGCTTGGTCTGCGCTTCGATGAAACGCATATCGGCACCAAGCATCAACTGAAAACCGCCGCCGAGGGCAACCCCATGGACCGCTGCGATAACCGGCACCGGAATCTTTCGCCACACCAAAACCGCGTGCTGGGGCGCATTAGCATGGCCATGCACGCGTGGCATCAAACGAAGTTCGTGTGACTGCCCTTGTGCCGAGGCCATACCTTGAAATCGCCCCATATCCAGGCCTGCACAAAAGGCCTTGCCTTCTCCCGAAAGCACCACAGCCCTCAGATCCGGAACCTGGCATAAATGCTCACCGGCCTCAATCAAGGCATCAAACATCGCCTGATCGAGCGCGTTCATTTTTTCGCCACGAATCAGCACCACATCGGCAACACCGTCTTTGATGCTGATCCTGACCCGATCGCCTGCACCAACTACATACCCTTTATCCATTTCACTGCGCATGATTTTTGCCCTCCCAAGCTTGCATCCCCTCCTATTGTGGCAAACAATGCATCAAGATGAAGCCTTCTCGACCTAGCAACCTCAAGCCTTCTTGTCATATCAACGCCAGCGGAGATCGTTAATGAGCATTCAACGCATGATGGTGCCCGGAGAACCCGAACCTTTTTCTCATTACTGTCATGTGGTGCGCGCGGACAAGCATGTTTATGTGTCCGGCGCGGTGGGTATCGGGGCCGACGGTCAAATCCCAGCCGATACCTTCAGTCAATTTGAACTCGCCTTACAAAGCCTTGATCGTTGCCTTCGTCATGCTGGCGCTTCGGCTGCAAACGTGGTCAAAGTCACCCTCTTTATGACCGATATCAGTGAGCGTGGCTTGATTAACCCCTTGCGTCAGACTTATTTTGGCGAACACCGGCCGGCCTCGACACTGGTCGAAGTCAGGGCACTGGTCGATCCGCGCCTGCGCGTTGAAATTGAAGCGATTGCTTATGTCGCATGAGAAAAGCGAATCAGCGCCAAAACCTCTGGCGCGTTTAACGAGCGAAGCGGATCTTCGTCTTTACTACCCGGCAGCGTCTGAGCGCGCATTGCGCAAACAGCTGGATCATCTCGATTCACATTGCAAGCGCTTTATTGAGTCGTCGCCCTTCTTAGTGCTGGCAAGCTTTGGCGCCGATGGCCGGGTTGACGCAAGCCCCCGAGGTGGCGAGGCAGGGTTCGTTCGCTGCCAGCATGAGCGCAGGCTTTTGATTCCCGATGCACCTGGCAACCAGCGCCTGGACAGCTTGAGCAATATTATTCAAACTGGGCAAATTGGTCTCTTGTTTATGATCCCGGGCATGGACGAAACCTTGCGGGTCAATGGCAAGGCCTATGTGAGCCTTGACCCCGAATCGCTTGCTGTCTTTGCACACTTAAAGCATCGCCCTCGAAGCGTGATCGATGTGGAGGTTCATGAGGCTTACCTGCACTGCGCCAAAGCCTTTATGCGGTCTCAGTTATGGAATCCACAACATCATATCGATCGAACTAATTTTCCAACCATGGGCGAGATGCTTCGTGATCAAACCGGTATGTCAGCGATGATTGAAACCCAAGAGGCTATGTTAAAACGCTATGCAAACGATATCTAATCAACTGTCAGGTCAAGCCAAACCGCTTGCATGGATCACCGGTGGCGCTACAGGCATTGGCCTTGCTAGCGCCATCGCCTTAGGACAAGCAGGCTTTCGTGTGGTGGTCAGTGGCAGACGCCAAGCCGAGCTTCAATCGGCACAACAACAACTGCACGAGCGATCAATCGAAGCTTATGCGATACCGCTCGATGTGGCTGATCCAGCCGCGGTTGAAAGCGTGGCTTCAACCATTCTCCATGAGTATGGATGCCCGAAAGCCTTGGTTTGTTCGGCAGGCACTAATGTGCCTAATCGATACTGGGCTCAGCTCGACGCTACAGCCTTTGCCAAAGTGACCCAAATCAATCTTAATGGTGTTGCTTTTTGTATCAGTGCCATCCTGCCAGGCATGCGTACCCAGGGCGGCGGCAGTATTGTGGTGGTGTCATCGTGGGCGGGTTGGCGCTACCTGACCTTTACGGGCGCAGCCTATGGAGCCAGTAAGCAAGGCTTAGCACCACTTGTCGAATCGCTCAATGATCAGGAAGGCGTTCACGGTATCCGAGCAAGCCTGGTTTGCCCTGGCGAAGTTGCCACGCCGATTTTGCGCACCCGCCCCAAACCGCCACCGCAGGAAGACATGGATCGTATGCTCAAGCCCGAGGATGTGGGCGACGCTATTCGCTATGTAATCACAGCCCCGCCCCATGTTTGCCTTAACGAGATTGTGATCGCACCGACCTACAACCGCATCTATACCGGCGCACCGGACTTAAAACGTCCTGGCTAATTTGACCAAGAGCACCATTGCTGATGAAAGCCTCCCCCGATTTAAGTTATACCCCTAAGAACCAAAGCGCGAAAGGAAAAGCGCAGCCTTCTGTACAACATTCTATAGCACAAGCCGAAGAGTCTTGCCGTCTGTGGCTTGAGTTGTTGCCCTACGCAAGTCCTCAGTGGGCCGAGCTTGCATTTCACGAGCAGTGTTTTTGGCGCGACTTTCTGGCCTACACATGGACGATCAAAACCCTTGAAGGCAAATCAGCGATCGCTGCAATGGTTCAGTCGAGCGCTCAGCGTTGCGCCATCGGTGACATTCAGATCACGGAAGTCAAGCACCATCCTGAGGGTTTTGATGAGTGTTGGTTTAACTTTTCAACGGCTATCGGCCGCGGCATTGGTCATTTAAGACTTAAGCAAGGACTATGCTGGACACTGTTCACCACGCTGCAAAGTCTGCACGGATTTGAAGAAAAGACTGGGCGCTTAGGTAGTCGCGAACGCGGCACAAGCCATGGCGTGATCAAAGGACGACTCAGCTGGCTCGAGCAGCGCGAGCAGGCTTTGAGCCGCATCGGCAACGAGGATCAACCCTATTGTCTAATCATTGGTGGCGGCCAGGGGGGCATGGCACTCGGCGCAAGACTGCAGCGACTTGGTGTGCCGCATCTGATTGTCGATAAGCACGAGCGCCCCGGCGATTCGTGGCGCAAGCGATATCGTTCTTTATGTTTGCACGATCCAGTATGGTACGACCACCTACCCTACTTACCCTTTCCTGATCATTGGCCAGTTTTTACGCCCAAGGACAAAATGGGCGACTGGCTTGAGAGCTATGCCAAGCTCATGGAACTCGCCTACTGGAGCAATACCTTATGCCGGAAGGCAACATTCAGCGAAACCCGCAAGGAATGGGAAGTTCAGGTACTGCATGAAGGACGGCCCAAAACCTTAAGGCCCAAACATCTCGTGCTCGCAACAGGCATGTCAGGCGTGCCGCGCATGCCGCAATTCAAAGGTCAAGAGGCGTTCAAGGGAAGTTTGATGCACTCAAGTCGCTATCAGGGCGAGAAGCGATGGGAGGGCAAACGATGTGTGGTGCTCGGTTCAAACAACTCAGCGCATGATATCGCTGCCGATTTATGGGAACAGGGTGCCGAAGTCACGATGCTTCAACGTTCTCCGACGATTGTGATTCGCTCAGAAAGCCTGCAAAAGCACGCTTGGGGCCGGCTCTACTCCGAAGAAGCACTTGCTGCCGGCATCAGTACCGAGAAAGCCGATCTGATGGCTGCATCATGGCCCCACCGACTGATGCCTGGCATTTCGCGTGACATGGTCAAGACGGTTCTCGCCGAAGATGCTGATTTGTATGAAGGGCTAAAACGCGCGGGTTTCATGGTACACATGGGCGAAGACGACAGCGGTATTCACACCGCTTATATGCGCCGAGGCTCGGGCTATTACATCGAAGTCGGTGCCTCGCAACTGATCATTGAAGGCAAGATTGGACTGCGCAGTCCGGCCGAGATCATCGAACTCGACGCACACGGGGCAGTGCTTTCAAACGGCGAACATATGCCAGCGGACTTGATTGTTTGCGCAACTGGCTATGGCCCCATGAATGGCTGGGCTGAGAGCCTAATTTCCCGGGATGTCGCTCGCAAGATTGGCCCGTGCTGGGGCTTAGGCTCCGACACCCGCTACGACCCAGGCCCCTGGGAGGGCGAGTTACGCAACATGTGGAAGCCGACTGCCCAGGAAGGGCTCTGGTTTCACGGCGGCAATTTGATGCAATCCCGGCATTTTTCGCTCTATCTCGCCTTGCAACTGAAAGCACGCTACGAAGGTCTTCCAATTAGCGTTTATAACGATGGCGCCTAGTCATTGCAAGACGGCAAGCGCCGCTCCTGGGTCCTGCTGAAGTACAAACTAGCCTTGAGTGAGACCCCGCCCTCAGCATTCCCTTGGCACAGCGAGGGTTAAAGAGGTCTTGAAAGCCGTGCTAGCTATCCTCACCTTCTTCTAAGGCGGCTTTCGCCCTTTTTGTATTGAGGATTGATGAGAGGAAAATCATGAAACGCATCGTCTTGTTCATTGCAACCAATTTGGCTGTGGTGCTGGTCTTGAGCGTTGCAGCCAGCCTGCTTGGCGTTAACCGATTCCTCACCGCCAATGGTTTGCAATTCGGCACGCTTTTGGCATTCGCGGCCCTGATGGGTTTCGGTGGGGCCTTTATCTCGCTTTGGATGTCGAAACCGATTGCTAAGTGGAGCACGGGTGCCCGGGTCATTGAGCGTCCGCAAAATGAGCTTGAGCATTGGTTGGTAAACACCGTCGCTCGCTTTGCACATCAAGCCAATATTCCGATGCCCGAAGTGGCCATCTACGACGGCGAAGCCAATGCTTTTGCAACCGGACCAAGTAAGTCCAATGCCTTGGTCGCAGTATCAACCGGATTGCTACAAATGATGGATCGACGCGAAGCCGAAGCTGTGATTGCTCATGAAGTCGCTCATGTGGCCAACGGCGACATGGTTACCCTGACCTTGATTCAAGGCGTTGTCAATACCTTTGTGATTTTTATATCAAGGGTCATCGGCTACGCGGTCGATCAGTTCTTGCGCAAAGGCGACCAAGAACAACAAGGCCCTGGTATTGCCTACATGATCACTTCGATCGTTTGTGAGATTTTGTTCGGTATTCTCGCAAGCATGGTGGTTGCTTATTTCTCAAGACAACGCGAATTCAGAGCAGACGCTGATGCAGCGCGTTTGATGGGATCAAGCGTACCGATGGCAAGTGCCTTGCGTCGGCTCGGCGGCATCGAGGTACATGCGCTTCAGGGCGGATTAGCCAGCGCAGGTATTGCCTCGGGTTCGTCGTGGATGGCGCTCTTTTCATCGCACCCACCGATTGCTGAACGAGTTGCCGCACTCGAGTCGATGCGCTGAAAGCCTTGCCCAAGTCAGCTGATGTATTGCGAGATCTCGACAAGATTCAAATCGGGGTCTCGCAAGTACACCGACAAAATAGGACCGCAGGCGCCCGTTCGATTCACCGGACCCTCAAGAATTGGCCAGGGATACGCATTTAAACGTTGGATTACCGCATCAAGCGGCACAGCAGCAATCAAACATAGATCAACTGCACCGGGCACCGGTAAATGCGCCTTGGGCTCAAACTCAGCGCCCTTGACATGCAGGTTGATCTTTTGTGAGCCAAAAACAAATGCCTTGCGGGTCCGCCCATCAGCGCCAACGAAAGCATCGAGCCGCATTCCAAGCAGTTCGGTATAAAAGCCTATACAAGCCGCTTCATTGTGGGTTGTGAGAACGAGATGATCGATGGATGCAATCACGGGAAATTCCTCTATTGAATCAACGCAGTCTAGGCAGGAATGCTTAGGCTGAATGGAGCGACCCTGACTTGATTTCCTTAAGTCTATCCGCAGCATAGCTTGCGGCGAAGGCGTTGGGTTTGACCATCGGTATCACATTGCATGTACCCCGTATATACCCGATTGCCTGTTGCATCACACAGTGCGAGCCATGCATTTCATCAGGATTGATATCGAGGTGCACCTCCACATGGCGATCAGAAAGTACATCAGCAAGCTTTAAATACAAATCGGCAACTTTATAAACCTCATTCATCAACCGAAACTGTGGTTTGTCCTTTTTCTGATCATAGTCGCGTTCACGAACAACCTCGCCAAAAAGCTTGCATCCATTTTTCCCATTGATATGAACAACAACCGCAAGCGTGTAATCGGCATACCAGGTATTGCCAATAACAAGGCGGTGCGAGTCCGCACCGATATAGATTTTCGTTTCCGCCGATTGTGCTTCGATGAAATGTTTGACCTCATCAAGATCGATCCGGCTTCGATACTCCGGCTGCCGTGAAGATGCCATCGCCTCAGCGCCCTAAACTGTCGGCCAGAACACGGGCAAGCACTGCGGTATCAAGATTGCCGCCACATAAGACAAGACCGACTGACCGGCCCTTGAACCAATCAGAGTGCTTGAGCAAAGCAGCAAGCGGCGCGGCGCCCGCACCCTCAGCCAAATTGTGAGTGGCACGTAAATACAACCGTATGGCTTCTTCAATCTCAGCATCGCTGACCTCGACGATATCCGCCAAAGATGTCAGCATCATGTCTAGCGCGTTGGCTTGCGGGACACGCGTGGCAATACCATCGGCCATGGTGATTGCCTTGTCGGTTTGGATGACACGTCCGGCTCGAAACGACTGAGCATAGGCATTGGCACCTTCCGAAACCACCCCGTAGATCTTGGTCGAGAGGCCTAGCGCGTTTCGAGCCTTGATAACACCACAAATCCCAGAACCCAGACCAATCGGTACAAAAATCGCATCAAGATCTGGCTTGGCTTCGAACATCTCCAAGGCATAACTTGCCACACCATCAACCAGGTCGGGATGAAAAGAGGCCACAAAATGCAAACCTTCGCGGGCAGCAAGCTGCGCGGCATACTCACGCGCCTCATCGAAATCGTTGCCGAATTCGATCAAATCGGCACCCAACGAACGCATCGCCGCATTTTTCTCGAGCGCATTACCCCTTGGCACCACAATCACTGATCGCAGTCCATGCTGAGCAGCCGCAAACGCAAGGCTTTGGCCATGATTGCCGCGCGTGGCCGATACCAGACCACGAATTTCAGGTTCGCGTTGAAGAAGCCTTGCCATGTAGACAAGACCACCGCGAATTTTGAAGGCGCCAACGGGGCTGTGGTTTTCGTGCTTAACCCAGCAGTGCACGCCTGTGGCCTCTTCAAGCAAAGGCCAAGCTCGAAACAAGGTCGGCGACATACTTCGATAAACTAGCTCGGCAGCCGAACGCAGGGCTAACAATGCATCAGCATCGCCCTGATTGACATGCCTTGCTGTTGACCCCATTGGGAGATTGTAGCTCGACCTACACGGTCTGACGTCTTCGTTTACCTAGAGCCCATGCCCAGGGCGCTGTCAGCGGGATGGGTAACATCAAAAAGGCGTGCTCAACCAGCGCAAGTGCTGCGAGCGCTCCGATCAAATAATAAGCACTGGCTTGTGCCGGATCCTGAGAAATCCAAGCTTGGTAAAAAATCCATGTTGCACCTGAAGCAGCAATAGCAACCGACCACGGAAACCATGGATTCATTGGCGCCTGACGCAAGAAGCTTCGCAGGTATTGCAAGTGCTCCGGTAACCACTCGGCATTGATATGGCGAACGCCTAAAAACACATTGATTCTTGCGCTTTCATGCATCGCCCATAAAACCATATAGGTCCAGAAGGCGACTGCAAATTCAGCCTCACGCGATAGCCCCCACAGCATGAATGCACCGAGCAAAATCGAAAGCTCGTGATAAAGACTTGTTTGCAAGGCATGTAAAAAGTGTCCCCAACCTGAGCAACCAGGCTCGCAAGCTTGTTTTCGCGGCCCGGTAACAAAGCCTAGGTAATAGCTCATTTCCTGCCATGCCCAGACCGATAGACCACCTGCAAAAGCGACATACACAGCCAGTTGGCTTGTCTCATACTGGGCCCACCAAGCAGCATAAAGGCCAGCCCCACTAAAAATGCTTGTTGCGAGCATGCTCCACACGAAGGTCTTCTTGGGCAGACCGTCAAGCCACAGCACCAAGCCCGTGCCCAGCCACCAAAGCAAAAAGGCAAAGCAAGCAGCGAGCAAGAAGCTCATCAACAAGGCATAGCCTCCTTGGGGGAAGTCGGTGTCGCACCCAAGCCATACAAGAACCCCTTGCTGGAAGGCATGGCTCGCTTGCAATCCTCAAGAGCGATCAACAAGACGCCCAAGCGCTGTGCAGCCTTCTCTGCCAAGGCTCTCGCCTCACTACCAAACGGGCGCTAATCGCACCCGCTCAGGTAAAGCGTTTGCCTTCGAGGGAATCAAGTAAACCGATGCGAAAACCACACTTGCCTTGGCGCCTAGCCACAAACGCTTAACGCTCGAAAGCACGCCGCCTTGTTTGCGAGCAAGCTCACTAGCAGCCCCGAGTTCACGAAGTGTCTCCATGCCTTGCCGAAAGCGCGGGTGGTCGATGTCGAGCGTGAGGGGAAAGGTTTGGCGTGTGATTTCCGAGGTAATTCGAAATACTTCGTAGTCATACCCTGTCGGGTCAAATCCGAGCGCCTTGTGTAGGGCAGGCCGCGTGTGATCGCGTACATACATCGTGGCGTAAACCGCAAGCAGGAAAAACTTGATCCACAAACGGTTATGGCCTTGCAGCAAATGCGGGTTCGCTCTAAGAATCAAAGCAAATGCCTCACCGTGGCGAAACTCATCATTGCACCACTGCTCAAACCAGCTGTAAATCGGGTGAAACTGAAGTTCGGGATGCCTTTGCAATTGACGAAAAATGGTGATGTAACGTGCGTAGCCAATTTTTTCGGAAAGATAGGTTGCATAAAAAATATATTTTGGTTTGAAGTAGGTATATTTTTTTGTTCGCTTTAAATCACCAAGATCAATGTTCACGCCGAAGTCTTTGAGCGACTGATTGATAAATCCTGCATGCCTCGATTCATCGCGTGCCATATAGCCCATGAGTTCTTTGATGTCTGGGTTATTGACTCGACGCTTTATTTCGTTATAAAGAACACAACCTGAAAACTCAGAAGTCGCTGAACTGATCAAAAAATCATAAAATTCAGCACGCAACTCGGGCTCAAGGTCGGCCACCCGTGCCCGAAAGGCATCGTCACGCTGAAAGTGCTCGCCATTGGGATCGTCACGAAACTCTTGCATCATCGCGTCCCACTCAGCTCGCACCGGTGTGATGTCAATACGGTCCATAGCCGCATAATCTGTCGAATAAAACCTTGGACTGATAATGCTTTCGTCGCGCGCTTTATCAAGTGCATCTTTTGTGGTTTTGATGTCGTCCATCAGCGTGCTCATGGCCTTGACTCCGATGCAAGAAGAAATTCAAGAAAAACCTGACGATTGCTTGATCCATATGCCTTTAAATCGAGCACTCGGCCGCTTAAAGGATCCCAAAGCAGCAATTGACCGCTATCGGTCATCGCCAGGTGGAAATGATGCTTGGTGATAGGGTGGTCGCGAATAAGACTTCGTAAGGTGGCGCGAATAAAGCCGCCCTCGCCGACCGCAATGTGGGCAATCTGCGCCCCGTCGGATACGCGGGTTACAAGAACCCCGCCGTCGGCTTGATCGATAAACGATAGGTCAACCCGCTTGACAAGCTTATGCCCCAATTGCTGCACGGGATCGGCAGGCGTGCTCGGTAAATGAAAACGATGCCATCCCACAAGCAACAAAGAACTGAGCGCCAATGCAGCCATTGCAAACAAGGGTGCCGGTCGAACATGCATCGTAGACATGCTTTACGCGACGCCAGCCTGAAGCGATTGCTGAGCAACCCGCACCCGCAGAGGCTTGGCTGGGCTTTCGCTCACCTCCTGGCTCAATGCATGATTGGTAAGCGCCTGAGCAAGCAATTGCGCTACCTGCTCACCATCGGCTAAAGCTCGCAACAAAGGTTTGGGATGGCGCAAATCCCAGGCCTTGGCGTGAGGCCATAAATGGGCCCAAGATAATCGGGCACCGTCGCGATTATCTAAACTGAGGCAAATCTCAGAGCTTGCAGGACCACGACTACGCCAGTCTGCCGATGCAACAATCCGAAACGGGATATTCACAACCAGGGGCAGGGCCATACCAAATCGCATCACGATCCTTGCGTTAGTTATGGTGTAGAGCGTTGTTTGCGCTGATAGTCGGGCAAGGCCGATTAACAGCAAAAGCGCGCTGAGCATTAATACGATCATCCAGCTTGCAGCACTAACCGCCTCGGTAACGCTTCCGCCATCATGGACTGTGGTGCTGATTTGCCAGATTGCAAGTACGAGAAAGTAAACCCCAATCTTGCGTACATGGAAAGCCTCGATCGCAAGGCGCTGCCACTGAGGCGCCCCTTGCCAAAGGATGCGCTCGCCATGAGGGAGCTTTTCAGGAAGACCGGGTAGCGGTTCAAAGTCGTCGTGGCTCATTGCAAGATACTCAGCATTTAGAACGTTATCGCGAATCAGTTTATGCTGGCTTATCTGCCAGACTCAAATGATTGGCTCAGCCCGGTCGGCATCCGCATAAAGCGTGCCTGCGCCGTAGTAGGCCATGATCCGCTCCTCCTCAAGAAGCGTGACCTGGTCTGGCTTTTTGGTTGCCGGCACATCGTCAAATTGCTTTGCGAAAATTGACCGGACCACAAGCGCCTGATCACCAACCCGCGTAAAGTTGTGGGGTAACAATACCGAACGACCTGATGGCAGCTTAACCTCAAAATAACGAATCACTGACTCGGCCAAATCGACCCAGACATCGCTTACGGTTCCAGCAACTTCATGATCCCCCCCAAACACCGGCTTTCCACGGGGATCAGGGTCACGTGCCTCTATCCAGTAGTCTTTGGCTACACGCATCGGGACAATCTTTGGATGCCCATCAAAGGTTAGATCGGGTCGATCGAGTCGCTCAGCATAAGCCCCCGGTCCGATCGCAAGCTTCATCGGATCACCCACTGGCTCAAGCGCAGCGCCAATAACGCCACCGGTGTACTTTCCAGCAATGGGACGGTTGTCCTCTTTACCGCTTGGCGCCGTAAAGATTTCGCCATGCGCAGTTTTATAAGTCTTTGGCTCGGGCATACCAAACGCACCGTCATAGCGTACATGCGAAGGCAGATCAGGATTGCCAGGCAGCAGGGGATACCCCTCACGTTTACTTTCGCGATGCAAATAAATAACCAAACCGAAAAAGAAAATCCAAAACAAATAGAGCACGACCTGAGCGATATCGATATAGCTCGTAATGGCTCCCACATCTCCTGAATGGAACAACATGATTCACCTCCAGTAAAAATCAATACGACCACAAAACAAAGTAAGCACGCTCGCCCTACTGACTCACCACCTCACCGCCCTGCCTCCGATGTGACAATCAACCAGGAAGCTGTGCAACGCCAAAGCCTTGTTGATGGGTGACATGAGACTTTAGCGAGCGCGTGATAGGCCCAATAAGCGCAAGCGTGATAAAAAGCATCGCTATTTCGATGTGATAAACAGCGCTATAAGGCATATCAGGGTTTTGCAAAGCCTCGCCCCATGCACCCGATAACATGGGCTGACTGAACAGATCTCGAAGCACACCGCCTGCAGCGATGGCAAAGCCTGCAGCGCTTGCCTGCACCGCACCCCATGCGCCCAGGGCAAGCCCCTTTTAAGGACCTTGCTCTAAATTCATGGCTGTAATGAGGGTGCCTACTGCAAAAAAGCCTCCGCCAAAACCGATCAGTGAAGCACCGATTCGAAAAAGATCGGGTGACTGCAAAGGACCGGCAAAGATCACGGCAGCGAAGGCAAAAACCCCTAAGACCGCACCGGCTGCGGCAAGTTTTAAGGCTTGCTGCCCTTTGTTGAGCGCACGGGCCGCAAGGCCAAAGGCGATCAACATCCCTGATGCCGTAAAAGCGCTTAGCGCTGTCGTTTGTGAGACAGGAAGCGATAAAACCTCTGCGCCATAGGGTTCAAGCAGAATGTCTTGCATATTAAACGCGGCCGTACCTAGACCGGTCGCCCAGAGAAAGCGACTTGCACCCGGCTTCGAAACAAAATTGCGCCAGGCAACGCGAAAACCAAGCTTACCCACATGATCTTTGTGGTGTGCGTTTTTTCGCTCTTGTTTCCATAGCGAGACACAATTAAGAATCATCGTCGCCAGCGCTGCACCTTGCACCACCCGTATGAGTTGAAGCTGCGAAAAGTCTGCGAGAGCCCATGAGAAGATCAAGGCACTGATGACCATGCCCGCTAGCAACATGACATAAAGCAAAGCGACGACACGGGGCTGCTTTTCCTCACTCGACAAATCGGCCGCAAGCGCGAGTCCAGCGGTTTGGGTTGTGTGTAGGCCAGCGCCAACCATTAAGAAGGATAAAGCTGCCGCTGCGGGACCAACAAAGGCCGGGCCTTGAGCATCGCCTGAGAGAACAATCAGTGCAAAGGGCATAAACTCCAGGCCACCGACTTGCATCATCGTCCCAAACCACAAATACGGCACTCGCCGCCAGCCGATAGCTGAGCGATGGGTATCTGATCTAAATCCAATAAAAGCACGCAAAGGCGCAAAGAGAATCGGAAGCGAGACCATCAAAGAGACAAGCCATGCGGCAACGCCCATTTCGACAATCATCACACGATTCAAGGTACCCGTCAGCAAGACCAAGCACATACCCACCGAACATTGAAAAAGTGCAAGTCGTAAGAGTTGGCCGAGTGGTAACTGCTCGCTCGCCGCGTCGGCAAAAGGCAAAAAGCGGGGGCTTATATGCCGCAAGTGAAGCGCCAACTGCCTGTTTAGCGCTGCAAGCCTACGCATGACTCATCTCGGTCGCTTCATAGGCAATGGTTATATGCTCAATATTTAATAGCTGAGAAATATAAAAGCCACTATTTACCCGTTGAGCGATTGAAAGTTTATAATGCTTAAAACAATCCTTCGCATCCAGAAGGCTGAGTACTTTTTCGCCGGACAGTGGAACAATCGAGGGCGCACGATCGGCTCGGGGAAGACAACGCCCAGCGGCGTGCATAAGTGCAAGCATCGGTGTTCGGGGTGCAAAGCTCACATGCAAACTGCGCGCTGTGCGCTCTGCCAACCGCTCAAGCGCTCTTGCCATATCGACCGCCTCATAATGAATCAATGAGTCCATGGCAACAACATGATCAAACTGGCCAAAGTTCGCATCGAGCATATCGCCTGCCACCCAAAGAATGCGTCCTTCGCTGGGTCCGTGCGCGGCGCGCTCCTTTGCTAACGCGATGAGTTGACTTGATAAATCGACCGCCAAAACATCTGCACCACGGCGTGCAAGTTCAATGGCCATGGCGCCGGTGCCACATCCGGCATCCAAGATGCGGCGTCCATGCAAATCACTGCCGAGCGCATCGAGCATGTTGGCACGCATCCGATCGCGCCCCGCACGCACACTTGCACGGATTCGACTCACTGGTGCATCGGAAGTCAACCGTGCCCACGCCGAAAAGGCAGTGCGATCGAAGTACTGCTCGACTTCGTTGCGTCGTTGCTGATAAGAGCCCGGGTCCATCAATCAAACCCCAGCAGATCAAAGATTTCGCGATCTTTTAGCGACTCGGGCGCAAGTCCCTCGGTCCCTGCCCAAAGTTTCGCCGCAAGTTGCAAATAAGCCTGCTGAACAGCATCCAGCTCAGGCGATGATTCCATCTCAAAGAGCGTTGCCTTTTTAAGTCGACTACGGCGAATCGCATCAAGATCCGGGAAATGAGCAAGCGTACTTAAACCGGTCCGACTGTTAAAACGATCAACCTGGTCGGTTTGTGCGCTGCGATTGGCAATCACGCCACCCACTCGTACTTTGTAGTTTTTCGACTTTGCCTGAATCGCAGCAATAATTCGATTCATCGCGAAGATTGAATCAAAATCATTGGCAGTCACAATCAAAGCGCGATCGGCATGTTGCAGGGGCGCAGCAAAGCCACCACAAACCACATCGCCCAACACATCAAAGATCACGACATCGGTTTCATCAAGTAAGTGGTGCTCTTTTAGTAGCTTCACAGTTTGACCGACAACATAGCCGCCGCAACCAGTGCCAGCTGGTGGGCCACCGGCTTCAACACACATTACACCGTTATAGCCTTCGTAGACGAAATCCTCGACCCGGAGCTCTTCGGTATGAAAATCAACTTGCTCTAAAATATCGATCACCGTTGGAACAAGACGCTTGGTGAGCGTGAAGGTTGAATCGTGTTTAGGGTCACAGCCAATTTGCAGCACCCGTTTGCCGAGTTTTGAAAACGCCGCAGACAGATTTGACGACGTCGTGCTTTTGCCAATCCCCCCCTTGCCATAAACCGCAAACACCTTGGCGTTGGTAATTTTTTGCGAAGGGTCTAGATGAACCTGCAAGCTCCCCTCACCATCGCCCGCACCGCGGCCTGGTCCAGCTACCCCTCGGGGTCGGATTTGCTCTTCAATAATCGGTATGCTTTTCATGCGGATAAGTCCTCGTAAACACCTTCAATGCGGTCTTCGATGTCATCGCTGGCTTCACGCAAGCTTTGCAGGGTTTGTGGATCGGGTTGCCAATATCGTCTTTCGTGTGCTTCCAAGAGCCTTTGAACCAACTTGGCAGAGGCATTGGGATTCAAACTCGCCAAGCGATCGCGCATGGCACGGTCCTTGACGAATGTCTCGGTGACTTGCTGATAAACCCACGCAGGTACCTTGCCCGTGGTCGCTGACCAGCCCATCGTGTTGGTGAGATGCGATTCAATCTGACGCACGCCCTCATAGCCGTGCTTGAGCATGGCCTCGTACCACTTGGGATTGAGCATGCGACTGCGAGCTTCCAAGTCCACCTGCTCTTGCAGACTGCGTACCTTGGCGGTCCCTTGAGTTTGATCACTAATGTAAACGGGTATAGCGCTTCCGCGTGCTGACTGAACAGCACGACTCATCCCGCCAAGGCTGTCGAAATACTGATCCAAGGAGGTGACACCGGTTTCGGCCGCATCGAGGTTTTGATAGGCGAGGCTTACTTGCGACAAGTTGCGCTTGAGCATCTCAGGCTGCTGCGAGGCCTCGCCTCGACGATCATAGGCAAAGCTTTTTCGCCGAGCAAATAGTCCAGCGAGCTCATCTTCCTCTTCCCAATGGCTGCTCTCGATTAAGTGGTTGATATGCGCCCCGTAGGCGCCATCGGCGTTTGAGAACACACGCAAACAAGCCGTATCAAAGTCGCAGCCCTCTTTATCCTGGTATGCCAACGTGTTGCGTCTGATGAAGTTCATCGACAAAGCTTCGTCTGCGGTTGCAGCAAGATAGGCCGCTTCAGCAAGCACGCGGGTTTGCAGAGGCAAAAGATCACGAAAAATGCCTGATAAGCTCATGATCACATCAATACGTGGTCGCTTTAATTGTTCGAGCGGTATGAGTTGTGCACCGGACAACCGTCCATAACTATCAAAACGGGGCGCAGCGCCCATGAGTGCAAGCGCTTGCGCAAGCGGCGCACCTTCGCTCTTTAAATTATCACTTCCCCAAAGCACCACAGCAATCGACTCGGGAAAGCCGTGGCCATCTGCCTGATGCCTTGCGATGAGCCGCTCAGCCTGCGCCTTACCATCAGCCATAGCAAAGCGGCTGGGAATTCGAAAGGGGTCAAAGCCATGAATATTGCGTCCCGCAGGTAGCACCTCGGGGTTGCGCAAAATATCGCCTCCAGCCGAGGCCTCGATGAATCGACCATCAAGAGCGCGTACGAGACCCTCGGTTTCATGATCCTGCTGAAGCGAAAGCAGCGCATGAACAACCGTCTGTATACATTGCAGCGAAAGCCCCTCTGAATCGGCCTTTTTTTGGAGTGCTTGCAATGCTGACGAGACCTCGTCTCGTAAGACCTTATCTTGCAAGGAAATCATGTTGGCTGGCGCTGCTAATTCTGAGCGCGCCGTGGCAGATGCTGCGATTTGTAGCGCTATAGAAACGACATGTTCACTGAGCTCGTTGGTCGCAGGCCTCCCGCAAGCCGCTTGAAGCATCGCCTTGGCCCAAACGTCAAGACCTTCGCGGCTTGCCGGGCTGCCTAGTTGATGCATACCCTCGGGAATCAGGCTTTGTTCGATTTCAAGTACACGAGCATGGAGGAAGGCCGTTGTTTGTTGCTTTGGTAAGGACGCTGGCAGCGTTAATTCAAGTGCCAGCGCTTGTTCAACAATCAAAACGTGCAGACTTTCGCTTTCGTCTGCTGACTCCGGTGCAAGTGCGCGCCATCGCTCGATCAGCGCCTTGAGCTCATGCAGTCCGGCATAAAGCCCTGCTTGTGCAAGCGGGGGTGTGCGATAACTCAATAATGTCGCCGATGCGCGCCGCTTTGCGATAGTGGCCTCAGAGGGATTATTAGCTGCATAAAAATAAAAATGCGGCGTATCGCTGATCAGTCGATCTGGCCAGCAAGCCTGACTCATGCCACATTGCTTGCCAGGCATAAATTCGAGCGCACCATGGGTACCGAAGTGCAAGATGGCATCTGCCTGAAAGCGCTCGCGCAAGTAGCGATAAAAAGCGGCAAACGCATGGGTTGGCGTAAAGCTTTTTTCAAACAGCAAACGCATCGGGTCGCCTTCGTAACCAAAGGCTGGCTGCACACCGATGAAAACAGCGCCAAGATCAAGCCCATAGACAAAAATCGACTGTCCGTCACTTTGCAAACGCCCTGGTGCCGGTCCCCACTGAGCGCTGATTGCATCGACCCAGGTTTCGGTTTCGATATAGTCATCGACGGATATACGCGCTGCAACATTTGCATGGGTTCCGAAGCGCGCTGCATTACCCTTTAAGAGTTGCTCACGCAAGGCTGCCTCTGAGGCGGGCAGTTCAAGCTGATAGCCTTCACGCTGAAGACGTTTGAGCAAATGCCAAAGTGACGCAAACACATCGAGATGGGCGGCCGTACCTACGCTGCCGGCGTTGGGGGGGAAACCAAAAATGACGATGGCAAGTTTTCGCTCAGCAGCCTTCTTCTTGCGCAGATACACAAGCTTTTCAATCCGCGCCGCGAGCCTTGCAACACGTTCCGGATGCGCCGACATATTGCGCTGTGAAGGCCCACGACCACCAAAGACGATGGATCCTGTCGCACCATCGAGCTCTGGAATCGCCACCATCATGGTACTTTCCACGGGCATCAAGCCTCGCTCTGATCGTTCCCACTGATCTAATAGTTGGAATTCTACAGCTTGTGCAGCGATATAAGGAACATCAAGTCTTTTAAGTATTTCCTGCGCGGCTTTTGAATCGTTATAAGCAGGCCCACCCACCAATGAAAATCCGGTTAGTGATAAGAGGAGATCGATCGAGGGTTTTCCATGTTGATCGAAAAAATAGCGCTCAATCGCTGATCGGGCGTCAAGTCCACTTGCAAATGCTGTGATGACTTGCATCCCTCGGGCCTCTAAGGCTTGGATGACTGCGTTGTAGTGCGCGACATTGTCAGCAAGCAAATAAGAGCGCAAGACCAACACACCGACTCTTGCTATCGGCGGCCTTGCTTGCAAAGCCTTCAAGGCCTCTATATCAGTGCAAACCCCTGTTGCCAGGCCAGGATGATAAAGCCCGACCTCGGGATACTCAATCGGGTCTTGGATCTTTAAGCGCCCGCGTAAGCTGGCTCTGGGTCCGGATGCATAGCGGTCTATCAGCAATCGAAGCATATTGCCGAGGTTGCCCTGACTGCCTGCAAGCCAATATTGCATGCAGAGAAAATAGATCCTCACATCCTGAGCAGTACCCGGTATAAAACGCAGAATCTTTGGCAAGCGGCGCAACATCGCCATTTGCTTTTCACCCGAGCTTGATGGCTGTGACGAGGATTGACTCGTTCGCCTCATCAATCCCTTACTTAGTTCCTCGGCACTTGGTTCATCGTCGTTGATCGCATCGGACGGTCGAGACGTACCGCGAAGCTTCTTGAGAAAGTTCATCGCGGCCGAACTTGGCTTTTGCATATCGAAGCGGCCAATCCGAGTGAGCTTGCTTACCTCCGAAGCCGATAGGCAAATGAGCATTGCATCGCAATGCGGACGGCGCGCCGCTAAAGCGCCTTGAACCAAACGAATATGTTCTTCGAGAAAGAGCATGTTGGCCACGATGATGTCGGCTTGGGCAATATCATCGAGACAATGTTTGAGTTTTGCCGCATCCGCAGCAAATTCAGCCGCTGCATGCAGATTCAATTGCAAACCTGCAAGTTCCTCAACGAGTTGTTCCCTTGCAAGATCCATTGCACTTGCCAAGTGCGCATCAAGCGTAATCACGCAGATGCGAATCGACTGTTGGCTAAGTGGAGGTTTCATAGGATCGGCTTTAAGGGGTCTGTGGCTTAGCGTGCAAAGTAGGCTTTGGCGTCGTAGAGCGTTTCGACCGTAATGCGCGATAAGCCCTGATTGCGAGCGAATTGCTCAGTATTTTTCCGCGCTTTACCGCGCACAAAAAACGGAATTTTTTTTAACTCCTTCTCGGCGTCGACTTCCCAGGTCGGCTCATTGGCCGGCTGCTGTGCGGGGTGCTTATCAAGCGATCGATTCGAAAGATCACTGGGTTGGTGGTCGGCACTTGTCCCTGAGCCTTGACTCGGTGAGATGCCTTGTTCGGCAGCGCGCGATACGCCCTGTCCTAAATGCGAAGGGCCTTGCGCGTCATGAAATTCAAAATCTTCCCTAAACATCCCAAGCAGATGTTCTTCAAGGCCCATCATTAAGGGATGAATCCAGGTATCGAAAAGCACGTTACTGCCTTCAAAACCCATTTGGGGCGAGTAGCGGGCCGGATAATCCTGGACATGTACCGGCGCAGAAATCACGGCACAGGGAATCCTCAAGCGCTTGGCAATATGCCTTTCCATTTGCGTACCAAGAACAAGCTCTGGCTGAAGCTCTTCAATCGCTCGTTCCACTTCCAAATAATCGTCAGTAATCAGCACTCGGGCGCCAAGACTGTCGGCAAGGCTACGAAGCTCCCGAGCCCATTCTCTGCTATAAGTTCCAATTCCTATAACTTTTAGGCCAATCTCTTCACTGGCCACTTTTGCTGCAGCCATTGCATGGGTTGCGTCGCCAAAGACGAAAACGGTCTTTTCGTGCAAGTAATTGGAATCGACAGAACTTGCATACCAAGTGGATCGGGCGCTGGCAGCAAGCTGATCGATATGGGCAGGCGCAAGCTTAAGGCCCGCTAGTGTGGCCACTTCGTCGATAAACCGCAGTGTGCCTTTAAGGCCAATGGGTATCTCCTTCGTAAACGCCTGGTTGCAATTTTTTTGTAACCATTGCGCCGCCTGTAAGCCAAGCTCTGGATACATTAATACATTGAAATCTGCTTCGCCAAGTGTTGCGATTGCCTGAGGATCTGCGCCAAGCGGCGCCACTACATGGACATCGACGCCGATGGCGTTTAAGAGGCTTGTGATTTCCTTTACATCGTCGCGATGCCGAAACCCAAGCGCAGTGGGACCAAGCAAGTTGCAGCGAGGTCTTCTGACAAGCGGATCATCATGATGCTGTTGCTTGCTCTGTTGCGCCTCGGGTGCGCCTACTTTCTCGGGCATTGCTTGCTGATCGGCTTTGCCTTGTTGTTGAGGTTTTACTAAATACCGTACAAGTTGGTAAAAGGTTTCTGCTGCACCCCAATTTTCTTTTTTCTGATATGACGGTAATTCAAGCGGTATGACGGGTATAGGCAGCTGCAAGGCCTGGGCAAGACCCGCCGGATCATCCTGGATTAACTCGCCTGTACACGATGCTCCAACCAGCATGGCCTGCGGGGTGAAGCGCTCATAGGCCTGCTGTGTAGCACGTTTGAACAGAGCGGCAGTATCCGAGCCCAAGTCACGCGCCTGGAAAGTGGTGTACGTCACAGGGGGGCGTTGATTTCTTCGCTCAATCATGGTGAAGAGCAGATCGGCATAAGTATCGCCCTGCGGTGCATGAAGCACATAGTGCAGTGATCGCATACCCGTTGCCACGCGCATGGCACCGACATGGGGCGGCCCTTCATAGGTCCAAACAGCAAGCTTCATGACAATCGCTCCCTGCGTTGAAGCGGTCGTGAAAAAAGAGCTGCCAGGTCAGCTGATTGTTCGAAGCCTTGAATTGGTGTGAAAACCAGCTCAATGGACCACTTGGTGCTAATGCCTTTTGCTTCCAGCGGATTAGCCAGGCCGAGACCGCAAACCGCCAAATCAACCGCAGCTGCGATGCATCGATCAAGCTGACGGTCGACATCCTGCCCCTCACTCATGCAAATGTCCGCTGGCAAGGCATCGAGTTCAGCTTGCATGATCGCCGCGTGCAAGTAAGGCGTTCCGACCTCGGTCAATTGCATCTCCATTTCCTGGTAAAGAAAACGTGCGAGTGCGGGTTCAAGCTGCGAGTCTGGAAAAAAGAAGACCTTTTTGCCACGAAGCGTTTGACGATGCTTTTGCATGGCTAAGCGCGCTCGATCGGCAAGCGGCAACAAGACTGATTGTTGATGTGCTTTCGCGATATCAAAGGCCTGTGCAGCCGCTTCATACCAAGCAAGCGAGCCCTCAACCCCGAGCGGGAAACTTGCCGGTACATGCTTAGCCGCTCTGGCTTGGAGTAGCCGCAGGGTTTCACCGAGAAAGGGCTGAGCCAGAAGTACGCGTGTTTGTGGGCCTATGGCGGCAAGGTCCATACCGCGACGCCCAGGGAAGAAATCGACACGAACAATGCCCAGCGCCTTAAAGTGGCGACGCATTTGGTCTTCGACCACATCAGCCAAGGTCCCAACGACCAATAAGTTGGGCGGGTCCGAAGGCTTAGCCTGAGGCATTTGTGGCACAAGGGCAGCCAGGCAAGCGTCTTCGCCCTGTGTGAAGCTCGTCTCGATACCAGAGCCCGAATAGGCCAGCACCCGGAGTCGCTTAGCAAATCGCTGATCCAAACGTTGTGCGGCCCGAGACAAATCAAGCTTGATGACTTCCGAAGGGCAAGAACCCACCAAAAAAAGTAAGCCGATGTCTGGTCGTCGCTCGATCAAGGCGGTTGCAACCCGGTCAAGCTCCTCGTGAGCATCAGCGAGACCGGCAAGATCGCGCTCTTCAATAATTGCAGTGGCAAATCTCGGCTCTGCAAAAATCATAACGCCGGCCGCCGACTGCATTAAGTGCGCACAGGTGCGCGAGCCAACAATTAAGAAAAATGCATCCTGCATTTTGCGGTGTAACCACATGATGCCGGTGAGGCCACAAAACACCTCATGCTGGCCACGCTCACGTAGCCAATGCATGCGCATGCCTTGATCGGGCGCATTCATGTGTTGGCTCCTTGAAGTCTGGCCTGTCTCAGCTTAAGCAGAAACTGGCCGGCGTTAACCACATAGCTTGCATAGGCAGCAAGTGCCAAACCTAGCTGAAGTCGCTCGGGCCACTGACCCTGCCACCACACCCACAAATAAAGGCTATGCAAGGCGATCACCAGCATGCTCACGACGTCTTCCCAGAAGAACGCAGGTGCAAACAAGTACTGCCCGAAAACCACCTTCTCCCAGATCGCGCCTGTGATCATGATCAGATAAAGCAGCGAGGTCTTGGCAAGCACCGACCAGGTCGCGAGCTCAAAGCCTTCGCCGCTGTAAAAGAACCGCACAACAAGAGCGAGGCTTATGAGAAATACTACAAATTGTAGCGGTGCGAGAATGCCTTGTACTAAGGTCCAAACAGTCTGATCGCGGCGCAGACGTTCCTGGGGGCTGTACAAGGCCCTTACTTCGGATATTGATGCAGCGCGCTCCATGGTGGTCATACCGGTGTGTCGTCCTCACTCGCTGGCTGATGGCTCATTGCCAAGCCTTTCTTGTGGGTCAATGTAGACCGATGACGAGCAACTGTCAATTTATTTGGACGTTTATTTCACTAGACAGTTTTCAGGAATGTCCAAAGTAACTGACAAAATATCCGACAAAATTTGCACAAACCAGTAGGAAAGCAGCATTTTTTTTTGTAAGATCGCGTTTCGCTGATTGTCTTAGACGGTTTGTACCGTTTAATGACAGCGATTGCGCTTCAGGGATCAAGTCGAAAAGAATCATCGAATCGAAGGAATCAGGGCGGATAACAACAGGCTCGCCAAGGGCCGGACCCCGGTGTCTGGACTAGACGAGCCGCACAATGACAAGGCGGATCGAGTTCCATGAAACGATTTGAGTCCCCGACAGCGGACTTGCGCGATCTCAAGGCTGAGGCTGTGGCAGGCTTGCTGGAATGGTCTGCTGATCTTGTTTTGATCTTGGACGCTCAAGCCCGCGTTATCGATGCCGCAGGTCATTTTGATACTGTCGATCCTGCTGAGTTAAAGCGTTGGCGAGGCAAGCTCTGGGCCGATCTAGTCACCCAGGAGAGCCGCGGCAAATTGCTTGCACTGCTCGATGCAGCCATGCAACTCGAACCACTTCAGCGAAACACCAACCGCACAAGGGCAAAAGCAAGCGAGCGCTCACCCGAACATCGGGAAGCGCGGCTAAGCGAAGCCAAGTCATCGTCAAGCCAACAAGAGGCCTTATCGAGCTGGCGTCAACTCAATCATCCCTTACGCGAAGCAAGTCTGCCCATCAGCTATCGGGTGCGCCGTTTGTATGAGGACGGCCCCCTGATTGCCGTCGGCCGATCGATGAACCCGATCGTCAAGTTGCAACAACAATTTGTTCAGTCGCAACAGCAAGTCGAGCGCGAGTTTAGCCGCTTGCGCGACCTTGAAACCCGCTACCGATTGCTGTTTCAACACAGCGAAGATCCGTTGATGCTCATCGACGCCAATAGCCTGCGGGTGCTTGAGGCCAACGCTTCCTGCCACGAGCACTTTCAATGGTCAGGAAAGCGACTGGCCAACAAAAGCCTCAGCAGCGCCATTGACGCTAAGGGGCAGCGCAGCATCCGCAATCAAATCGATCAGCTAAGGGCGAGTGGCCAGGCTGAACACGTGCGTGTGCGTCATGCCAAAAGTAAGGAGGAGTATCTCGCCAGCGTGCAGGCTCTAAGACACGAGGGCCAGATTCATGTACTGCTCAGACTCGCGCCCGAAGCGGGTCTGCGAGGAGCAGACCGCGAGCAATTACAAAGCAGCCAAGCCTGGTTTGAGCACGCACCCGACGCCATTGTGATTTGCGATCAGCAAGGCGACATTCAAAAGGCCAACCCAGCATTTCTTGAAATGGTCCGTCTACCCCACGAGGGCCTTGTTCGAGGTGAAAGCCTTGCGCGCTGGTTAGGACGCGGCGTGGTCGACCTTGATGTATTGATGAGCGGCATGAAGCAAGCTCGCAGACTTCGCCACTACCAAACCACGCTGAGCAGTGAATTCAGCTCAGCAGTTGAGGTTGACATTTCAGCTGCCTTTCTCGACGAGCAGGCTAAAAGCCTCGGGTTGACGATTCGAAGCACGCTTGGTCCTGCTGCGAGCAAGCCTACACGCGGCCCAGCCATGTCACGCTCAATGGAACAATTATCAGAGCTCGTTGGCAGCGTATCGCTCAAGGATTTAGTACGTGAATCGACCGATGTCATTGAGCGCCTTTGCATTGAAGCTGCGCTTGAAATGACCAAAGATAATCGCGCCTCTGCAGCGGAAATGCTGGGCTTGAGTCGCCAAAGCCTCTACACCAAGTTGCGTCGGTACGGTCTAGCCGAATACGAAAACAATCAAGACCCGACTGTCCAATCTGATTGACGCCTTAATGCGTCCAGCGTATTGTTCGCTGTATGCATCCAATCCAATGGCGTGCCGCCTTCGAACTTCTCAAACCGATTACCTGGTTTGCCCCGATGTGGGCATTTGCCTGCGGCGCCGTCTCATCAGGTGCCTCACCCGATGGTCGCTGGCTTGTCATCATCGCTGGTATCTTCTTGGCAGGCCCTTTGGTCTGCGCCACAAGCCAGGCAGTCAATGACTGGTTTGACCGGCATGTTGATGCGGTCAACGAACCACAACGCCCTATCCCTTCCGGGCGCCTACCTGGTCGCAGCGGTCTATACATTGCTATTGCATGGACTGTTTTATCGCTTGCGATCGCGCCACTTCTTGGCCCCTGGGGCTTCGGAGCCGCCGCAATTGGCTTAGTACTTGCCTGGGCTTATAGCGCACCGCCCCTGAGGCTTAAGCGTAATGGCTGGTGGGGCAATACCGCCGTGGCCGTTTGCTATGAGGGGCTACCCTGGATCACCGGTGCCACGGTGCTTGCTGCTGGGGCGCTCCCGGACTCGAGCAGTCTGACACTTGCGCTGTTATACAGTTTGGGGGCACACGGGATTATGACGCTCAACGACTTTAAATCGGTCGAGGGTGATCGCCAATGGAACATTGCCTCTTTGCCGGTTCAACTTGGCGTGAACCGGGCGGCAAGGCTTGCATGCATCGTGATGGCCTTACCTCAGATGGTTGTGATTGGGCTTATCTATTACTGGGGACAAAGCTTTTATGCTCTAGCCATAGCGGTCCTTTTATTAGCGCAATTTTTATTGATGCAAAAATTGTTGCGAAACCCTCATCAGCGCGCCGCCTGGTACAACGCAACCGGGACAAGCCTTTATGTGCTCGGTATGCTTATTGCAGCATTTGCCCTCCAAGCCTCGCGAACGCCCATCGCTAGTCCGGTAAGCGTATGACATCGCCCCGCGAAAGTTTAGGTCATTCGTCCGCTTCAGGCAGTATGCCCGCTTCAGAGCATTCGCCCGCTTCAGAGCATTCGCCCACTTCAGACCACGCGCCCGCTTCAGACGGCTGTCATGTACAAGCGCCTGGACTGAGTTGGTTTGAGATTTTCAGGCTGGGATTGGTACAGACCGCACTCGGTGCAATTGTTGTGCTCACCACATCGACGATTAATCGCGTGATGGTTGTTGAAATGGCTATGCCAGCCATGCTTCCCGGTGCACTGGTCGGCTTGCACTATGCGCTACAAATATTGCGTCCGCGATGGGGACACCACTCCGATGTGAAGGGACGTCGAAGTCCTTGGATCCTGCTTGGTATGGCAGTCCTGGCAAGCGGTGGCTGGCTGGCAGCGCTTGCTACAAGCATGCTCGAAACCCAACAAGGTCTGGGCATCATGCTTGCAACGCTCGCTTTTTCAATGATTGGCCTTGGCGTTGGCGCAAGCGGTACGTCGCTGCTTGCGCTACTTGCAAAGTCAGTCACTCCAGCGCGAAGACCTGCCGCTGCAACGATTGTGTGGGTCATGATGATCATGGGCTTTGTTCTAACCGCTGCAACAGCAGGTCATTTTCTTGACCCTTATTCAAACGAAAGACTTGTAAAGGTCAGTGGCGCAGTCAGTCTGATCGCATTCGCCCTAAGTGTGATAGCGCTCTATGGCTTAGAATCTAAACACCACACCAAAGGCGTACGTGCCTTTCAACCTAAATTAAGCACCCCAGACCCTGAATCAAGACCTGCCGAAGACGCCCGCTTTTGGCTGGCACTACGATCGGTTTGGGCAGAGGCAGCGAGTCGGCGATTTACCGTGTTTGTTTTCATATCGATGCTGGCCTATAGCGCTCAAGATCTCATTCTTGAACCTTTTGCTGGCGCAGTTTTTGCGATGACGCCTGGTCAAAGCACACAACTTGCGGGCATGCAGCACGGCGGCGTTTTAATCGGTATGATTTTTGTTGCTTTGATCGGCACTTGGCGTCGTAGCGGTCAATCGATGAAGTCGATGCGACGCTGGACCGTTGGGGGCTGCGCAGCGTCAGCGCTTGCGCTACTCAGCCTAACAGCCGCAAGCATGCATGCAAGCTCGTGGCCTTTGCAGCTCAGTGTGATTGCCCTGGGCATTGCCAACGGTGTGTTCGCGGTTGCAGCGATTGGCTCGATGATGACACTTGCTGGTGAAGGCCAACACAACCAAGAAGGCTTGCGCATGGGACTTTGGGGCGCGGCGCAGGCAATCGCCTTTGGACTTGGGGGCTTTTTAGGGACCATGGCAAGCGATATAGCCCAATGGCTAGTTGCCGATCCGAGCAAGGCCTATGCCTGGGTGTTTGCGATCCAGTCCATGCTCTTTGTCCTGTCGGCTTGGATGGCGATTCGAGTACCGGCACCCGAGGGCCTTCAACTCAGGGCCGAATCGCATGACAGCACCGTTCGGCCAAGCACCCCGCCACTGAAGATGGATCGTCGACTTGAGCCACCTAGGGAGCAACTAAACCATGTCTCAATTGGATGATCCCCAAGCGCTTCACAGCCAAGCCTTTGATGTGCTTGTCCTTGGAGGTGGCCCAAGCGGCGCTACGGCAGCCTATGATCTAGCCGCACGTGGCTATCGCGTGGCACTACTTGACCGTGAAGGTCGCATCAAGCCCTGTGGCGGAGCGATCCCTCCAAAACTGTTATACGAATTCAATATTCCACACGATGTTTTGGTCACCAAGGTACGCGGTGCAAGAATTATCTCACCCAAACAGCAAGTCGTCGGGATGCCTATTGACGATGGATTTGTCGGCATGGTCGATCGTGCAGACTTTGATCCCTGGCTTCGTGCGCGCGCAGCCCGGGCCGGTGCCGTGCGACTGTGTGGCAGCTTTTCGCATCTTCGGCGCGAGCCGAATCAGCACGCTGATCTGGTATCGGTCTACTTTCGCGAAAAGGATTCCCATCAACTAAGCTCGATTAGGGCCCGCTACTTGATTGCTGCGGATGGTGCAAGGAGCACCATCGCACGCCAAGAAATCGAAGGTTCTAACGAGGGCCAGTACGTGTTTGCGTACCACGAGATACTTGAGGCGCCCCAAGTGCTCGGAAATCCTGAGCAACAACGACTGAGCAATCAGAGGCAACGGGCACATGCAGCTCCCGCTGAAGCTGCCTTCTACGACCCAAGTCGTTGTGATGTTTTTTACGATGGCGATTTATCACCCGATTTTTACGCTTGGGTATTTCCTCACGGCAAAAGTTTAAGCATTGGCACTGGCAGTGCACTCAAAGGATTTTCGCAACGTGAGGCTATTGAGCAGTTGCGACTGCGCACTGGATTGAGCCAGCAGCGTCTCATTCGTCGCGAAGGCGCACCCATCCCGCTTAAGCCGCTGCCACGCTGGGATAACGGAAGAGACATCGTACTTGCAGGCGATGCTGCTGGCGTTGTTGCGCCTGCTTCAGGCGAAGGCATTTACTACGCCATGCTCGGTGGCCGGATGGCGGCACAAGCGGTGATTCAGTGCTTGGAGCGTGGCTCGCCCAAAGCCTTAGCCGATGCAAGAAAGCGATTCATGCGACTTCACGGTCAGGTTTTTTGGGTTCTCGGGCTGATGCAACGCTATTGGTATGCTAACGACCAGCGTCGGGAGCGTTTTGTGCGTATTTGCCAAGACCGCGATGTGCAGCAACTGACCTGGGATGCTTATATGAACAAGGAATTGGTCAAGGCTAAGCCCCTGGCACACGCGCGAATTTTCTTCAAAAACCTTGCTCACTTAAGCGGTCTTGCATCGGTGTAATGGCAGCTCCCGCTTAGGATGCGGGTTATGACCACAAGCTTTAGCCCCCCAACGCGGCAGGTGCCGCTCATGACCAAGTTAACCGTGATTGCTGCCGTGGTGCTTGTTGCCACGCTCGGCGGCCTGGCGACCGATATTGGTGCTTGGTATTTGTCGCTTATCCAACCTTGGTGGAAGCCGCCCGATTGGGCCTTTGGCCCCGCATGGACGATTATTTTCGCTTGTACCGCTATAAGCGCGATAGGCGCCTGGCACGCTTCGGTGAGAAGCCGTGATCGCTACGCAGTAGGCCTTGGGTTCGCTGTCAATGCTTTTTTGAATATTCTTTGGAGCGTTCTCTTTTTCAAACTTCAAAAGCCCCTTTGGGCTGCTTTTGAAGTTTTTGCACTCTGGGCCTCTATCGCGTGGCTTATGCTTCGGATTCGAGGGCTTAATCCTTCTGCCGCTCGCTGGCTGCTGCCGTATTTGATTTGGGTAAGCTATGCAGCAAGTATCAACTGGGGCGTTGTTTGGCTTAATCCCAACCAAGCCCATGAGCAAGCGCCTGGTGCCGCAACCGCGCCAAAAGCTTCGGTCGCGCCCCAAGAGCCGTCCGCTGCAAACATTGCAACAGAAAAACCTGAGCCTAAACCCTGAGTAAGGACTCGCTTGTGATGGGGGCTTCCATAACCTCAAGGTAGGGTGCGAACCAGGTTTGTATTTGCGCTCGGATGCCCTGAGCGTCAAGACCACAAGCGGCGAGCAAGGCTGGGACTTCGCCTTGATCAATGAATCGATCAGGAAGTCCCATCATACGTATCGGCTTGACCAGCCCCATATCGCTTAGCGCTTCGGCCACTGCAGCGCCTGCGCCGCCGCTGCGAGAGCCTTCTTCGATAGTGACAATTGCATCATGGGTGTTGGCCATTTGCCGCAAGAGCGCCACATCGAGTGGTTTAATAAAACGCATATTCACCACACTCGCATTGAGCGACTCAGCCGCCTCGAGCGCAGGCGCAAGCATGCTTCCAAAGGCCAAAATCACCACGCCTTTGCCGGCACGCCTGATTTGCGCCTTACCCCAGGCGAGTGCGCTTAGGTCGCGGCGCAACGTCACACCAGGGCCTCGCCCGCGTGGATAACGCACAGCAACTGGCCCATCATGTAAAAAGGCGGTGTAGAGCATTTGCCTGCACTCATCTTCATCACTTGGCGCAAGCAGACTCATATTCGGAAGGCAGCGCAAAAAGGCGATATCGTAGGATCCCGCATGGGTGGCGCCATCAGCACCGACAAGACCCGCCCGATCAATAGCAAAACACACAGGCAGATTCTGCAGGGCCACATCGTGAATGACCTGATCGTAGCCCCTTTGTAAAAAGGTCGAATAAATCGCAACCACCGGTTTCATGCCCTCGCAGGCCAAACCTGCCGCCAGGGTAACGGCATGTTGCTCGGCAATACCGACATCGACATACCGGCTTGGAAACCGCTCTTCAAATTCAACCAATCCTGAGCCTTCGCGCATCGCCGGTGTAATGGCAACCAAACGAGGATCGAGCGCGGCCATGTCGCAAATCCATTGGCCAAAGACCTGGGTATAAGTCGGCGCATGTACTTTAGTGGGCGCGCTCTTAATAATGCCCTGCTCAAGCTTAAACGCCGACGGACCGTGATAAAGAATAGGATCTTTTTCGGCAGGCCGATAGCCGTGACCTTTTTGAGTGACCACATGCAAAAACTTCAATCCAGGTCGTTGCCGTAAACGTTTCAGTGTGTGGGTGAGCATGGCCAAGTCATGCCCATCAATAGGGCCGACATAATTGAAACCGAACTCCTCAAAAAGGGTGCTGGGCGTGAGCATCCCCTTAACATGCTCTTCAAGCTTTCTTGAGAGCGCAAGCAAACGGGGAGACCGCTTAAACATACCCTCACTTAAGGCTTTGGCCGATCCGTAAAAGCGCCCTAGCAAAAGTCTGGTCAAGTAATGACTGAGCGCCCCAACCGGTGGCGAAATTGACATCTCGTTGTCGTTAAGGATCACCAAGACATCGAGATCACGTGTGCCACCGCCATGATTCATCGCTTCAAAAGCCATACCACCACTAAGTGCGCCGTCGCCAATGACAGCGATATGCCTTCGACGATCGTCGCCCTGGTGCTGGCCATTTTCCCGTGCCGCCAAGGCCATGCCCAAGGCTGCCGAGATCGATGTGGAAGAATGCGCGGTCCCGAAGGCGTCATAAGGACTTTCGCTCCGCTTTGGGAAACCCGATAGGCCGTCTAGCTTCCTTAGACTAGACATTGCTTCTCGGCGCCCGGTCAGGATTTTGTGCGGATAACTTTGGTGGCCTACGTCCCAGATCAAGCGATCGTACGGCGTGTTGTAACAGTAATGAAGCGCGATACTCAATTCAACGCTTCCAAGGTTTGAAGAAAGATGGCCCCCTGTATGGGCCACCGATTGAAGCACAAAGGCTCTTAGCTCATCGGCAAGCGCTGGCAGTTGATGCTCGGCAAGTTGTCGAAGCTCATCGGGAGCTTCGATGCCTTCAAGCAAGGGCTGCAGCATTGCTTCCATCAATTAAACCTGCTCGCCACGATGAGCTCGTTGCATGGTCTACCCCAATGTCCGTTA
>OMIE01000144.1 GCA_900299025.1 Burkholderiaceae bacterium
TATCGATTGGCCGAGCAAACCAGGACTAAGCAGTGCTTCACTTCGTGCTGAAATTGATCGCATATGCACGCAGGCAGTATTTATTGGTCTTAACGCGTTGATTGTCCAGATCAGGCCCTCAGCCGATGCCTTATATGCATCGGCGATCGAGCCGACTAGCGAGTTTCTTGTGGGGCAACAAGGGGCAGCACTAGCAGACGGCTTTGATCCACTTAGCTATTGGATTCAAAGCTGCAAGCAACATGGCCTTGAGTTTCATGCCTGGTTTAACCCTTATCGCGCACGGCATGCAAGTGCGAAGTCAGGCTTTCACGCGAAACATCTTGCCAAGCAGCAACCCAAGCTTGTTGTTAAGTATGGCGATCAATGGTGGATGAATCCCGCCGAACCCAAAGCCCTCGAATGGTCTTTACATGTCATCGACGATGTTGTGAGCCGTTATGATATCGATGGCGTTCATCTTGATGACTATTTTTATCCCTATCCGATTCAAGCTAAGGATAAAAAGCAATCCGCATTAGATTTTCCCGATGAGACGCAATACAAGCGCTATCGTCAGCTTGGAGGACGGCTTGATAAGCCTGATTGGCGACGCAGCCATGTTGATACCATGGTGCAAAAGCTTTATCAGCGCGTTCATAAGCAAAAGCCATGGGTGAGAGTTGGTATCAGTCCATTTGGCATCGGGAAGCCCGCCTTAAGACCTGCTGGCATCCAAGGTTTCAGCCAATACGATCAGCTCTTTGCCGACGTCGAACGCTGGTGCAGTGAGGCATGGCTTGATTATCTCGCCCCACAACTGTACTGGAAAATCGAACAACAGTCACAATCGTTTGAAGTGCTGTTGAACTACTGGTCTGAACGGCTGGGGTCTAAGAGGCATTTGTGGCCAGGCCTCTATACGAGTTCGATCGGTCAGGCAGGCAGGATGTGGACTTCCAGTGAAATCCTTGATCAGATCCAACGACAAGGCCGTCAGCCGCTTGCTACAGGGCATATACATTTCAGCATGGTCGCGCTCTTGAATAATCGAGACCAGATCGCTACCCTGCTTCACAAGGGGCCTTATCAACGGCCAAGTCTTGTTCCCTCGAGCCCCTGGCTCAGCAAGGGCCGACCTGAGCGTCCTCAACTTATCGCGCCCGATCAGCGAGGTATCTTGAGCTGGGAAAGACCACTCGGCTCGCAACCTTGGGGCACGACGGCCACACGCTGGGTTTTACATCATCGCGCTAACGAGCAAAGCCCATGGTCGATGACCCACGGCGATGTGAACCTCAACCCCATTATCCTGAAGGCCAAGGAACAATATGTGCTGCGCTTACTCAATCGTGTGGGTGAGGCTAGCGATGCAATCGCCTTTACCTGGCAAATCTAACTGTTTTCATGTTCATGAATCCAAGCCTTCAAGTAAACACCGAAACCGCAAGTAGTGCGCATACTGCGCTGGATCAATATGCCACCCACGAACTCGTCGAAACCTTCGTGAGCGATCAGCAATACGCCGCTATCGCGGTGATGAATGCTTCAAGTGCTATAGCGCAGGCTGTTGATGCAAGTGCCCAACGGCTTGCTCGCGGCGGACGCCTGATTTACGCCGGCGCAGGTACAAGCGGGCGCTTGGGCGTACTTGATGCAGTTGAACTTTTCCCAACGTTCTCATGGACTCGCGATCGAGCACCGGCGCTTTTAGCAGGTGGGTCTAGCGCCATGTTTCTAGCGGTGGAAGGTGCCGAAGATAACCGAGAACAAGCAGTCGTTGACTTGATGGCACTCGAACCCAACGAAACCGATGTGGTGTTTGCGATTGCAGCATCGGGCTATACGCCCTTTGCCATTGCAGTTATCGAAGCCGCAAAGCCACTTGGCTGTCTAACCATTGGCATGGCCAACAATCCAGGATCAACACTGCTACAAACCGCCGAACTATCGATCGTCCTCGACACTGGGCCTGAGGTGATTTCGGGTAGCACAAGGCTTAAAGCTGGTACTGCACAAAAAATTGCACTCAACAGCTTTTCAAGCGCGGTGATGGTGAAGCTTCATAAAGTTTATGGCAACTTAATGGTTGATCTTCGGGCGACCAATGCAAAGCTTTATCGACGCGCACTGCGTTTGACGATGATGGCAAGCGGAGCAAACGAATCACAGGCCGAGGAAGCGCTGCTTGCCTGCGGCTATCGGGTCAAAGTTGCTATTGTTATGCTCAAGTGCCAGCTAGCGGCAGGCCAAGCCGAGGCATGGCTCGATGCGAAGGCGGGCGATCTACGTGCCGCTTTAGGAGAAGGTTTTTTTCGTGAAGGCAAATAGAAAGCTTGTGCAAATCAATGCATGAATCATTAGGATTTCTAGACCGATTCGTCAAGCTCAAGTCTTTGTCCTCCAATCACAACCTGCCGAACAAGCAATGTATCGTGCTCCAAGACCACCAAATCGGCATAGCATCCTTCGCTGATCCGGCCACGGTCCTGCAAACCCAGGATTTGCGCTGGCCTGGTAGAAAGCATGGCACTAGCCTGCTCGATACCTAAGCCAATCGCTATAAGATTACGAAATGCCTGATCCATTGTGAGCGCGCTACCTGCAAGCGTTCCGTCGGCAAGTCTCACGGCACCAAGACAGCTAAAGACTCGTTGTTCACCGAGTTGGTACTGACCATCGGGCATGCCTGCTGCTGCGGTGGCATCGGTAACCGCATAAAGCGCAGGAATCGCGCGGTAGGCAGCCAGCACCGCGCCTGGGTGCACGTGTAAAAGATCTGGAATGATTTCTGCAAACTGAGCGTGTGCCAGTGCTGCACCAATCATCCCCGGTGCACGGTGATGAAAGCCAGACATCGCATTGAATAAGTGAGTCACTCCGACGGCGCCGCAGCGAAGGGCTTCGCAGCAAAGCTCATAACTTGCGCCGCTATGACCAAGCTGCACTGTAAATCCAGCCTCGCGTAGGGCAACAATCAATTGCAAATGTGTATCGGTCTCAGGAGCGATCGTAATAACCTTGAGATCTGCAATCGTATGCAAGGCCATGATCTCCTCAAGGCTCGCCACTTTCGCATGCGGCGGCTGCGCGCCGAGCTTTAGCGCGCTTAAGTAAGGCCCTTCAAGGTGCACACCGAGAATCTTTGCTTCGACCATGGGTGTGCTCGACTGCTGGCTCATCCGTTTTGCAATCGCTGCTAATGCCTTTTTTATCGCCTCGATGGGTGCCGTCATCGTAGTTGCGAGCATCGCTGTGGTGCCATGCCTGGCATGCATCGAAGCGATCGCACTGACCGCCTCATCCCCGTCCATAAAGTCATGCCCTGCTGCACCATGAACATGCAAGTCAATAAATCCGGGGACGATCAGCGGGAGACGGTTTGCGCCTTCGCGGGTGGGTTTATCGTGAGCAAGCATCGCTTTGATGCGATCCCCCTCCCAAATCAAGTCGCCTTGCATCAAACCTTCGGGCGTCAATATCAGTCCATGCAGCCTGTCCACGCCATTAGCCCTTATGCTTGAGCTTGTGATCGCTAACTGCTGAATGGAAAAAACGCAAGATGCTTTTAAATGCCATATGGGTCGGATTTTTCTTGGTCGGTTTCGCAGTGGCGCTTGTCAAAATGCTCCAGGGAGATCTTGGCATATTCAATAAGTTGATGTCGGGTCTATTTGATGCCTCCAAGACTGGATTTGATATATCGCTAGGACTTGTTGGAGTGATGAGTTTATGGCTGGGCATCATGCGCATTGGCGAAAAGGCTGGACTTATCGAACAATTTGCCAAGTTACTTGCCCCCTTTTTTAGTCGTATTTTTCCAGAAGTCCCCAAAGGACATCCCGCAGCGGGCAGCATGGTGATGAATATGTCGGCCAATATGCTGGGCCTGGACAACGCCGCAACGCCGCTCGGACTCAAAGCCATGAAAGAGCTTCAGTCGCTGAATCCCAAGGCGGATCAAGCCTCTAATGCGATGATTATGTTTTTGGTGCTCAATACCGCAGGCATTACGCTCATCCCAACCTCCGTAATTGCCATCCGGCAAACGATGGCGATTGAACAGGGCCTAAAGGGCTTTAATGGCGCTGATATTTTCTTGCCCGCCTTAATGGGAACTTTTGTATCGTTTAGCGCAGGCCTGATCGCCGTCGCCTGGGTGCAGCGAATACGCCTTACCTCTCTGCCCATACTTAGCTTTTTTGGATTGTTTGGGGCTTTCATTGCAGCGCTCTATTTTTCGTTACAAGGCCTGGAAGCTCAGCAGCTTAATCAACGCATGGGTGTGATCGGTAGCGTGATCATTATGTCCGTCATTTGCTTGTTCATGCTGTCGGCAGTCATGCGCCGTGTGAATGTCTACGAAAGCTTTATCGAAGGCGCAAAGGAAGGCTTTAGCGTTGCCGTACAAATTATTCCATATCTTATAGCTATGCTTGTTGCTATTTCTGTTTTCAGAAACTCGGGTTGCATGGATTACATCGTTGAAGCGATTGGCTCAGTCGTTAGAGGACTAGGGTGGGATGATCGTTTTGTTGCCGCGCTCCCGGTCGGTTTGATGAAGATTCTCAGCGGAAGTGGTGCACGAGGCCTCATGGTTGATGTGATGAAGACCTATGGCGTCGATTCCTTTGAAGGGCAACTCGCAGCAATCATCCAAGGATCGACTGAGACGACTTTTTATGTATTGGCTGTTTACTTTGGAAGTGTCAACATCCGAAAAACGCGCCATGCAGTCGCCTGTGCGCTATGGGCCGATTTGGTGGGCTTGATCGCTGCAATTCTAATTGCTTATGCCTTTTTTGGGCGCAGCTTATGATGGCCACATACTCGCTCATAGGCTGCACCGATTGCCAGGATGCTAGGCTCATCAAACGCTTTCCCGACCCATTGCACACTAGTCGGCATCGCTTGTGACAAGCCCGAGGGCTGAGCCAGTGAGCATAAGCCGAGATAGTTGATGGGACGGGTGAGATAACCCGGTAAGGGCGAAGCTTCATCGATAGGCAAGACCGGAGCGACGCTTGCCACCGTTGGCAGGAGCAAGGCCTCATAGTCGCGAAACCAGGCTGAGAAGGCTTGTCTGCGCTGCTGCATTTGTCTGAGCTCAGCAGCATAGTCAGAAGGCTTAAAGGCTTCGGCGCCTAAGATTCGACCACGAACCGCCTCACCTAAGGCAGCTTTGTCGTCGTGCACATAGGCCTCGTGCAAATGATAAGCCTCTGAGGCAATGATTCGCCCGGTGCACTGCGCAAGGCTAAAAAACCAATCGGGCAGGCGAACAACATCAATGGTTGCCCCCGCCGACTCAAGCGCCTTAGCTGCCTCTCGCCAGTTCGCAACCACGCCGCTTGCCATGAAGGAAGGCAGTTGCGCGTCCTCCACCATCGCTATCCGCATCCCCCGAACCGATGGGCGCAAACGACCAAAGTCCTCAAGCGGTTGATGCCATGTTGTTGGATCTCTATGATCGGGTGCTGCAAGCGCCTGCAACATCCATGCACAATCTTGCACACTCAATGCCATAGGACCGATCGTATCGAGTGTCCACGATAAAAGACCGGTCCCGTGCAACGATATACGTCCGTGGGTTACCTTAAGTCCGGTGATGCCATTGAATGCGCTTGGAATGCGCACAGACCCTCCGGTATCGCTACCGATGCCTGCCGGACAAAGACCCCCGGCAACCGCCACACCGGTACCGCTCGACGAACCCCCTGGTGCGCGATGGTTTTGCAAATCCCAAGGATTATGGGGTGTTCCCATCAGCGGATTGGTACCCCAGCCACCAAATGCGAACTCGGTCATATGGACCTTGCCAAGCGGGATCATGCCAGCTGCGAGTAGTCGCTCAAGTGTTGCACTGTTATGTGGGCTACGACGATTTTCAAAGTGCTTTGAACCGAGTGTGGTCACTTCCCCGTCGACTTCAATCAAATCCTTGAGAACCACGGGCAGGCCGTGCAAAGGACCTCGGGCATAGCCTTGTCGGCGTTGCTGATCGGCAGCGTCGGCCAAAGCGAGCGCTGACTCAGCGTCGAGCTTCACAAATGCATGAAGTTTCGGGTCACGAGCTTGAATCGCTGCAAGACATTGCTCGACAATCTCGCGCGAGCTGATATCACCCCGTTCGAGTGCAGGTGACAGTTCACTTAGACTGGTTTCGTTCAAAGCGCTGATGTTTGCCATGGCCGATTCACTCCCGATGCGTGTTAAGGGCACACAGCCCTCGAAGGTTAAGGGCACACAGCCCTCGAAGCGATCAACTTCGTGAAGCTGCTCATTAGCCTTATAGTGCCACGATGCATGCCACGGAACGCGATCCCACGAAACAAGAAGCTGCATTTCGACAGCTTTGCACCGACTGCGGTATTTCAAGAACCGCACAAGCGAAACGTTGTGCGCAGGCTTGCCAATTCATTAAGCCGAACTACGATGCCCTAGAGGTGAAGATCCATGGGCGGCGCCGGGGCGAGACTAACCAAAGCCAAGAGCCCATAGCCCCTGCTAAGCACAATCAGCAATTGATTGAGGATGAACGATTTTTCGGGCCTATGCAGGCCATGTACCGTGCAAGCTTGGCTAAGCCCCTTGAAGGCGCTCAGTGGAGCGGCATCACCACGGCACTTGCAGCAGCGCTACTTGAGCAAGGACTTATTGATGCGGTGATCACCATGAAGGCCGACCCCGATGACGCCTGGAAGCCGGTTCCGATCATCGTGACTGAGCCCGAGGCGCTTGCACAATGCCGCGGGATGCGGATGGGCTATGCGCCTTTGCTTGCCCTCATTGAACCTGCACTTGCCCGGGGACTAAAGCGTCTTGCTGTGATTGGTATTCCCTGCCAGGTGTATGCGCTTCGGGCCTTAAGCGATGACTGGGAAAGGCAGGGGCTTACATCGCTTTATGTCATCGGTACGCCTTGTTCGGATAACACAAGCACCGCTCGCTTTCACGAGTTTTTGGCCTTGCTTGATACAAACCCTGAAACGATTAATTATCTAGAATTCCGAGCCGACTACCATGTTGAACTCCGCTACACCGATGGCAGACAAAAGCTGATCCCCTTTTTACAATTACCCTTAAGCGACTTACCCCCGGATTTTTTCCCGAGCACTTGCAAGACTTGCGTGGACTACAGCAATGTTCTTTCGGATATAACAGTTGGATATATGGGAGGTAGCGGTGAGCAATGGATCATTGTCCGCAACCCAAGAGGACAATTCATGCTCGATCAATTAGCAGGCAACATCAACTTAGCCGCGCCCAAACAGGCAGGCAAACGCCAAGCGGCAGTCAAAGCCTTTCAAAACAATTTAGAGCGAGCTGCGGGCGGCATCCCCTTGCGGCGGATGCCTAACTGGCTTCGACCCATCGTGGCTTGGTTGATGCCACGCCTTGGACCGCGTGGACTCGAATTTGCGAGAGCGCGGATCGAAATGAAAGCGATTGAAACCATCATCACCCTCAGATATCAATATCCCGCAAAACTAAAAAGCATGGTCCCCAATCATGTGTGGCAGCTCGTACAAGCTTATGGGCTCAAGCCCGAACGCAAGGAAGATAAATCATCATGAATACAAGCTTGTCAACGCATGCCGATATGCATCGACTGATTTATCTGCACGGATTTCGCTCCTCGCCCACTTCAAACAAAGCGAGCATGCTCAAAGAACGCTTTGAGCACATGGCGATTATTGATCGCTTTTGCTGCCCGCAACTACCGATGTCACCGCTTGCTAGCCTCAGCCTGATTCAAGATCGCTACCTGCCAACCTCAGCCGATGTTTTTGTTGGCTCCTCGCTGGGTGGGCTTTATGCACATTGGCTTGCCGAGCGTTACGGCTCGCGTTGCGTGTTGATCAACCCTGCTGTATATCCGTCTGTAAAACTCTCGTCTTACATTGGATCACTAAAGGCCTACCACTCGGATGCTGACCTGACCTGGTCCCCGAGCGATGTCGAGGAACTGATAAGCATTGAATCAGTGGGGTTAACCCGACCCGAACAATATCTTTTACTTGCTGCAACCGGTGATGAGCTCATCGACTGGCGTGATATGCAACAACGCTACCAAAATGCCAAGCAATTGATCGTCGAGGGCAGCGATCATGCATTTAGCGGCTTTGAAAACTATATCGATCACATACTTAGCTTTGCTGGCTTTCTTCCATACTTGAACGATTAAGTACCCCTTCGCTTTGCAATCGCATGACGCTCGCCTCATCAAAACCAAGGCTTTGCAACAAATCTTTTACATCAGCGCCTAATGCTGGTGGGTTGTTGCGAAGCCCTAAACGCCGACCATTCATCGCAATCGGCAATAAAACTGTTTGGGTCGGTCGTCCATCGGGCAATTGCATTGGCACCAATCCACCTGACGCGAGCAAGTGCGGATCCTCAAATAAATGCTCGGGCTTTTCGATCGGCGCGAAGGGTAATCCTGCTGCCTCAAATTGACCGGCAAGCTCACTGGCTGAAAAGACGCTTAAACGCTCACGAAGTATTGGCATCAAACGCTCGCGCTGTCGGACGCGGTCGTTATTCGTTTTAAATAATGGATCCTGATATAAGGACTCAAAACCAAAACAGTCACAGAAGATCTTCCATTGGGTATCACTTACCACGGCCAAAAAAATCTGCTCTTGGTCACGCACCGTGAAAACATCATAAATGCCCCAGGCTGAGATCCGATTTGGCATAGGTGCTGCGGGCTTGCCCGTCATCGCAAATTGCATCATATGTTGCGCGACTAAAAATACATTGTTTTCAAACAAGGCAGACTGCACGAGTTGACCCTGACCAGTCTGCTCGCGCTCGCGCAGCGCTGCCAAAATAGCAATAGCTGCAAACATCCCGCCCATAATGTCATTCACGCTTGAACCTGCTCGCAGAGGATCGCCTTTGCGCCCAGTCATATAGGCAAGTCCGCCCATCATTTGAACAACCTCGTCAAGCGCAGTACTATGCTCATAAGGACCAGCCAGAAACCCTTTCAAACTGGCATAAACAAGCCGAGGATGGCGCATGCGTACTTGCTCTGCGCCAAGCGAAAATTTGTCAAGTGTGCCTTGTTTGAAGTTTTCGATCACAACATCCACACTGCCCAGAAGCTTCTCGACAATTGCTCGACCTTCTTCATGCTTAAGATTAACAGCGATACTTTTTTTATTGCGGTTAAACAATGGGAAAAACCCTGACCCCGAACCCAGCAATTGGCGGGTACTGTCACCTTCGATAGGTTCAAGCTTGATCACTTCAGCCCCGAGATCAGCGAGGACGAGTCCACAAGTAGGGCCCATAACCATATGGGAGAACTCCAAGACGCGGATACCTGCAAGCGGCAATTGGGCACTCACATCGTCGCTTGCCCCATCCGGCGTCGCATCCGTGGAGGCCGCTATAAAAGTCTTGGGTAGGCCCGCGTCAGGCAGCATGCCGTAGAGTGGCTCGCCAGGTAAGCCTCGCTTTAGGATTTCACGCGCTTGCATAAGGCGATTCAAATCGATACCGGTCTTTACCCCCATTGATTCAAACATAAAGACGAGGTCTTCGGTCACTACATTACCCGAGGCACCCGGTGCATACGGACATCCACCCAGACCGGCCTGTGAGCTATCAAAGGTACGAACACCCTCTTCATAAGCAGCAAGACAGTTGGCTAGCCCCAATCCGCGGGTGTTATGCAAGTGCGCTGCCCCGAGCTTATGGCCAATAGCTTGTCGTACGCGACGAAAGAGCCTGCGAATTTGTGCTGGGTTGGCATAACCCGTGGTGTCTGAAAGTCCGGTTTCATCAGCCCCACACGCCACGAGCGCGCAAGCAAGCTCGACCACCTCATCCTCAGGTACTTCCCCTTGAATGGTGCAGCCAAAGGCTGTTGCAACATTGGCTTCAATATGTACCCTCGGAGCATGGGCGTTTCTGTAAGCGACGATTTGAGCCACTTCCTCAATCATCTGTTCACGTGACTTACGCACATTAGCCATTGAATGCGCCTGACTTGCCGAGACAGGAATGGTGAGCTTATGAACCCCAGCAGCCACGGCTGCCTGGGCACCTCGTAAATTGGGAACCAAGGCCATCACGGTTAGGCCAGGCAGGCTGAGCGCGTGCTCGACCACTTCAGCAGCATCAGCGAGTTGCGGTAGTAATCGAGCAGGAACAAAGGAAGAGACCTCAATCTCTCGAACACCTGCGGCATATAGCGCACTAATCCATGCCTTTTTTTCAACAGTCGGCATGAATGCATCGACCGATTGAAGACCATCGCGAGGCCCCACTTCGCTAATTAGAACCGATGAGCTCATAACTTATCTCGCTGGCTGCTTTATGATTTGTACCAATCCCTAACTCCGGCAACAAAGCGGTTTACGCCTTCAACCACGGTTTCGGGTGCGAGTGCTCCGTAAGACAGACGCTGAACATTTCTAGCCTTTATATCATTCAAGCCAAAGGCAAAACCTGGCACACAGGCCACTTTGTGTTTGCTGGCTAGAAATTGATTAAACGAAAGTCGATCATTAACGCCTGGTAGCGAGACCATCACATAAAAAGCGCCTTGGGTGAGATGAAAGTTGGCGAGCGGTCTTAAGTCAGACAAAATCTCATAAACTTTAGATCGTACCGCTGACAGACGTTTGACTTGTTCGTCGATCGCCGATCGGGGGCGTTTGAGCACTTCGATCGCAAGTAACTGCGAGATTACGGGCGCACAAATCAGATTGGTGTCTTGCACCTTATTCATCGCTTCATGCAAATGGTCCGGGTAAACCACATAACCAACCCGCCAACTCGCCATACCGTAGTTTTTTGAAAACGAATAAAAAGACAGCGTGTGCTCATTGGCACCAGCCTGACTCGCTGCGGAATAGTGCCGAGCCCCATCGTAAGTAAAGTATTCGTAGGCCTCATCTGAAAAGTGATAAATACCATACCGTTTGCAAAGTTGATTGATGCTCGCAAGATCCTCGGGATGGTAAACCACACCCGTAGGATTATTCGGCGAAACGGTAACGATCGCTCTAGTCCTTGGTGTAATTGCGGCTTCAATAGCTGCAAGGTCGAGTTGATAATCATCGCGACTGGCAACAGCAACGGGCACACAGTCACACATGCTAATCGCCATTTCCTGGTTGAAGTAAAACGGAAGCGGCAGGATAAATTCATCGCCAGGATCACCAACAGCAAGCACGGCGTTTAGAAAAGCCATATTGCTTCCCGCGGTCACCATGATGCGATAGCCCAGGTTCATATCCAACCGATTAACCTCTTGAAGCTTTCGCGCTAAAGCATCTGTCAGCTCGGGCAAACCGGTAACGGCCTGGTACTTGTTTAATTGCAAGTCGGCCATCAGCGCAGGCAGCCGCGCCACATCGTCTGCCGGCGGACCGTAGCTCACCACCCCCTGACCGAGCGATATACAGCCCGGGTTGTCTCTAACCATCGCTGCAATCGTTGGAATAATCGGAAGCTCAACCGCCTCAATCCGCCTGGAAGCTCGCCGAGGCCTTGCTGACGGACTCATCAAATCAAGACTTGTGCTTATCGACTTCACTCGATCGCCTTCCAAAAGGTATCTTTATGGATGAGCTTTCCGTTTTGAAAACGAAAAATATCGCAACCGTTGAGTTCGAGTTTGCTGCCATTGCGCTGATTGGTTCCCGTCACTACCCAATAGGACACGCCATACTGGCCGCAAGCACTTACAAAACGATACTGCGGGTGCCAATACATGTCGGGAATATAAGAAAAGCGCTCGCGCAAAAAATCGCCGATCGCCTTTTTGCCTTTGAGTTCGATGCCCTCTTTAACCGGGCCACGCGCGGTTGCGAAAACACCATCGTCGGCAAAGTATTCAAGGATGCGATCCACATCGCGGCTATTGAATGCAGACTCAATTTCTGCCACAAGAGCTTCACTGACTTGTTGACCCATTTCATCAATCTCCCATGAAGGCTTAAATGCATACCGAACCTAATCGAAGCATATCTTTCAAGCTGTAAGTACCCGGACGGTCCGGTTTTTGACTTTACAACAGCATCTCTGCCAATCCGGGCCATCACCCCTGCAACCCGTTGCGCCTTTGCTATGAATCCTTCCTTAGAATGCAGCAAACCGATCGTTTATGAGGATGACTTCAATGGCTTCGAAGACGAAAACAAAGGCTGTCGCGCGGCGTAAAAGGCCCGAGCATTACGCCGACGCCAAGCCTGGCCAAGCCTGGCCGAGCGCGCTCTACGCGCTGCTTCAAGAGCACGGCATCAAGCAAGTTGCTCTTGTACCCGATGCCGGCCATGCACCGCTCATTAAGCTTTGCGAGGCCGATCCGAGCATGACCATGGTGAGACTTAGCACCGAAGAAGAGGGCGTTGCGCTTTTAGGCGGAGCGTGGCTTGGCGGCCAACGCGGTGTGCTGCTGATGCAAAGCTCAGGCGTTGGCAACTGCATCAACATGCTCAGTCTTTCAAGCATGTGCCAGTTTCCTTTGTTGATGCTGATCACCATGCGTGGAGACCACGGGGAATTCAATGCCGCCCAAATACCGATGGGCCAGGCCACCCAAACCGTCTTGGAAGCGATGGGCGTGATTGTGAAGCGCGCCGATCGTGCCGATGAAGTCATCGATGCGGTCGAAGGCGCGATGAAACTGGCCTATAACGGTTATCGCGCCACCGCAGTCTTGTTGGGCCAAAAGCTTCTTGGCGCCAAAGACTTTAGAAAACTTGCTCAAGTGGAGTAGTGCAAATGGCAAAGCGACTCAAAAGACGCAGGGTTGTTGAAACCTTGCTCGCCGACCGTGGCGACTTACTGGTTATCGGTGGCCTTGGTGCACCCGCTTGGGACATTACCGCTGCAGGTGATCATCCTAATAATTTTCCCATGTGGGGCGCCATGGGCGGCGCAGCGGTATTGGGACTTGGGCTGGCCTTAGCACAACCCAAGCGAAACGTGTTGGTTGTGACCGGGGACGGCGAAATGCTGATGGGCATTGGCAGTCTGGCCACGATTGGTATTAGCAAAGCACCTAACTTGAGTATCGTCGTGCTTGATAACGAGGCCTATGGCGAAACGGGCCAGCAAGACACAGCAACCAAGCATGGCGTCAGTCTTTCAGGGATTGCAAGAGCCTGCGCCATGAAGGATTGTCGCGACATAAACACCATGGTTGAGGTGCAAGCGCTTCGCGATCGGATACATCAGGGTGGCGGCAGTCTTTTTGCTCAAATTAAGATCGATCCAGAAAAGATTCCACTGGTGCTCCCACCACGCGATAGCACGTTTATTAAAAATAGAATGCGGGTGTCTATTCTTGGGCAATCCGCGCTACACGACTAAATCAGCGATGCGTGACTGACTCAGTCATACATGACTGAGTCAACGCTAGCTGACTAAATGAGGCCATAAACATGCGTATTGCGGTGATGGGAACTGGTGCGGTTGGCGGCTATTTCGGTGGGATGCTCGCAAAAGCCGGCCATTCGGTGAGTTTTATTGCCCGAGACAGGCAGGCCAAGGCCATCGCCGCTGGCGGCCTGAACATTCGAAGCGCCAATTGGCAATGCACCCTCAAGGTGCCACAAATTCATATCAGCAGCGACCCCAGTCTCTTAGCCAATGTTGAAGGCGTCTTGCTTTGTGTCAAGTCCACCGATACAGAAGATGCAGCGCTCCAAATGCGTGCCCATCTGCCCAAACATTGTTGGGTGATGAGTCTGCAAAATGGTGTTGACAATCCGATCCGCGCCCAACAGGTACTCGACCGATTAGTCATTCCAGCAGTTGTTTACGTGGCCACTGCGATGCCCGAACCGGGGCTCATCGAGCATTTTGGCCGTGGCGATCTCGTCATTGGCCCACCTTCTGAAGCACAGCTTCAACTTGCCAAGGATCCCAACACGATCACGCAGGCACTGCTCGCCCATATTCGGGAAAGCTTTATGGCAAGCGGTATTCCCGTGGAGGTTAGCGATAAGGTTCAACAAGCGCTTTGGGCGAAACTTCTGGTTAACTGTACTTATAACGCCATCTCTGCGCTTGCACAGGTTGATTACGGCACGCTCGCCGCCCACAGCGCTATACAGCAGACCATGCGCGCGGTCATCGAAGAAGTGGTCGCTGTATCGGCTGCTGCAGGCGTGAATTTGGATCTTGCGCAGTCGATTCAAATTTGTGAAAAGATCGCCGAGGCGATGCCCAAGCAATTATCGTCAACAGCCCAAGATATTGCGCGAAAAAAACGTTCTGAAATTGATCATCTGAATGGATTTGTGGTTCGCGAAGGCCAAAGACTTTCGGTTGCGACACCAGTGAATCAAACCCTGCATGCTTTGGTGAAGCTCATTGAATCAGAGTTCAGCGAGGTCTGAGAAGCAAGAGCTTCCATCCGCATTTCGCGACTGGCTTTGCGAGCTCGGCTGGTGCAAGGCAACCGAACGTGTGCTGGCCGTTCCGCTTGAGGGTGGCGTTTCCTCCGATATCTGGAAGTTTGAGCACGAAGGCAATACCTACTGCGTCAAACGTGCTTTGAGTCGGCTTAAAGTGGCTGCACTATGGGAGGCGCCCGTCTCGAGAAATGCCTATGAGGCCGACTGGATGCGCTTTGTCAATCGTATCGATCCGCGGTACGCTGCAATCTGCCTTGCAAATGACAGGGAGAGGGGCATGTTGTTGATGCCCTTTTTGCCTCCAGAAAGTTATAGCGTTTGGAAGCACATGCTTTATCGTGGCGCATGTCGTGCCGACGCTGCGAGGGAAGTCGGGTTTCGACTTGCGCATATTCATGCAAGGGCAGCGCAAGAGCCCGAGCTGCTTGCTTGCTTTGATCATATGGCGAGTTTTAAAGCAATTCGTCTCGAACCTTATCTGCTTGCAACAGCCGAACATCACCCCGATTTGCGCGAGCCCTTGCTTGAGCTTGCCGAACATGCAGCGCAAAACAAACGCAGTCTCATTCACGGCGATGTCAGTCCAAAAAATTTGTTACTCGGACCCGATGGCCCGGTTTTTCTCGACGCTGAGTGTGCATGTTGGGGTGATCCAGCCTTCGATATTGCCTTTTGCCTTAACCATCTCTTACTTAAGCGGGTTTGGGCGCCGGTGAACCATGCATTATATCGATCTAGTTTTTCGCAGTTTATTGCCGGCTATCGAAGTGCTTTTGATCAGTACGAGGTCTGGGAAACCTGGGGCAGTCTCGAAGCGCGGGTTGTCAAGCTTTTGCCAGCCTTGGCGCTTGCGCGGATCGACGGTAAATCACCGGTGGAGTATCTCGGCAATCCCGAGCAAAAGGATAATGTCCGAAGGCTTGCGCGCGATGAGATAAGCGCTCGTGATCTTTGCCTTGAAGACATCAATGATCAATGGGGACATAGCGCGCAAGTACCCATCAACCCAGCGCAACATGCCAACTCAACGCCATGACTTATGCTTCATACTTTCAAGGGAATCGATGAAAGACGCAAGGATTAGCCATCTTCGTGCTCGGCGAATATGGGATAGCCGTGGACGCCCGACCCTCGAAGCCCAGGTTGAACTCAGTGACGGCAGCATAGGACTGGGACAAGCACCGGCCGGAGCCTCAACAGGCCGACACGAAGCAGTCGAACTTCGTGATGGGGACCGTGATAACAATCACGGGGGCTTCGATATTCAGAACGCTCTAAGACAATGCGAAGAGCTGCTGCGCCCAAGGCTACTTGGTCAGCGAGTTGATACGCAGTCAGTCATTGATCAGCACTTAATCGATGCAGACGACGATCCCAACAAATCGAGGATTGGTGCCAACACCACGATTGCGATCTCAATTGCCTGCGCAAAGGCCGCAGCTATCTCACGAGGCTTACCCTTATATGAGCATTTGGCCTCTAGCTCGCTAAAGACGAATGAACAAGCTGGCCAGCCTAGGCGATGGCAGCTGCCGCTGCCGCAAATACAGATCTTCGGTGGTGGCGCACACGCTGGCAAGCGTATTGATATTCAAGACCTCATGATGACCTGCCCAGCTGCGAGCTCGGTGGCCGAAGCTTTATCATGGACTGCACGCGTGTATCGCGCTGCCGGTGAAGTCATGCGAAAGCGTCGTTCAAACTTTGGCGTCGCCGACGAAGGTGGATGGTGGCCTGATTTCAAGCGCAATGAGGATGCTCTTGATTGCCTTGTGGAGAGCATTGAGGAGGCGGGACTAAGGCCAGGCGAACAGGTCTGGATCGCACTCGATATAGCCGCCACACAATGGTTCTCCAAGGGTGCTTATCAGCTTGCACTTGAGTCTCGCGAACTTATGGCCGCTGACATTATCGACATGCTCAGTCAGTGGGTAGAACGCTATCCGATCGTATCGATTGAAGATCCCTTGGCTGAAGACGATGGCGACGGTTTTGTCGCTTTCACCAAGGCACTTGGTCATCGATTGCAAGTCGTGGGCGATGACTTTCTCGTAACCAATGCCCAGCGTATTCGCAAGGCCGCGGCCATGGGTGCGGCCAATGCGGTCTTACTGAAGCCCAACCAGCGCGGCACACTAACCGAGACCTACCACGCTTGGCTTACCGCCCAAGAGCTAGGTTATCAAGGCATCGTCTCGGCGCGTTCGGGCGAAACCGAAGATCAAAGCATTGTTCACCTGGCCATTGGCTGGCAGGTTGCTCAGCTTAAAGTGGGCTCGTTCTCACGAGGAGAACGTATGGTTAAATGGAACGAATTATTACGGCTAGAAGATCAGCTCGGTGATTACGCTTACTTTGCCGGCCGCGATGCATTAGCACCCTTAAGGAGTCGATCATGTTAAAGGTTTGGGGACGACGTAATTCAATCAATGTGATGAAAGTGCTCTGGATTTGTGATGAGCTCAACTTGCCGATCGAACAAATCGATGCGGGACTACAGTATGGGATCGTGAACACGCCCGAATATGCAGCCATGAACCCTAATCGGCGTGTGCCAACCATTGATGATCATGGCACGATTCTTTTTGAATCAAATGTGATTTGCAGATACCTTGCCGTCAAACATCAGCGTCATGATCTAATGCCAGGTGATCTCGAAGATCGCTTTAGTGTTGAGCGCTGGATGGACTGGGCCTCCATCAGCATCAGCCAGGGCATGACGCCGTTGTTTTGGCAATTGGTTCGTACACCCGAAGAAAAGCGCAGTGCCGAGACGATTGCCAATGCGATCGTTGAATCGGAACGCTGCATGCGGATCATCAATGATCAAGTGGAAAAAACCGGCTTTATGCACGGCGACTATTTCACACTGGCCGATGTACCGAGCGCAGCCTTTGTACATCGCTGGTTCAAGCTACCGATCGCGCATGCCTCGCTTCCGGCGCTCGAAGACTACTATCAGCGCATGCTCAAGCGCCCTGCTTATGTCAAACATGTAGCGCTTGAGTTGAGCTGATCGGGTCTTAGCTACCAGCGGTGATGCCATGCTCCTTGATCACCTTTGCCCAACGACCAATTTGTTCGTCAAGAAACTTGCCGAGGACTTCCGGTGATGAAAGCGTGAGGTTCATCCCCTGATTAGTGAGCCTTTCCTTGGCCGCAGGCTCAGACAAAATCTTTGCAAGCTCTTTATTAACTCTTCCAATGATTTCGGGCGGTGTTTTCGCTGGTGCAAAAACCCCCCACCATGCCAGGGCCTCAAAACCGGGTAGCCCTTGTTCAGCAACCGTTGGAACATCAGGCAGTACAGGATCGCGTTTGGCAGAGGTGACGGCTAAAGGGAAAAGCGTGCCAGCCTTGATGTGCGTTGAAAACAAAGCCGTGGTTGCCATGGCCACCGGTACATGCCCTGCAATCGCATCCTGTGTAAGCGGTCCGCCACCTTTATAAGGCACGTGTTGCATCGGGAACTTCATTTGCGAGGACAGGCTCGTCATGGCAAGCTGCGCAAGACTACCCGAACCAATCGTTCCATAATTGACACCGCCTGCTGAGGCTTTGGCTGATTTCACCAGGTCGGCAAAACTGCGTTGAGGCTGCGATTTGTGCGCCACAATCACCATGGCCCCTGTCGCAATCAGCATGACCGGAGAAAGATCATTACGGGTGTCAAAAGGCATGTTCGGAATCAAACTCGGATTCGTCCCATGGGTGTCAAAAACAAAAACAAAGGTGTGGCCATCTGGCGCGGCCTTCGCAGCAGCCTGGGTACCGATAGAACCATTACCGCCTGGGCGATTCTCGACCAAGACTTGAGTACCGAGCGCTTGCGACAAAGGTTGAGCAACAAGCCGTGCTAGTTGGTCGGTTGTACCACCAGGTGGAAAAGGCGAAATCAAACGAATTGGCTTACCACCTGGCCAGGCGGCTGTTTGGGCCAACGCCTGAGAACTCATCAGGCCAATACCAAGACTGCTTGCTAAAAGGCTCGCACCCAAGCCTTTCAGCAGTGACCTGATCGTTGGCTGCGGCATACTTTTATAGTGATTGTTTTTATATTTACTTATCATCTTGAGGTCTCCTTGTTATTTGCTACAACTTTTTAAGTCTTGAACCCCGATCATAGCCCGATGGCTAAATCCAACCACCGGCAAAGGGAAATGCCTGACCTGCGAAAAAGTTCACCTCGCGCGAAGCGAGAAAGACAGCAAACATGGCGTCTTCCTCAGGACTGGCAAGCCTTCCAAGCGGAACCTCGCGCTTGAGACGTTCCTGAAATGCCGGCAGGGCTTGAACTTCTGCGGAATAGTACGTGGGGTTTTCAACGAAGTTTTGCGCAATTAAATTGACATGCACTTGATGCATCGCCATCTCAACGCCAACGGCGCGAACCCAAGAGAGTTGCGCACCGCGCGCCGCAGCATAGGTCGAAATATTACGTTGCCCCCGCAAGGCGGTCGCGCTGCCCATCACCAGCAATTTGCCGCGTTTGCGCGCCATCATGGCCGGTAAAAAGGCTCGCGCGATCCTTGGCAAGGGATCGACCAGGGCTGCAAACACCGAGCGCCATTCCTCATCGCCCACCTGATGTGCACGTGTCATCGGCGATGCAATCGCCAAATTCGCAATCACTACGTCCACTGCGCCCTCATCGGTAACAGCACGAAGCTTTGCTTCAAAAGCCTCGACATCTTGCGGATCGCTTTCATCGGCAATGACCTGGGCACCATGATCCCTAAAACATTTGCAAAGAACCGGACCCATAAACGCCTGGGACTGGGTAATGAAGACCCTTTGATCCTTTAAGCTGTCACCGATGCGCACCATAGCAGATCGCTCCTTTTTTTAGTCCGATGATTACCGAATGGTTGATCTATCCTACCGCGATTGCCGCAGGTTTATTGGGCGGTGTGATTGGTTTTGGTACGAGCATCTTGCTTATGCCCTTCCTGGTACAGCTCTATGGCCCCATAAAAACCATACCGATCATTGCGCTTATCGCCATTGTTGCCAACAGCGCCAGGGTCTTGCTTTGGTGGCGACTTGTTGACCGTCGATCGGTCTTTTATTTCAGTGTGAGCGCGGTACCCTCGGTGGTTGTCGGTGCAAACACTTTAGTCCGCTTAACGCCTCAGCTTGTCGAAATCTGCCTTGGCCTCTTTTTGATCGCGATGATCCCAATAAGGCGCTGGCTGGCCAAACAGGCAAAGCGCTTGAAACCACAGCATATGTTGCTTGTTGGCGCTGTGATCGGCTACTTAAGCGGCATTGTTGCCACAACAGGTCCGCTCAATACGCCCTTCTTCTTAGCCCTTGGCTTAAGCAAAGGCGCTTATCTCGGCACCGAAGCGGCCGCATCGCTTGTGATGTTTGCGGCCAAGGGTTTACGTTTTCATCAGCTCGATGTGATCGATATGCAGGCAGTCAGCCAGGGCTTGATCATCGGTGCTTTTGTGTTTGCAGGCTCCACCCTGTCCAAGCGCATGGTGCTCGCGCTTTCGGAGCGAACATTCATGCGTTTAATGGAGGCTGTCATGCTGATTTCAGGGTTGAGCATGCTTTGGATGGCAGTCGCCTGATCGCTCCTCATCGCATCAAAGACAATGCTTCATCGAAGGCATCGCTTTGATCCATGCCTTGAACCGATTCCATCATCGCCATCATTTGGGCTGCTTGAGGCAGACCGGCAAGTAACTGCGACTCATCGTCTAGGATGCCTCCCCGCTTCATGCGTTCTGCTGGCCCTCCAGCAGGGATGGCTGGCATAAAGGTTTGCATACTTTGCCAGGCCTGCATCCGAGCGGGCTTTTGCTCCCGATGCAAGCGCATAATCGTGCGTTGCTCGGGCGATAGCTTCTCATAGAGGGCTTTAACCAAGACAGCGGTTTGATCGAGCTGTTTTGCTTGGTCTCGCAATCGTTGAGCTCGCTGCTCGAGTGCTTGATCAGGACTGATCACCTGATTGTTTGGGGCAGCAATCTGGTTGTTTGTAGCAGAACGATCAGGATTAGCACGCGATGCTGTATGCGGTTGCGGCGCTTGCATCATGCCAGCGCGTTTAAGCTTCATCTGTTCGGAAGCCTGCTGTGCCCTTGCCATTAAATGTTTTCGCAAGGCCTCCCAATCGGCTTCTTGTTCGGGCTTAAGGTGTAGATCAGTGGTCACCCGATCCAGCCGTGCTTTTAAAGCCTGCACTGGGTCAATCGTTGGGCGATGCATCATTCTCACCCGATGCTGCCCCTGCATGTCAGGCATGCCACGCATGTCTTGTCCGTGATGGCGAATCACAATGTCGCGCTCAATCTGGCGATAAGGCTGAGGCTGACCCTGTAGGGAAGGACTCAGAGGCCCCGGAGGCGGCGGAGGCATCCCAGGGGAGGAAGGCGCTCCTGGTGTGGGAGGCATGGCAGGCACTTGGGGTGAGGCAGGCATCGTCTGAGCAAAGCTAAGACCTAGACCCAAGGCGCAAGTGATCGAACAGGCAAAACCTTGAATGATCTTGGTACTACTTTTCATAAAGCATCCTTATCGTCGGTATCCATGGTTTTCGGAAAGCAGCACAGCTGACACAATAGGGTTTTCCAAACCAAAAAGTTCCCGGAGTTAATTTGGCAACTGACACCACCCTTGATCCCGATGCCCTTGAGCTTATCGAATCGATTCGGAGCGGAAAAGCGCTCGACGCCATCCAATCATCATTGCAAGAGTCTCCACACGAACTTGTAGCGAGTGCTTATCTAGCTCGACTCATTCGTCAAAATATCCATCAGCAACCTGAACTTGCCTTTGAAGAACATCGAACCGCTTCGATGGTCGCAAGCATGCTTCGGATGTGGGGCTATGAAGTCCATGAAGGTATCGGTAAAACAGGCCTTGTGGGTGTGATGACATTTGGATCGCCCAACGAGTCATCGGGCCAAGCCATGCCCGGATTCGGGTTTAGGGCCGACATGGATGCACTGCCGATCCAAGAGCAAACCGGAAAGACCTACGCAAGCCGGCGGGCAGGCCTCATGCATGCCTGCGGCCACGACGGCCACACCGCAAGCCTTCTTGGCGCAGCCCGAATGATCGCGCAGCTCAAGGCAAGCGGTGCCTGCGAGCATTGGTACGGGAGGCTGAATTTGATTTTTCAACCTGCCGAAGAAAACGGCCAGGACGGCGGTGGCGCGATGGCCATGGTCAATGATGCTTTGTTTGAACGATTCCCATGCGATCAGATTTTCGGCATGCACAATGCGCCAACACTGCCACTTGGACGGGTTCACCTCCGCCCAGGAGCTATGATGGCCTCGAGTGATCGCGTCGACGTACTCATTACGGGCAAAGGAGGCCACGCAGCCTTTCCTCACAGTACCATCGATCCCACGGTAGCTGCTGCCTCAGTGGTCATGGCCTTGCAAAGTATTGTCTCGCGCAACGTCGATCCCTTCGGTAACGCCGTGATCTCGATCGGACGCCTACTTGCGGGTGAACATGGCACACATAATGTGATCCCACAGCAAGCCCGACTCGAACTAAGCGTCCGTGCGCTAGACCCCAAGACAAGGGATTTGCTCGAACAACGCATCCGTGAACTCATTAAGCTTCAAAGCGAAAGTTTTGGCTGCACCGCAAGCGTCAATTACCGAAGAGGATACCCGGTCTTAGTCAACCACCCAGCCAGTAGCTCATTGGTCGAGCAAGTTGCCAGGGAATGCTTTGGTGAGGATATGGTTGACGGGCAAACTCCACCCATTGGTGGCAGCGAAGACTTTGCCAGCATGTTGGAGGTCCGGCCGGGTTGTTACTTCCTTATGGGAAATGGCGACGGGCCCGGGAGTTGTATGGTTCACCACCCGGGATATGATTTCAATGACGATTTACTGCCTGCATCGATTCGCATGTGGACTGCTTTGGCCCAGAAGCTTCTTGAGCTGCGCTAAATGGCTCGTTGGCTTTGGCTTCGCGCTCGCAACAAGCCTTGCCATGGCCATTGAAGAGCCAAGCTATAAGCTCTTGCTGCAAGAAGACCGGATGGAGCTGCGCGCTTATGCGCCATTCACGATTGCTGAAGTCAAGGTACAGGGCAGCTTCGATGAAGCCTCTCGCCGCGGTTTTCGGCTGATTGCTGATTATATTTTCGGTAACAATCGATCGATCTCGCAACCTGATCGCTCAGAAAAAATCGCGATGACTGCGCCCGTGACCGTTGAGGCTCAGAGCTCAGCCGAGGGTGAAGCTTGGCGCATGCATTTCGTCATGCCTTCGACTTATCGATTGCAGTCACTTCCTAAACCTAATAACGATGCCATCCAACTACGCGAGGTCGGTGAAGGACTTTTCGCTGCGATTCGCTTCTCGGGCTTCACTACCGAGTCTGCTATCGAAACCCGGACCCAAGAACTACAACAGTGGATTCTGACTAAGGGTTGGGCGATTACCGGTAAAGCGCAAATCGCACGTTATAACGATCCCTTCACGCTGCCCTTCAATCGACGTAACGAAATCCTGATACCCGTCAAACAACCCTAGACGAGAAAGCCCTAGGTCAGCGCTCAACAAGGCATGCCTGTGATGGCGCTGAAAGAGGACGGCCTACACGAGCGCTAGACAAGGCAGCCCTGGAGCAAATGGAGTTGTCGATCAGCAATCGCATCACAAAAATAGCGATTCTGTTCGGAAATAAGTATCGACTGACCTGCTTGCTTCATCGCCAATATCGCTTGAGCCATATGTTCAACAACCTTGGGGGCAACACCTTCTGAAGGTTCATCAAGCAGTAAAAGCAAAGGTTGTCCCATCAGCGCTCTGGCAATGGTGAGCATTTGCTGTTCACCACCAGACATTTGCCCTGCAGGTCGCTTGAGCATCGATCCAAGCGCCGGAAAAAGCGCAAGGACGGCATCAAGATCCCAGGCCTGCCCGCCTTTATTCGAATGCTCACGCTCGACCACGAGTCCCCGATCCCGCCTTTGCCTTAAGACCTGTTTGCCAATGTCCAGATTTTCCTCAACGCTAAGGCTCGTGAAAATCCTGCGATCTTCAGGAACAAGCGCAATGCCTCGGGCTGCAATTTGATGGCTTTCTAAAGACTTTAAGGGTTGTCCCTGAAAAAAAATTTCACCCTCCCAGCGATCGACCCAGGATACGATCGATTTGAGTGTGGTTGACTTACCCGCCCCGTTCGGTCCAACAAGCGCCAGTACCTCGCCTTGGTCAAGAGAAAAACTCAACTCAAAAAGTGCTTGAGCCGATCCATAAAAGGCCGAGACCTTCTTTAACTCAAGCAAGGGTATAGCTTTCATAACAGATGGCTCGGCAATCGACGGCGATGTGAAGTGGTTCATCGATCTCGGCTCATCGACTTGGCGCAAACAAATTCGCTTTCATGGCTTACAAGGAAAATAGGATCAAGGTCGTGCAATTAAAACTGCTTCAAGATTGAGGCTTCCCAAATAAGCTTCTCTGACCTCGGCGTTGTTTGCGATCGCTTCAGCACTGCCTTGGGCGATAAGGCGTCCTCGGTGCATCACCATCAAGCGATCTGCAAAGCCAAAGACAACGTCCATCGCATGCTCGGTCAAGAGCACGGCGAGTTGCTCTTCAATGGCTAGTTTCTGTACCAATCTCATCAAGTCCTGCCGCTCGTCAGGCGGCAAACCAGCGGTTGGTTCGTCCATCAGAAGCACCGACGGCTTTTGGGCAAGCACCATGGCAAGTTCAAGCCTTTTCAAATCACCGTAGGACAGCTCATGAGCAAAACGATCAGCGAGCGACTCAAGTTGCAAGCGTCTGAGCCAATCCAAGGCAGGCCCACTTGGTGTGCTTGGGACCGACCCAAGCCAAGCGAGTCTGCGAAGCGTCAGGCTCTGCGTGGCGAAAAGCATATGGTCGGCCACACGCAAAGCGGGATAAATCGCAGCAACCTGAAAGGTTCTCGACAGCCCCATCCGGGCTCGGTGAATCGAGCTCGTACTTGTAATATCCTGATCGTTGAGCCAAATGCTGCCCTGATCGGGCTTTAAGTGTCCATGCAATAAGTGAAAGCAGGTCGTCTTGCCTGCGCCATTTGGGCCGATGAGAGCAAGTAACTCGCCCTTGGCCATGTCGAAACTAAGCTCGTCAACCGCTCTAAGGCCGCCGAAAGCTTTCGATAGCCCGTTTGCTTTCAAGATCGGTGTTCGGGAGAAATCCTGTACCGACGCGCCGGCTCGCACATGCTCTGTCATCATCAAACTTGGCGCCTGCTGAAAAGCTTCAGGGCGCTCAAGCCTCCCGGCCACAATAAGACAAGACCCAAGAGCATGACCCCAAGCATGCCGCGCCAATAGTCCCAGTCTCGGGCAAGCCAGTCTTGCAAGAGGGTCAGACTCAAGCCCCCCCAAAGCGGCCCCCAAACACTTTGCAGTCCTCCAAGCAACACCATGACAAGTATATCGACCGAACGGCTGATCGATAAAAGGTCGGGGGCGATACTTCCCTTCGAAAAGGCAAACAAGGCTCCAGCAAGACCCGCCAGCCAGGCTGCGCTTACAAAGGCGAACCACTGCAATGGCTCTCTGGCTACGCCTTGTGCCTGCAATCTGAGCGGTGCATCCCGTGCGGCGCGCAAAGCCAGCGCCCAATAGCTTTGATGCATACGACGTATGACATAGATCGTTATGATAAGTATGGCAAAAACCACCAAGGCAAAAACCCGGCGATCTGCGAAAACGCCTTCAGGCCAGACACCAACAAGACCATTGCTCCCGCCCGCAACATCATCCCATTGATAAATCACCGACCACACGATTTGCGCAAAGGCCAGCGTAAGCATGGCAAGGTAAACACCGCTCAGCCTGATGCACGCACTTGCAAAAATCATCGCCAACATGGCTGCAATCCATGGTGCAAGCAGCACACTTGCCAAAAAGCCCCACTTCAACTTCAAACTGATCAACGCGGCCGCATAGGCACCGGCTCCAAAATAAGCAGCGTGGCCGAAGGAGTGCAAACCTGCCGCCGACATCATCCAGTGTAATGAGGTCGCGAGCATGACCATCAGCATGATGTCAATGCCAAGCACCAGGCCATAGTCATTAGGACCCGCTAAGCCAATAACCATGGATGCCACCACGATAGCGATCACAATCAGCATACCTTGCGATCGCTGCAGTGGAGCGGGTGCTGTTTCGGGTCGATGGAGCAAACGCGGGCTCGTCAGTGCTTTGCCCATTAATCCCCAGGGGCGAATCATGAGCACAAGCGCCATGATGATGAATTCGACCACGAGCGTCAGTTTTGACATGGCCAGCTCGATGCCAAAAACATGGAGCGTTCCGGCCCAAGCGCAAAGCGCTTTGGTTACACCGATAAAAAGCGAGGCCAAAAAAGCCCCCGGTATCGAGCCCAATCCACCGACCACGACCACCACAAATGCATCGCCAACAACCTGCAAATCCAAGGCCAAATGAGCAGGTTCGCGTGGCATCTGCAGGGCGCCGGCAAGTGCTGCCAGCGCCGAACCCAGGGCAAACACCGAGGCCATCAGACGTGGCTGATTCACACCAAGAAGCGCGCACATATCGCGGTCTTCACTCGCGGCCCGAACACAAAGCCCCCATGCACTGCGCTTTAGTAAGAGCCATAACGAAGCCAAAACCACTGGCCCAACCGCAATCAAAAATAAGTCGTATACCGGGAATCGCCGATCAAACAAGTTTACGTAGCCTGCAAGCCCAGGTGCTCTTGGCCCGAGCAGGTCTTCGGCCCCAAAGATCGCTAAGGCAGCATCGCGAATGATCAATACCAGCGCAAAACTTGACAGCAATTGCATCAACTCAGGCTGAGCATAAAGTCGGCGTAAAACCCCACGTTCGATCGCATAACCAAGCACGGCCACAAGCATGCCGCTTAAGCAGACGGCACCCCAATAGGCAAGAACATCGTATTGGGGAACAATAGTCTGGAGCCAACCAGCTGCCGTACATGCCACATAAAGGCCCAGCATATAGAACGATCCGTGGGCAAAATTGACAATCCGACTCACACCGAAAATCAGTGATAAGCCTGAGGCCATCAGAAAAAGCGTTGATGCGCTCGCAAGTCCATTAAGGAGCTGAATCAGTAAACTTTCCATGTATTGGAACGATCGAGCGAGCTAAAACCGCAGCCTCGAGCGCGTCGATGATCGTGCTCGATCCAGCATTTGGTCAGAAGTTAAGCCTGCTAGGGCTTGGGGCGTAGTTGGCGAACTTGATCGTCGCTTGGTAGGTGTTTGGCACCGTCCGCGTAGCGGAATTGCTGCATCACACCCTTGCCAGCCTGTAAGCCGATTCGGCCAACATAGGCACCCATGGTACTTTGGTGATCAATCGCACGAAATTTCGCAGCGCCAAAGGGCGTCTCAAACTCCAAACCCTGAAAGGCAGCGACTAATTTCTCAGTGTCAACGCTTCCCGCGGCCTTGAAGCCCGCTGCAAGGGCTTTGATGGTGCTGTAGCCTACGACCGAGCCTAGTCGTGGGTAATCTTTATAACGCCTTTGATAGGCCTCGGCAAATTGCTTATGGGCGGCCGACTCAATCGCATACCAGGGATAGCCAGTGACAATCCAGCCTTGAGGCGCTTCGGCCTTCAGAGGATCAAGGTACTCAGGCTCACCGGTCAATAAGCTGACGACAGCTGTCTTTTCAAAAAGGCCGCGGTTATTGCCCTCACGAACAAACTTTGCTAGATCAGCACCGAAAAGCACATTGAGTATCGCATCAGGCTTTGCTTCGGCCAGGGCTTGCACCACCGGTCCGGCATCCAATTTGCCAAGTGGGCTTGCCTGCTCGGCCACAAACTCAACGTCGGCTTGCAAGGCCTTGAGCCTTGCCTTAAAACTCGCCACAGCCGATTGCCCATACTCGTAGTTGGGGTAGACCAAAGCCCAACGACGGCGCTTAAGCGCAACCGCCTCGGCGATCAACATATCCACTTGCATATAAGTTGATGGACGTAGTCGAAATGTATAGCGATGGCCTTGTTGCCAAACAATTTTGTCAGTCAGGGGCTCAGATGCTAGAAAAAAGACTTTGCGCTGGCGAGCCAAGTCCGACACAGCCAAACCGACGTGAGACAAAAAGGTACCCGCTAGCACGTCCACCTTCTCGGCACTAAGCAACTCCTCGGCTGCACGAACCGCATCGCCCGGCGATGCATTGTCATCGCGATAAATCACTTGAAGCTTGCGCCCCAATACCCCACCCGAGGCGTTGACCTCTTCAAGCGCCAACTCGATACCTTTTCGGTAGGGTTCAAGAAAGGCCGCCTGGGCCTTATAGCTATTGATCTCGCCAATACGAATTGGCCCACTAGGGGATTGGGCATGGGCCATACATGCGAAAACACTAATGCTTACGATCGACAGGATTGACGCAATGATATTCACGGTCTTGCTCTCAAAAAGATGCAAAAATCAGGGTGATTATCGCCGCAGAATCGACCTTTGCGAGAAATAGGCTTAATGAACGCTCGAGATGCGGCGCAGCGAAGATAAAAGTGGCTCATAAGCAATTAACAAGGCTCATCGCCCATCTCGACATGGATGCTTTTTTTGCATCGGTTGAACTACTTCGCTTTCCTCAATTACAGGGACTGGCGCTTGTCGTCGGCGGTCGTTCTAAAAGCATCATGCAGCACATGCAAAGCCTGCTTGCTCAATGTGGCTCGTACGACAAGATAGCCGCTGAGGATATGCCACGACTTCGACAGTACCAGGGCCGCGGCGTGATCACCACGGCAAGTTATGCTGCAAGAGCTTTTGGCATTGGCTCGGGCATGGGTCTGATGAAGGCGGCCGCTCGGTGCCCGGAAGCAATCCTGCTTGCCGCAGACTTTGAACGTTATAGAGACTACTCAAGGCGCTTCAAAGCGCTTATTCTCGCGCAAGGTTTACAGATCGAAGATCGTGGTATCGATGAGATTTATATCGATCTAAGTCATTGTAAAGATATCGAAGAGGCAGCATGGCTGTCGCGTGAACTGCAGACAAAGATTTTTCAGACGACCGGTTTAAGCTGTTCGATAGGCCTGGCACCCAATAAGCTTCTTGCAAAAATCGCGAGTGATTTGCAAAAGCCAAGTGGGCTAAGCATCCTCACGCATGCACTGATCGAGGAAAAACTTTGGCCACTTCCAGTCTCACGCCTACACGGCGTGGGCCCGCGAACAGCAGCCAAACTTCATGCACTTGGTCTTCATACGATCGCCCAACTCGCCCAAAGCAAGCCCATAGCCTTGCAATCGCATCTAGGCGCAGCGCATAGCCGCTGGCTTGTCGATGCAAGTTGGGGTATTGATGAAAGACCTTTAGTGCTCTCAAGCGAACCCCTATCGATGAGCAGGGAAACGACGCTCGAACGCGACATGCACCCCAAATGGGATCGCAAGGAGCTTGGCGCAGTGTTTACCAGGCTCTGCCAGCAGCTTGCGGATGACTTACAACAAAAAGAACGGTTATGCCGCGGCGTCAGCGTAAAAATCCGTAACGATCAATTCAAAACGAGCACCCGCGATGTGAGCTTTGAGCTGGCCATCAACCATGTCTCCGATTTACGCCACTGGGCGAGTCAATGTCTCAAACGCTTTTCATTCGATCGCCGGATACGATTACTGGGCGTTAAGGCGTTACGTCTCACTTCGCAGCAAGCAGCGACTGCCAGTCCTGCTGAGCCGAAATCAGACCTGCACTACGAAGGCAACCATTCAAAAAGTCAGGCAGCAGCTGGCCTTGAGCAATCTCCGCCATGCGCGCCGACTCAGCATCCACTTTGGCCTGAGCTTGAGCCAATACCGAAGCCACCTGTAATCTAGGAATTACTGTCACACCGTCGGCATCGCCAACCACCAAATCTCCAGGCGCGATCGAGACAGCACCAGCTGAAATCGGGCAGTTGATTCGCCCGGCAACCGCTTTCGTTGGTCCATTAGGGTTGAAGCCAGCCGCAAAAATCGGGAAGTCAGCCACCGCACACTCAGCAACATCACGGACCGCGCCGTCAATCACGAAGCCGGCAATCCCTGCCGCTTTAGCGTGAGCAGCCATCAAGCCACCGGTCAAGGCGCAGCTTAAATCGCCCTTGCCATCAACGACAATCACGTCGCCAGGGCGAGCAAGCATCAAGGCAGCGTGGATCATCAGGTTATCACCAGGCCTCACCTCCACGGTGAAGGCAGGACCTGCCACTTGCATCGAGGGATTTAATGCCTTAATGCGACCCGATAGACCACCTCGACGGCCTGCAACATCGGCAAGAATAGCGGCGGGAAACTGGCGCGCCCGCTCAACCCATTCCGGTGCAACCCGCTCGATATCTGTATGAACTGTCACCGTCATGCTCCTTGATTAATAGCTATACCATTTAAACCGATCAATTGCCAAAAACGGATCGATTATTTTTTATGGCAATCGCCTGAAAGTAAGGGCGAAACTGATCCTCACTGACTGCCATGGCGCCAAGAAGCTGACCAAACATCGCCTGCTCTTGGGGTGCAGCCACACCATCGGCAAGAAGCGAATCGCATGCATTGACCAATAAGCAAAGGCGTTGGCTCTCATTCAAGACGCCCGGCGCAGCTTGCAAGAACTGATCAAAGCTAACCGCCCTCCAGTATTTCACTGCGGTTTCAAGCAAGCTGCGATCCCCGCCAACCACGCTTTGCAACTGCCCTATTTCTTCCTGTTCAATTTGGCCATCCGAGGCCATCATATAAAGCAAGCCCACGGCTAAAGCCATACGCGGGCTGAGTTTAGGTGGCTCGCTCTTGAACATATCGAACAATCCCATTTAATTCTCCTAAAAAATGACTGTCTGTTAAAAGCAGGTTTTTAGACTGGCTTTTAAAAGTAGGTTCGTATCGCCGAGCGCACATTGTATTGGTCATCGATGACCCAAAGAAGACGCCATTTATCAAAGGTCGTGCATGGATGCGAAATCCCAAATCCAATAAGATCTCCGACTCCTAAATCATCCTCTTCGTTGACCTGCAGGTAGCCATGCTGGTCGTTCATGGCCTTAAGCCTCCAGTGCGCAGCAGCCTCGCTAAGCCTCCCGCTTCGATAGCTCAACACGGGGCTCGGTAGACCTCCATCAAAGCCAGCATCGCGCCGCCCCATGGTAACGAGCGCCAATCCAGGTTCAGGCCTTGACTGCACACATGCCCACACTTCCATTGCGGGTATGAGCCCACTTCGTTTGGCTCCCTGAAGCCATCCACGGTGCCAGGGCGACTCACAGCAAGGCAGCGCCAGGCCCTCTCGAACCGCCTGACTAAGTCCTCGTGACTCCATCGCCTGCTGCAGGCGTCGATAAGTACCATCATCGTGTGTTATATAACACCCAGATCGTAATACAATTCGAATCGGTCTCGATAGTTTCAAACGCTTACGCGTCTCGGTCAGGGCGCTAGCCACCAGATCAAAGACTGACGAGCCTCCAGCTGAGACGATGATTTCATCGGCATCCCAAGCTTGGTGATCGTCGACTCCCCTCACAAGTTCAGCAAGTGACTGCATCCAGGCGTATACCATCGCGCGGTCTTGCTCACTGTCACCGCTTGCCGCCAATCCTTCATAGGCTTCAACCCCAAGCAAGCGAAGTTCGGGACGGCGTCTGACTTCAAGCGCTAAGGCCAAAGCCTCTTCAATGCTTCGGCAGCCAGTTCGCCCACCCGTTTGACCTAACTCCACCAAGACATCAAAGGCTAGCATCTTGGCGCCACGGTCCGATGCTTTGGCGCGAACCGCTTCACAAAGCATATCCAACTGAGCCTGTGAGTCGACCAGGCTAAGCATACGCGCACCAGGATAACGATCCATCATCGATAACCATCGCTGCGCTTCACCGGCTGAAGCGATTTGATTGGCCATCAATACCCGCTCAACACCCGCATCGAGTGCAATCCAGGCCTGTTGCACCGTGCCAACCGTAATTCCCCAGGCTCCATCAAGCAATTGCTGCGCAAAAATTTGTGGCGCCATGCTTGTCTTGCCATGTGGTGCAAAATCAATATCCAGTTCCCTGGCAAATGCGCCAAACCAGCGGCTGTTATGCAAGAAGGCCGACTCACGCAAAATCGCGCAAGGAAAGGGTAAATCACCTCGCAATAGGTTTAAACCCTGCTCAGCGGCCTGATCAACGCGAAAAGGCTGGTGCTCCAGCGGAAATCCCTTAAAACTTGCATCGAGTCGTTCCTGCCCGATCGATTGAAGGCTAGGCATCGCAAGGCCTCAGGCAATGGGCCTGATCGCCGCATGAACCAGGTTGGCGATTTGATTTAACCGCCAGGAGTGCCAGGGCTCAGGAATTCGCGCGTTGCTTATGTAGGCAAATGACACCCCACTTGTTGGATCGGCCCAGCAATACGATGTGCCAACACCGCCATGGCCAAACGCCTCGGCTGGGGCGATATCACCCAGACCGCGCATCGACAAGCTATGTCCACGCAAATGCGGCCCGAGTCCGCGATGCATGGGCATACCCATGAAATGATCGACCCGATCACCGGTGTGGTTACGAATCGCATAGGCGAGTGTGCGCGGTGAGATCCACTGTTGGCCGTTGAGGCAACCGCCCATGAGCATCATTTGGTAGAGCGCTGCCATGCCTCTTGCCGTCCCGTAAGCACCACCACCTGGCACACCGGTCCGCTGCCATGTTTGACTGGTACTTTCTGACCGCAAACGCAAGCTGCCTGGTTGCGAAGGGTCGGGTTCGTACAAATATGTCATACGATGTAAATACTTTTCGGATATCCCCATCAAGAGATCCTCAGCAAGACCAAGCGGCTCGAGCACCAAGCGGCGCACAGCATCTTGAAAGCGCATGCCAGTGACCGATTCGATGACAAGTGCCAGCACCCAGTGCGCGCTCAGCCCGTGATAGTGAACCCTGCTGCCAGCGGGCCAGTCGGGCACGACATCAGCATAAAAAGCTGCAACCTGCGCCATGTCATGCCACATTGAGGCTGGCACCTCGGCGTTGGGGAAGCCTGCCTGATGGGTAATCAAATGATAGATCGTTATATCGCCTTTACCGTGACGGGCAAAATCAGGCAGATAGTCTGCAACCGGATCGGCAAAACGCAAGCGGCCGGTTTCAGCGAGCTTCCAAAGCGCTGTGGCCATCAAGACCTTTGTATTGGAGTACAAGAGCCAGAGATGATCTGCCTGAGCCTCAAGCGCTTGATCATCAACGCCCTTAGCATCAGGAGCGCGAAGCGGATCGGACTCAGCGCGCGCGGACCTGCCAAGTCGCGCCATGCCAAAACTGCGTTCAACCAGTAATCGCCCCTGCCAGGCCAGCGCAATCTGGCAGCCTGGATAACGCCCCTTTGCGATGTGATCTTGAATAGCATCGTAAAGTGGCTGTAGGCTCGATGCTCGAAGCCCAAGTGACGGTTGAGGTGCATCCTCAATCGGTGTAGAAACCAGGGGGAAATCCATGCCAATTCCTTTCGCGCACGAGCCAAGGCAATGATCGAAGGTTCAAAAGACAGATCATTGACCAGGACAGTCGACTTGCCAAGCCTATTGATTGTGTTTCACAGCCGAACAGGCGGTAGTCAGGCAATGGCCGAGGCATTTATGGAAGGCGCCCGAGGCGAGCCCGGGATTACGGTCCGCTTGCTGAGCGCGAATGACTGCCTGCCGCAGGATCTGCTAGCCTCATCGGCCTATGCCTTCATCGGCCCTGAAAACCTTGGTGGACTCAGCGGCGCCATGAAAGAATGCCTTGATCGCTGTTATTACCCCCTGCTCGGGCAGCTACAAGGAAGACGGTATCAGCATTTAGTGTGTGCGGGTAGTGATGGGCAGGGCGCCGCAAGACAACTTGCCAGAATCGTGCAGGGCTGGCGCCTGGTTCCTGTGCAAGAGGCCTTTATCCTTTGCACGGCGGCACAAAGCGACGAGGCGATCCTGGCCCCGAA
>OMIE01000145.1 GCA_900299025.1 Burkholderiaceae bacterium
AACGCCAGTGGCCAGACAAAGCTTCGAGCTGGGAGCGTTTGTTTGAAGAACTCGCACTGATCTCACCGCCATAATGGCGTGGGCACAAGTCGGTCGCATAACCTACTTACCAATACAAAATCGACCAAAAATAGCGCCAAGCAAATCTTCGTCGCTCCAGGCGCCGACTATTTCAGCCAAAGCCTGCTGCGCTAGCCTGAGCTCTTCGGCCATCAGGTCCGCTTGTCCTGTTGAGGTCGTCCAGTGATCTTGAGCAAGCTCCAAATGCGCCATGGCCCGCTCAAGCGCTTTGACGTGGCGGAGCCTTGCCCAGACGGGCTCGTTACTTTGGCCTTCATCAACGAGTTGTTTTAAAACGGCTTCCATCAAAGCCTCAAGTCCTTGAGCTTCTTTGGCTGAAACCGCAAAGACCGGCCAAGTGGCTTGGAGCACTTGATGGCTTTGTTGTGTTGGCGCCTGGCCTAACAAATCGATTTTGTTCAGCACAACCAGCGTGGGGGTATCGATCTTTTGATCAGGGCTCGGGAGACCGTATGTCTTCCACCATGCCATGGCATAGCTGCTTGCCTCAGCCATCAGCGCTCGAAGATCGGCTTGGGGCTTTAAGTCTTCGAGGCTTATCACCAAAATCACGGCCTGGGCATGTTGCGCACTTTCCCAACTACGCTCCATGCCCCGTAATTCGATGCGCCCAGCCTGCGATGCATCGCGTATGCCTGCTGTATCGGTCATTTCTATGAGTTGGCCCGCCCATTCAAAACGCTGGGTAATTCGATCGCGGGTCGTGCCGGGCTCAGCATCCACCAAGGCGAGTTCTTCGCCCGCAAATGCATTAAGCAAGCTGCTTTTACCTGCATTGGGCGGCCCGATTAAGGCAAGGCTGAGTCCTTGTTGTCGTTGAGCCCCCTGTTTCCAGGCGGGAAGTTGGCGCCGCATGGATGCAATCGCTTGATCAAATGCCTCATCCAAACCCCATTCAGAGAGGCTTTCGACGGGCTCTTCCGGGAAATCGAGCGCTGCTTCGACCAGAAGGCGCATATGTTGAACCGCCTCCAAATGCTGATGAACCTGCTTAGAAAACTCGCCTTGAAGCGAAGCCAGGGCAGCTTTGGCCTGGAGTCTAGTCGAAGCGGCAATCAAATCGGCAATGGCCTCTGCTTGGGCAAGATCCAGACGCGCATTTAAGAAAGCGCGTTCTGAAAACTCCCCGGGTTTTGCCAATCGCATGCCCTCTGGCTTGCCATAATCCAGCAAAGCCTCCATCGCCCAGGCGATGAGCGCAGGCGATCCATGGGTGTGGAGCTCCAGTACATCTTCACCAGTGAAAGAATGCGGTGCGGGAAAAAAAACAGCTAAGACCTGATCGATCGCTTCACCGCTTGGTGCCCTTAAGGTTTTAAGGCTAGCACGGCGCGGCTCCAAGGACCATGCAAGTCGTGCCAGAAGGCTTGCAGATAAATCGCTGCCTGAGACCCTTAAGACAGCAATGGCCGATAAGCCTTTCGCTGTGGCCTGGGCCAGAATCGGCACGGATTTACTGGGCTTTTTGGACGCGTTCACGAGGTCATGAAGCAGCAAGCGTTGCAAACCGCCGGCGTTTGCCTATAGCCATAAAGAGGCTACCAAGGCAGCGTCTTGGGTGAGGGCAGCGTCATCAATTCGGTGCGTTAAACCCTTGCGGTCAACACAATGATAAGCGCTTACCTCGCCGTCTTGATTAACAGGGACGAAACCTTGGGGCAAGCTTAAGGAAAAGGCATACAAGCGTTCGCGTCGAAGATAAGGCCAAGCGGTTGTAAGGCCTTCAATACATTGAATGTGTATGATCCTTAATGGCTTCAGTCCTTCGTTGTCGATGATTTGTTGCCGATTGTCGTGATCCAGACCAGCCTCTTCCCAACATTCCCGCCAGAGGCAGGCTTCGATGCTTTCCCCAGCACTCAATCCACCAGCTACCATGTTATCGAGCATTCCTGGATCGCTGTCTTTTGCCATCGACCGTCGCGCAAGCCACATCATCTCACCACCCGCCGATAAACCATTGACATGGACCGCCTCGGTCCAAAAACCCAAGTGTCTCGCAGCGACCCGCTCAAGCCTAAATTTCGCCTTTGTCGAGCCGGGAGCATAAACGTCAAAGCACTCTTCCCGCCAAGCGGGAAGCTTCCCCTCCCGGTACCAGCGAAGCGCTAGCGCTTGAAAATCGGCTTCGAGTTGGCTACCCGCGCTCAGGGCAGGGTGAAAACAATAAGGCTGAAGGGGATCCTTCGCAGGTAGCACCAAACCAGCCTCGAGAAGATTCTGGACATAGGCCATAGGCACAAAGGCCATTGGCTCGCGTTCAGACTGCCACCAAACAGCCTGAAAATCAAGATCGTGAACGCAAACCCGGCTGGTGTCAGCTACGGCGCTCTTTGGCACTTTGTGCCTCAATACGGCGAGTAATCACCCATTGCTGCGCGATTGAATACATATTATTGACAAGCCAATACAGAACCAACCCCGAAGGAAAGAAGAAGAACATCACCGAAAACACGATCGGCATGATCATCATCAGCTTGGCCTGAACTGGATCGGGCGGCGTTGGATTGAGCTTGGTCTGGATAAACATCGTGACCGCCATCAAAATCGGCATCAAGCCGATCGGCACCCCAAAATAAGTGCCAAATAAGGCATCTGGCGCCGCCAGATTGTCTAAATACAAAAAGGGCGCAAAACGCATTTCGCTTGAGGCTAACAAGACCCAGTAGAGTGCAATGAAAACGGGAATTTGCACCACGATCGGCAAGCAGCCCCCAAGCGGGTTGATTTTTTCCTCTTTGTAGAGTTCCATCATCGCTTGATTCATCCGGATACGGTCGTTGCCATAACGCTCCCTGATCGCCATCATCCGTGGGGTGACGGCTTTCATACGTGCCATCGACTTGTAACTTGCTGACTGCAATGGAAAAAACAACGACTTGATGATCACAGTGAGCAGAATAATGGCCACACCCCAGTTATTACTCAAGCTGTGCATTTGCTCAAGTAGCCAAAAGATCGGTTTGGCAAACATCGACAACCAGCCATAATCCACTGCTAAATCCAGACCAGGCGCAATCGCTGAGAGCATGCGCTGGTCTTGCGGACCGACCAATAAGCGGGCGGTAGTGCTTAAGCTCGCGCCGGGGGCAAGCTCTGCAAAACGCTCAAGCGCACCAACGCTATAAAGCACAGGATTGCCATCAACTCGCCTTGTGAAGTATTCGCGTTGTCGTTGATCCTGGGGAAGCCAAGCAGCGATAAAGTGATGCTGAATCAGACCAAGCCAGCCGTCGGTGGCTTGCTTAACATGGTCAGCCTTGCCCTTTTCGATACTGGGGAAATCGACTTTTTGAAATTTGCCCTGCTCGGTATACACCACCGGGCCTGTGTAGGTGCTGTAGAACTGTGACTCGCCCGCCGGCGGTTTGCTGTCACGCAACAATTGCCGGTAGGCAATCGGTGATAAGGGACTTGTACCTAAATTTTGTACGGTCTCTTCAATCTTAATGAGATAGTCGTCGGGCTCGAGTTGATAAAGACGCCTGACTTTAAGATCGCCTTCGTTCGCCTCTATGACTAAGCGTCCTGCCCCTTGCTCTATCAGTTGAAAGCTCGATTGGTGGGTAGGAAATCGCTTTTCGGCTTGGGCACTAATCCAGCCTTGTTGTGCTAGGTAGTGGTTTTGTCCGTCTTGGTTAAGCAAGACGACGTTTTTGCTTGGCTCATTAAGCTCACGTTGCTTGAGCAATTCGCTTCGGACAATTTGACCACCCTCGGCAAGAATCGATAGCTTTAAAACTTTGTTCTCAAGTGTCCATTGCTCCGCTTTTGCTTTTGATGCAGCATCGCTAGCAGATTTGCTGCTTGCTGATGTGCTTACGGCTTGTGGGTTTGCCTGCTGGCTGTTTGTTGCTGCTCCGGGGATTTGCGCTTTATCGGTCTGCGCTGAGGAAGGCCCCGCTTGAGGCACCTCGTTTGAAACAGGTTTTACTTCAGGTAATTGCGAATCTTTCGAAGCGCTCGTTGAACGCTCCTGCGGAGGCGCAAAAAAACCGGGCTGGCCCTGGTGACGTTGCCAGGCATCCCATAAAAAGAACAGGGATGAGAAAAAAATCACCCAAAGAATGGTGCGCTGGATTTGATGTTGCATAGTGATGTCTACTAGGATCGGTAAAAGCTAAGGAGCCGCTCGCTCGCTGGTGCTTTTGTGTATGGGTCTTTGGTCAGCAGACTTTGTACCACGACAAGCATATGCTTCCGGAACCTCATCGATACCCCCGGGGTGAAAGGGATGGCATCTGCAAAGACGCTTTAGACTCAAATAAACGCCTTTAGTCGTGCCATGGGTTTGTAAAGCCTGTCTTGCATACTCCGAACAATTAGGCAAAAACCTGCACGATGGGCCAAGCACTGGCCGGATGCTGTACTCGTAGCCCCGGATGAGGATAAGGCCAAGGCGCTGACCGCAATAATCCAAGCCCTTGATAACATTTTCCAGCTTGTTTGTCTCTGAATAAGGCTTAGCAGCGCTTTTCATCGATCAAGCCTGGCCAATTAAACAAGCACCCAAAGCGCATCAAGGCTTTGACGGTAGAGCCGTTTACGATGAGAGGTGCACAAGTGCTTGAGACTAACCGCTGAAAGCTCGTCGAGCTGCCGATCAAGGCGCAAAAGCCAAGCCGACCGAACACTGGTACGCGTATATCGACCATCGCCAAGCCTTGCGCGAAAACTCTCCTTGGCAAGGCGACGCAAACGGTTTCTCTCAATCGCTAAGGGGACGATCCGTTTAGCGATGCTTATGCGAAGCTCTGTACCCGTACGCAGCGTTTCGGTGTTGGCCATCCGATGCAGACTCCAAGGACCGCAGCGTGCAAGTCTTATCAGCCGATTGGCCGATGCCATCGTCGCTTCAATAAATGGGTCAAAAAGTTACTTAGACCGCTAGACGCTTACGACCTTTAGCGCGCCGCGCGCGGATGACGGCTTTACCGCCGCGAGTCTTCATGCGGACCAAGAAACCGTGCGTGCGTTTGCGGCGAGTGACCGAAGGCTGATAGGTGCGCTTCATGACAAATCCATGGTTTTTGTGTGAAAAGCCTTCGATTACAACAAAAGCAAAGCGCTCTTGTCAATTCACTAGCGGCTAAAACGGTGGTCTGAAGGCAAGGAAATCTTCCTTCAACCAGTTAAACTAACGAAGACTGCCCGCAAACAA
>OMIE01000146.1 GCA_900299025.1 Burkholderiaceae bacterium
AAGCCATCCAGCAGGCTTGGATCGACGAACTCTAAACGGGCTAAGGATGATCCTCGCGCTTTAAGGCTGGAAAAAGTATAACGTCACGAATATTAGCTCGGTCAGTCAGCAACATGCTTAAGCGATCAATACCGATGCCGCAACCGCCGGTTGGGGGCATCCCGTATTCGAGCGCGCGAATATAGTCTGCATCGTAAAACATTGCTTCTTCGTCCCCGGCTTCTTTGGCAGCCGCCTGCGCGTGAAAACGCGCTGCTTGATCTTCTGGATCATTTAGCTCCGAAAAGCCGTTTGCAATTTCGCGGCCGGTCATGAATAGTTCAAAGCGCTCGGTAACTGCTGGGTCGCGATCCGAGGCACGCGCAAGTGGTGACACTTCGACCGGATAGTCGACAATAAAGGTTGGTTGCCAGAGCTTGCTCTCAGCACATGCTTCAAACAAAGCGAGTTGGAGCGCCCCAAGACCGGCGTGGCGAAGCGCTGGTGCATTAGTATCATCACCAAGTACACCGAGCTGTTCTTTGATAAAAGCTACATCACCAAGTTGATCTTTTGACCATTCGGGGTGCTCAATGCGGATAGCCTCAACCATTGTTAATCGTGCAAAGGGACTTTCGAAATCCAGGGGCTGGCCTTGATAAGTCATGAGTGCGCTACCGCAAACCGCCCGCGCCGTTTCGCGAAGAAGTTGCTCTGTGAAATCCATCAGCCAGCGATAGTCGGTGTAGGCTGCGTAGAACTCCATCATGGTGAATTCTGGGTTATGACGCGGGCTAATGCCTTCGTTGCGAAAATTGCGATTGATTTCGAATACTCGATCAAAGCCGCCGACCACTAAGCGCTTCAAATACAGTTCGGGCGCGATCCGCAAATACATATCCTGCGCCAGCGCGTTGTGATGCGTAACAAAGGGCTTGGCACTTGCACCACCCGGAATGGGATGCATCATCGGAGTTTCAACCTCTAAAAATGAGGCTTCATCCATGAGTCGCCTCAAGGTATTGGTGATGCGCGAGCGCTTTAAAAAAGTATCGCGACTTTCCTGATTCATGATCAGATCAACATAGCGCTGACGGTAGCGCATTTCCTGGTCGGCAAGGCCGTGGAATTTGTCAGGAAGCGGTCTTAAGGATTTCGTGACAAGTCGCAAGGATGAAGCCCGAATCGATAGTTCGCCCTTCATGGTCTTAAACAAGACACCTTCAACCCAGACGATGTCGCCGATATCCCAATGCTTGAAAGCCTCGTGAGTAACTGAGCCAACGCCCTCGTCATTTAAGTACATCTGAATGCGACCGCTTGCGTCTTGCAGCGTTGCAAAACTAGCCTTACCTTGTACTCGCTTGAGCATCATGCGCCCGGCAATCGAAACGAGTTGCTTCATGGATTCAAGCGACTCCCGGGTTTGATCATCATAACGCGCTAAAAGATCGCGAGCCTGATCCTTCGGACGAACGTCATTGGGAAAAGCGACCTTCGCGCTTTCGCGAAGTGACGAGAGCTTTTCGCGTCGCTCGGCGATCAAGTGATTCTCATCGTGAGGCTGATCGTTCATGATTTACACACCCATTTTCAAGCTTGCCTGGATAAAGGCGTCGAGATCGCCATCTAAAACCACTTTGGTATTACTTGTCTCGTAGTTTGTTCTTAAGTCCTTGATTCTTGATTGATCTAAAACATAGGAGCGGATCTGATGGCCCCAGCCAATGTCGGTCTTGCTAGCCTCCACCTTGTCTTGCTCGGCCCTTCGTTTGCGCATTTCGAGCTCAAACAGCCTTGCGCGCAACATATTCATCGCCTCATCTTTGTTGCGATGCTGGCTTCGATCGTTTTGACACTGAACCACAATATTGGTCGGCAAGTGGGTTATGCGAACCGCAGATTCGGTTTTGTTAACATGCTGACCGCCTGCGCCAGAGGCTCGAAAAACATCGATCCGCAAATCGGCAGGATTGATATCGATCTGAATTGAATCATCGACTTCAGGGTAGACATAGACTGATGCGAACGACGTGTGGCGACCATTATTGCTATCAAATGGTGATTTTCTTACCAGTCGGTGAATACCTGTCTCGCTTCGTAAATAGCCATACGCGTATTCGCCTGAAACTTTGATCGTGCAACCCTTGATACCCGCGGTATCACCTTCGGTCTCTTCGAGAAGTTCCGACCTAAAACCTTTACGCTCGCAGTAGCGCAAGTACTGGCGTTGGAGCATTTGAGCCCAATCCTGTGCCTCAGTACCGCCAGCGCCCGATTGAATCTCTAGAAAGCAATCGCTGGGATCGGCTGGGTTTGCAAACATCCGCCTGAACTCGAGGCTCTCTACAGCTGCGAGCAAACTCGATACGTCGTGTTCGACAGCAACGAAGGTCTCGACATCGTCCTCGCTTTGCGCCATTTCAAAGAGTTCGCCAGCATCACGAAGTCCTTGTTCTATCTGATCGATACCAAGCACTACATGATCGAGTGCTTTCTTTTCCTTGCCTAAAGCCTGCGCATTTTCTGGATCGTTCCAAACATCAGGTGCTTCAAGCGCAGCATTGACGATCTCTAGGCGATTCTTTTTTTCCTCGTAGTCAAAGATACCCCCGAAGGTCATTGACTCTAAGTCGAAGGTCTTTGATCAATGCATCAAGGGCGTTTAGGCGTTCGGCTTCGATGCTCACGGAGTTGGTCCTTGGTTGTTAGTGCTCAAGCGTTGGGGAAGTTGCCAATCTGCGAGTGAGCGTGAATGTTTGCACTTCATCAACCCGGCATTATAGTGCTTCAACATGCTCAAGGACGCACTGTAGGCTTTGTCTGCCCTGCCAGCGATTGATCTGCAAGCGATAGGCTGCTCGAATCTTGGTGCTAAAGGGCTCACGTCGTCCAAATGCGATGCCGTCAAGCTTAAAGCCCTGTTCGCTTTGCAGCCGCAACTTAAGATGCTTATCGGCCAGTGTCTGTTGGGTGATCACCTCAAATTGATCTTGAAACAAAGGTGCTGGAAAGCCTTGACCCCAAATAGCATCATGAATACTCTGAATCCAGTCTTCACGCAGCCAACTTGGATCGAGCGGGCCATCGGTCCAAATCATGGCCGCCAGCTGCTCCGGATCGGTCATGGCACTGACGGCACTGGCAAAGAGCCTTTCCAAATCGGGCAGCGAGTCACGACGAATGCTAAACCCTGCGGCCATGGCGTGTCCGCCGAATCGCACAAGTGTTTGGGGTGATTGTTTGCTAATCCAGTCAAGCGCATCGCGCAAATGCAATCCTGGGATGGAGCGGCCAGAGCCGCGGAGCAACTCACCATCGGCTGAAGGTGCAAGCGCGAGGACCGGTCGATTGAATTGATCCTTTAGCTTTGATGCCAGCAAACCCACAATGCCTTCGTGCCAGGCTTCACTAAAGACGACGATGCTCGGCCCATCAAATGGCTGGTTGGGCAGTGCATCGAGGGCTTGCTGCTGCATATCGGCCTGCATGCTCTGTCGCTCGCGGTTGATGGCATCGAGTTCGCGAGCGAGGCGCTCAGCGGCTTCAAAGTCCTCGCACAGCAAGCATTCAATGCCAAGGCTAATGTCCTTGAGGCGACCAGATGCATTGATGCGAGGCCCAATCGCAAAGCCAAGATCTGCGACTTCTACATGTGGCGCATGGCGCCCAGCCACGCTCATCAAGGCGCGAATGCCAGGCTGGGCTTTTCCCTGCCGAATTCGTTGCAGACCGGCATCCACCAAAGCACGATTGTTTCGATCAAGCTTGACCAGGTCGGCCACGGTCCCAAGTGCGACAAGATCAAGCAGTTGCTGCAGCGCTGCACTTGCCGCAGGGTGGGATGCATCATGTTCGCGGAAGCGTCGCCTGAGAGCAATTAGTACATAAAACATAACACCGACACCAGCGAGGTGCTTGCTTGGAAAAGAGCAATCGTGTTGATTTGGATTAACGATGGCTTTTGCTGCCGGCAGTGATTGCGCCGGAAGATGGTGGTCGGTGACCAGCACGGGTATCCCGCTGGCTGCAGCTGCATCAATGCCCTCGTGTGAGGCTATGCCGTTATCGACAGTGATAATCAGATCGGGCTTACCAAGACGCGGGTGACGCATGGCAAGCAATACGATCTCGGGTGTTAGTCCATAGCCATGAACACTCCGATTTGGGACGAGGTAGTCTACCTTTGCACCCATCATCCGCAATCCTCGGATGGCGACCGCGCAAGCGCTTGCTCCATCGCAGTCATAGTCTGCAACCACAAGTAGTTTGGCCTGTTGATGAATTGCGTTAAATAATAGATCGACTGCTTGCTCGATTCCGGCCATTTTGTCCGGACGCAATAAGTCGTCGAGCCCAGGCCTGATATCGGTGATTGTTTGAAGTTCGCGAGCTGCATAAACGCGAGCTAGTACAGGGTTCAAGCCATGATCAAGTAGGGCTTGCTCAAGCTTGCGATCAACATGACGGGCTCGCATCATGGCTGTTGTCTGCCCTTTGTCAATCCGTAGCGATCATTCATCGACGCGCCAACCATCGGCGCAAGTGTTGGATCAAGCCCGGTCTTGTAGGGTGCTGTAGCTGCGAGACCCGATAGTGTTCCCAGTCATGATCTGAGCACAACAAGATTTCGATTGAGTCCTCTGTGCCTCTTGACTTAATCGCTTCAATAACACGCTCAATCCCGTGCTGAACGGTTTCTGGCCGAAGCTGAGTCGCGTTGAGTTTCATCAACAGCAATGGTTCGGCTTGCCGATTTTCTTCTGAGTGGGTATAACGTTCTAATCCCTTTAAGTAGTCTTCTTGCGTTTGATAGTTAAAGTGGCGCTTGACCGTTCGCGAACCTGGGTAAAGGCTTCCACCAAGCCAAAGCGCATTAACCGGTTGCAGACCTGCATCAGCACGTGCGATATTCACTGAGTGTTGGTACCAGATCATTTGGATCTGATTCAACACGCGTCGCCAATGCTTAGCCTTTTCGCCGCGCGCCAAATATTGCTCAACATTTAAGCCTTCGGCTAGTGCTAAGGAGCATCCTTCAATCTCGATTCGGCGCTTGTTGATCTTCAATACCCAGTGCATCGGACTACGGATTTCTATACCGATTTCGCTGTCGAACCAGTTTGACCATTCAAGTAAATCGGCGCTTAGACTATGTCGCAGCGAAATGGATTCATCCCAATCCAAAGGTCGATCGCCCAGGCTCGATACCCCGACATGGTCCAAGCGAACGTAGAAGTGACAGGGCGTTAGCAAAATCTCCTGATGGGCCGGACTTTCAGGGTCAGGCGCTTGATTCAGCGCTAGCGCATCATGTGAAGCAGCAGAAAGCCCTGCGCTAGCAACCGCTGAATCCTGCAATGGCCAGCAGGAAAGGCCACTAAGTGCACAGGGCTCCCATCCTAGTTGTTGACAGAGCCAGTGCTCAAGGGCGAGGCACCGCGGCGATGCCGATGTGTCGTTCCAACGCGCGACCAACTCGCAAGCCTCCAACAACGACTGCCATGTGCCTGCCAATTCCGGCCAGGCCTTGCTTTGCAGATAGCCGTCTAATACAAATACCTTGGAATGCGGCGCTGTACTGCCAGTCGATGAGATGCTTGTGTCCATGCCTCACATTGTATGGCTGTGGCAAACTCTTCTTATGCAATTTGAATGGCAACTCGCATGGGCTTACTGGCGTGGAAGACGCTCAAACCCAACCGGCAACGGCTTTATATCCTTTATTGCACTCTTGTCGGTGCTCGGCATCGCGCTTGGAGTGGCTGCATTGATCACCGTGCTATCGGTAATGAACGGGTTTCAGAAGGAGGTGAGAAACCGTATGCTATCGGTGGTCTCGCACCTGGAGTTGCATCTGCGGGCTGAGCCGCAGTCGCACGATGCAAAAGTCCGCCAAACACTTGCCGCTCACCCTGAAGTATTGGGTATTGCTCCCTTTGAGCCTATGCAAGTCTTGCTAACCCGCGATGAGGTACTACGTGCTGCCTTAATCCGCGGCATCGATCCCCGTGATGAAGCAAAGGTGTCAAGCATGGTTGCTGAAATGCCCGTTGCACTTCGCGACTCACTTCAAGGGGGCGCATGGCGAATCATCCTTGGGCGTGAACTTGCGAGAAGCCTTGGAGTGCTGCCAGGCGACCGTATTGTGGTAATGGCGCCAGATTTAGGCAACCATGGTGCTGGCTTCGCACCACGGATGAGGCAGTTTGAAGTAGCAGGCGTTTTTGAATCAGGCCATTATGAATACGATAGCGCATTGGCGCTCGTTCATATCGACGATGCACTTAAACTCAACCGTCAACAACAGGCACAGCATTGGCGAATCCTCACCAGCGATCCTTTGCGCGTGCGGCGGATCGCAAGCGAGCTCGCACAAGGGCTCGATGACCGTTATGAGTTACGTGATTGGTCCCAAGAAAATCGGGTGTGGTTCGAGGCTGTTCAAGTCGAAAAACGTATGATGTTCATTATTCTCACGCTCATCGTAGCGGTGGCTAGTTTTAACTTGGTGTCGATGCTCGTGATGACAGTTATTGACAAGCGCGCCGATATCGCGATTTTGCGAAGTATGGGGGCAGGGCGATGGTCGGTCATGCGAATCTTCATGTTTCAAGGTCTAGCCTCGGGCAGCCTCGGCACCGGTTTAGGTCTTGGCCTAGGTCTGGTACTTGTGGCCTCACTCGATGCGGTGCTGCGTTTTTTAGAGCGAATGTTTGGGTTCGAAGTGCTGCCAAAAGGCATTTATTTGCTGCAGCGCATTCCTACCGATTTGCATCTCAGCGATCTCTTCGAAGTAGCGCTGATTGCCTTGTGTTTGTCGTTTTTGGCAACGCTTTACCCGAGCTGGCGCGCGGCATCAACGAAGCCCGCCGACGCTTTGCGGCATGGCTGACTTGCTTAAGGTTGAAGCATTGACAAAGTCCTATAGCGGGCTTGCCGCCGATCGACCTATTTCTATTTTGCGTCAGGTTTCCATGGAACTTCGTGCTGGTGAGTCGCTAGCGATCATGGGTCGATCAGGCGCTGGAAAGAGCACCTTGCTCCACCTGTTAGCAGGGTTTGAAAGGGCCGACGCGGGCGATATACGCTGGGAAGGTAAATCGCTTGCCGCGATGTCTGACGCCGATATTGATCGTTTGCGGAACCGACGGTTCGGCTTTGTTTACCAGTTTCATCATCTCATCGAAGAATGTTCCGCGATCGATAACGTAAGTCTCCCGCTTCGTATTGCCTCAATGAAGAGTAGGGAAGCAACAGAGCGTGCCTCGATGATGCTAGGCCGACTTGGTCTGGCCAATAGGCTCGAGCATCGACCTTCGGCATTGTCTGGGGGTGAACGCCAACGAGTAGCCGTTGCACGAGCCTTGGTTCACCAGCCAGCCTGTGTACTTGCCGATGAGCCAACCGGTAATCTCGATGAGCAAAGTGCTTTGCAAGTTTTTGGGCTCTTTCGTGAGCTTGCGCAAGAATCGGGTACGGCCTTGCTGCTTGTGACCCATGATCACGCATTGGCTAAAGCATGCGACAGGCTTGTCGTGCTAGAAAACGGACTGTTACGGTAAGTTTCTATAGCGATGCGCGTCGATTCCCCCGAAGTCTATACATGGTGTGATAGTCATTGTCACCTTGATGCTGCTGAGTTTCGAGCTGATTTTGACGCAGTGATGCATCGTTCCGTTGCGCTTGGTGTCCGACAGTGGATTGTTCCAGCCGTGTCGACGAGCGCATTTGAATCAGTGCATGCGATTGCGCAGCGCTATGAAGGTGCCGACTACGCCCTCGGCATTCATCCCCTTTATGTTCAGAGTGCCAAGGCCTCACATATCGATCTGCTTGAGTCGTGGATTGTTCGTCTCCGCAGCGATGAGAAGCTGATTGCGGTGGGCGAAATAGGCTTGGACTTGTATCCAGGTCATCCGCCATTTGACTTGCAACAATGGTTTTTTGAGCAACAACTTCGCTTGGCTCGGCGTTACGATTTAGCCGTCATTGTGCATGCGCGGCGCGCACCAGACCAAGTTTTCGCAGGGCTACGGCGGTTTAACATCAAGCGCGGCATCGTCCATGCGTTTAATGGTAGCGAGCAGCAAGCTCACGCGCTGATCGGGCAGGGCATGTTTTTGGGATTCGGCGGATCGTTGACCTATCAAGGCTCTAGGCGTATCCGTCGACTTGCTCAAGTGCTGCCGCTCAGCAGTATGCTGCTCGAGACTGACGCACCGGATATCAAACCAAGTTGGTTCGCTTCAACGCCAGAGCGTCCAAATGAACCAAGTCAACTCGCAGCGATCGCAGACTGTTTGGCAAAGCTTCGTGGTCAAACGCTGCAAGCGCTCAGCGACACCTTTGCAGATAATCTTCAGCGATTTAAACGCAAGCTGTAGGGCGATGAGCCTGCTCTAGGACTCCGCATGGGTGAGTCCACATGCATTCTTTCACTTGCATCCCGGTTGGTTCTTTATGGCCGGCTGCCTTTTGGTACAACAGCTAATCGAGCTGCCTGTCTTTGCTGAATACCTGGCACTAGCAGGCCTTTGTTTTGCGGCTTGGTTGATCACAGCGGCCTTGTTTCCAACTCATGCGAGTGCACTCTTAGCAACGCTTGTCAGCCTGCTGGCTGGTGTTTATTGGGCAGGATTGCAGGCTCAGTCGGCACTCGAGCAGCGCTTGCCTCATGGACTGGAGACGGAAAGACTCGTTATGACAGGTTTCATCGACGGGCTTGTTCGGCGCAATGACGATGGTCGGAGTGTGAGCTTCCCATTTCGCGTGAGCGCCTGCGAGCGAGCCGCTTCGTGGTGTCCGGTCGGTTCGCAGGTGCTTGTAACCATCAAAACCGATAAGAGCGATGGGAGCACTAGGCTGCGTGCAGGCAGCCGCTGGAACATGGACTTACGCTTAAAGGCCATACATGGCCAACGCAACCCCGGCGGATCGGATCTTGAGCGTTTTGCGCTGCAATCTGGCTGGGTGGCACGAGGCAGCGCGCCCGCCTCGCACATCGTACATCTCGATGATCTTGCTTCGCATCCGCTTGCCTGGGTGCATCGCGTGCGAGAGCAACTTCGCGATGCGCTGCGGCAAAGCGCACGACTATCCGGCTCGAAGGACATGGATCGCGCTATGGCGGTGATCGAGGCGCTCGTGATCGGCAGTGGCGAAGCACTTGATCCCGAGCAATGGGATGCTTTTAATCGAACCGGCGTTGGGCATCTTTTGTCGATATCGGGTTCACATGTCACGATGTTCGCTGGATTTGCCGCCTTCTTTGGCCTTGGACTATTGCGCATAAGCGGTGCAGCTAAGCTAACTTTTTTTCGCCTCCACACCATGGCGCTCCCCAAGTTGTGCTTTGCCAGCTTTGGTGCGATCGCATACACCTTGCTTGCCGGATTTGGACTTCCAGCGCAGCGGACCTGCGCCATGGTCCTGGTTACTGGGCTTATGAGTCTGAGTGGGCGACGTTTCGCACCGCAGGCCGTACTTTCTTGCGCAGGTGTCGTCGTCTGCTTGATTGATCCCTGGGCAGTTGTATCGGCTGGCTTTTGGCTCTCGTTTGCAGCAGTCGCAGCGCTTGTGCTGAGTGGCCAGGCTATGAGGCGGCCGGAGAATCCAACGACAAACGAGCTCACCCTACCGTCAAAGGCATGGAAGTCTCTACGCGCAGGCTTGGCCGAGGCCTTTCAAGGGCAGTGGGCCGCGAGTGTGGTGATGATTCCGCTGTCGGTCCTCTTTTTCTCACAAATTTCCTGGATTGCGCCTTTTGCCAACGCGCTTGCAATTCCTTGGATCACTTTCATCATCACACCGGCTTCGCTACTTCTGGCCTTAATAGCCAGCATCTCTCAGACCTTGGCCAGCGTACCATTGCATTGGCTAGGCCTTATCACCGAGGAAAGCCTGAAGCTGCTCGATGCCATGGCGAATTGGTCCTGGATTAGCAGCCATCGTGCTCTGCCGCCCGAGGCTGTGATCGCAGTTGCCATCATCGCGTGCATATTGTTGATTTGGCCGCTTGCACCATGGCCGCGTTGGGCGGTGGTTTCGCTTATGTTGCCCTTAATGGTTTGGCCGCACGATCGTCCTGGCGAGGGTGAATTGCGCGTGCTTTTCTTTGATGTGGGGCAGGGTAGCGCGGTGTTTGTTCAATCGGCTGAGTTCAGTATGTTGTACGACAGCGGTCCGGCGTGGAGCCTTGATGCGCGTAAAGACGGCCGCAATGCAGGCTTTCAGTCGATTCTGCCAGCACTTCGAAGCCGCGGCATTGAGTCGATCGATTGGTTGGTCTTATCGCACGCTGACTTGGATCACACCGGAGGCGCCTTGAGTCTTCAACGCCATCTGCGCATTGGGAAAATTATGTCAGGTTCGCCCGCCGACGAGCCAAGTCTCAGGGATTTGAAGGTGAGCTCCTGCCAACGCGATATCGAATTCAATAAGTTAGTCGACTCAACCCAGATAGTTAAAGGTCGCGGCGAGGCAATCCCAACAGGCGTCTCGGGTACAAGCATTAGAGCGCTCTTCCCACTTGCTGATGCGAATCAGCCAGCATTTGGGGCGCCCATGGCAATTGAGCTTTCAAAACGGCCGCGAAAAACGCCGGCGAGTAACCGAAACGCGCAAAGCTGTGTCTTATTGATTGAGCATAAGGGTCGAAGCATTCTCCTGCCTGGCGATTTACCCTCTCTGCAAGAGGCTGCTTTGCTTTTGCTTGAACCAGCGCAACCCCTGAAGTCACTCGATGTCTTAATGCTCGGGCACCATGGTGCATCGAACAGCACTTCAGTACCCTGGCTCGACTATTGGCAACCGAAAGTGGCGGTCGTGCAG
>OMIE01000147.1 GCA_900299025.1 Burkholderiaceae bacterium
CCCTTTGCCGTGCTCAACGCGTAAAGATCATCGCCATGACTTGCCGCGAGCGGGACAAGTGCGACCTCGCTGCCGGTTAAGGAAATCGGAAGCGGTGCTTCATAGCTGCTGCGAATGGGTAAATGGTTCATGGTGAGCCTTAGCCTTCAAGGTAGGAAAAGCAAGAGCATACCAATGTGAAAGCATAAGATTTTGCACACTGCTCCAAGACTGCGTGCTTGCCTTCACCAGCGCCCTCTCACCCATCTGCTGCCAGAGCCCCTTTGGCTCATATGACCATTGGCGTAATGCAGATTGAAGCGCTTCATGAAACGCACTCGCACTAAAGTCGTCAAGAATCCATCCATGGACTTGATCTTGTAGTAGTGCCGCGCTCGCTCCCTGGCGATATGCGATGACTGGCAAAGCGCTTGCCATCGCTTCCAAAACCACATTCCCAAAGGTTTCGCTTTGACTTGGAAAGCAAAACAAGTCCGCGCTAGCGTAGTGACGCGAAAGGTCGAGTCCAGTCTTCATGCCTACGAATAAAGCCTCGGGAAAATCACGCGCTAAGCTAGAGCGGATGGGACCGTCACCAACCATGACCAATCGTGCAAGGCTTCCTGCCTGCCTTGCCGCCCGATAGGCTTGAAGTAAAACCACCAAATTCTTCTCCGCCGCCATGCGGGAAACGCAAAGCAGGATCGCTGGCTTTTGCCTGCCTTCTTGTTGCGCCCCCGAGCCAAGCCAACTTGCTCGCAAAGCCTCATCGCGATGGCCCGGGCCAAATAGCCTTAAATCAACGCCCCGAGGTACTACTGTTAAGCGATCAAAACCCTGAGCTTTGAGCTGGCTGGCGAGCATCTCAGTAGGTACGAAATTGAGATCGCAACGATTATGAAAATACCGCAGGTATCGACTTGCCACGGGCTCTAACCAGGCAAGCTTGTAGTGATCAACATATTGTTCAAAATGCGTTCTAAAATCCGAACACACTGGAATCTTCATCCAGCGAGCCACCTGAAGTGCACTAAAACCCAGAGGCCCTTCGGTCGCTATATGAACCAGATCGGGCCTGAAGAGTAGCCAGGCGCTCCGGAGCGCTAACCACGCAGGCAACCCACCTCGCAAGGCCGAGTAGCCAGGAATAGGAAAACCCGCCACCCGTATCTCATGGGTCATGGGCGCATCAAGATCATGGCGACTCACACGTACAAGATGCACATCGCACATACGATCAAGGCCCTCAAGCAACTTGGCAAGACTCAGTGACACGCCGTTGACTTCTGGCGGATAGGTTTCTGTCACAACTGCAAGCCTTAATCGTCTGTCCATCTTGAGTCCTTATACCGGTCGACACAACATCTAAGGATTAAATCGATATAATCCTTAAAAAGAACATCTAGTCTAGGTAGCTAGCTCTTTAGCTTTACAGAGAAAGATCTCAATGTCATGACGACCTAGATTTGCGGCAAGTAGCGGCCAGCAGCCGGTGATAACAAGGGATCACAGCGCTATGTGACGCGACTATGTCTTTGACTGACACGAATTTGTCTTTGATTTGTAAAGAGCAAGTCATCTAACTGTCAACAAGCTTTCACCGATCAAGTGCAAAGTCCTGTGCAGAAAACTTTCGGAGGATCAAGGATGGCGAACCAGAGTTTTGGCGAAATGCTCAAAGAGCAGCGTTGGGATGATCACCGTTATTACCACCATAGCCTCATCAATCAATCCTTGCACTTGGTGAGTGCGTGCAGCTTTCTCGTTGCTTATGTCTATCTGCTCATCGATCCGGTCGTATCGGCCTTAATCGCATGGCTCATATCGATGACAAGTCGCCAGGCAGGTCACTTCTTTTTTGAACCAAAAGGTTATGACTATGTTAATGACGCAAGCCACGAATACAAAGAAGCGATCAAAGTAGGTTATAACATCCGAAGAAAAGTGGTTCTCATGGCGATCTGGGCTTTTGCTCCGATCGTTCTATGGTTTGAACCAAGCCTTTTTGGCATGATAGAACCTGCCGTTGGCTTCAAAGAATGGGTGAGAGACGTCGGTCAGTTCTGGTTTATGCTCGGGATAGGCGGACTCGGCTTTCGAGTCATTCAACTCGGCTTAAGAGATGGTTGGAAGACGGGCTTTGTATGGGCTACAAAAATCATTACAGACCCATTTCATGACATCAAGCTCTACCATCGCGCACCTATCGAATTGGTGCGGCGAGGCATCGAGCAACGACGAAAAGTTTAATTTGACACTCGGGATGTGGGCTTCGTAGTCCACATGCCCTCAAACATCTCCTTAAGAATTCGACGACGGATTGATTGGTTACTCAGTTCGGGTGGACTTAGCCACCAGGCGTCGTTCCGCATTGCACGGCATGCGTCCACAAATCGATCGAAGACGGCACTGAGATGCTCATCGGAATAGTTCAGCGAGAAGATAAGGCGGCCAGAACCGACCCAACTGAGTGCCAGACCGGCCTCGCGCAAGTAGAACTGCAGCATCCAGTTATACCGCGATGGCCTTTCAAACATAATGGTCCAAACGCTCGACATGGCAGCGACCTGAACGGGAATGTCTGCATCACGCAAGCGCTGGTTCAACCGATCGGCCGCACCATGAAATCGTTCATCAAGCCCTTCGTAAACCGCCCTAACCGCTGTTGTATCTAATGCTCGCAAAAAATGCAACATACCGTTGATCACATAGGGATGCGCATTAAAGGTCCCCCGTGCGAAGCAAAGATTGGCAGGCCGGTCTTCGCGGAAGCGGCGCATGAACCGCGACTTGCCGCAAAGCACCCCGACGGGATAGCCGCCTCCCAGGGTCTTTCCATAGGTAACCATATCCGCCTGGACACCAAAATACGCTTGAGCGCCGCCAGGGCCGAGTCGAAAGCCAAGGAAGACTTCATCAAAAATCAACACAATGCCGCGCTCAGTGCAAAG
>OMIE01000148.1 GCA_900299025.1 Burkholderiaceae bacterium
CATGACTATCACTTACCGTTCCAGAAATAAAAAGTGGCTTGCCTTCTATCCCAGCGGCAATGTCTGCACCCAAGGGAAATTGCGGCGTACTTTCCCTGTGAAATGGGCCGAGTACGGTTTGTTCTGTCTCCTTGCCCTGGCTCGGGTGGTTCATTTGGGTAACCAGGGTTGATAAGCCTAAGGTATCAGAAAGCAGAATAAATTCCTGACGTGAACGCGTGCAGCTTTGTCCGGTCTTTGTCAGGAAGTCGATCGCAAAGGCCCATTCACGTTCGCTTAACTGAACGTCTCTTGCAAACGCATGTAAATGTTGGATGAGGCTTGCCATCACTTGTTTAAAGCGATCAGACCGTGAAGACTTCATTCGGTCAATGACCGCAGCAGTGACTGCTTGCGCACTGAGATTGCGGGTTGAAGCTTGCGCTTGCGACTGATGCTGGACTTTTGATTTCATCGCGCTGTCCATCCACCGTCAATCACAAGTTCGGACCCTGTCATAAAGGCAGCGTCATCGGAGGCGAGAAAGCGAATCCCTCGGGCGATTTCGTCTGCCTGTCCCATCCTTGCCATAGGATGTCCAGCGCGCATGTGCTCACGAATCTGTGCTTCGTCAAGTCCCTTGGCGGCCAGGGCCTGGGCGACTTCGCCAGCCATATCGGTATCGATAATCCCAGGATGTACCGAATTGCTACGAATACGATAACCAAGCTGAGCCATCTCGAGGGCAAGTGATTTGCTGAACAAGCGCACGGCGCCCTTGGTCATTGAGTAAAGACTGCTGGTCGGCGAACCAACTAAACCTGCAATCGACGAGAGGTGAATCATCGAAGCCCAGGGTGCATCGGGGCTGCGACGTTTCATTTGTGCAATGGCAAACTGGGCACCGAGCACCACCCCGCGGATGTTGACCTGCATGAGCTGATCGAGTAATTCGTCGCTGGCCTCCTCAACCTTCCCAAAGCGGTAAATGCCAGCGTTGTTGACCAAAATATCGAGGAGCCCGAATTGAGATTCAATCTTGGGCATTAAAGCCTCCCATTGCTGGCGCTTGGTCACATCGAGTGGAAAAAATGCACAACTTGCTCCCAACTTTTTCATCGCATCGAGCAATTCATCTGCGCCATGACGATGGGCATCGCTGGCGATGACCTTCGCGCCGCCCGCTGCGAGCGCTTTACAAGTGGCTGCACCGATACCGCCGAGCGCTCCTGTGACCAAGGCGACTCGGCCGTCAACGCGACTTCCAGTGTTTGGAAAACTCATGCTTCTTCTCCTTGGCTGTCTTGCATAAAGGCTTGTTGCATGTGGGCAAAGCTTTCACCACGCATCCAACGCTGTAGATCGGTGGCGCTTGCTTGAGCGAGCGTGTAATCAGCTGTACTGCCACGCTTGTGAAGCTCAGCATAAGCTTGATACAAAGCCTGCATCGCGATCGCGTAGGCATGGTGTCCCGTAATGCGCCAGCGTACGCGATGGGCAGCTAGACGCTCGGCATTGAGCGAAGCGGGAACCGGACCACAAAACAGCGGCAGTTCAGTCGCCCTGGCAATCGCAGCAAGTTGTGATTCGTCCTGCAGTCCTATCACCATTAATGCGTCAACACCGCATTGTTCAAAGCTCTGTAATCGATAAATGGTCTCCTCGAGACCTTCGATTCTTAGGCATGAGGTTCGCCCTACGATCACAGTTTGAGGCTTGGACCGAGCATGAAGGGCGGCGCGCATTTTTGCCTTAGCCTCAGCGCGGCTGATCAAAAACTCTTTGCCATGGGAGCCAAAGGCAGCGGGAAGGGCGGTGTCTTCGATCGTAATCCCCTGGGCGCCTGCGTGTTCTAGTTCTTCAATCGTTCGAACCACATTGAGCGGATTACCAAAGCCATGATCAGCGTCCACAACCAGGCTAATGGGGCTCGCCCTACAAATCGTTCGAACGCATTGGGCAAGTTCACTCAGCGTGAGTACGATCCAATCAGGCGCTGCGAGCTGAACATGTGACGCAATCGACCCAGCCAGAATGCCCGTTCGAAAGCCCACTTCAGTCGCTATACGAGCCGAGACTGCGTCAAACACAGTGGCTGGGGTATGGCAGATCGAATCGGTCAAAACCTCGCGAATCGCGCAGGCTTGCTGTGTATCGTGAGCAGGATAGTCGGATGCTGATCTAGGTCTTGTCATGGTGTGCGCTCGCGTAAGATCCCATGACTCTACCAGTGCAAGCCGCTGCACGTCATCCTTTGTGCTTAGGGACCGAGCAAGCGAGGACGGCGTTGTTCCATTTCCAGTTTCAAAAAGTCAGCAGGTACGCGCATCAGCTCAGGCTCGGGTTCTTCGCGTTTGATATTAAAGACCCGCAAAAATCGCTCGCCAAAGCGCGGGTCACGGTCCTGGATTGAGACGGGGATCATTAGTTCAGGGCTTTGCCAAACTTCTCGGGTAATCACTATGGCCTTGTCATTGCCAACACGGCCCGCTTCAATCGTCCATGTGGTGAGTTCGCCTTGAACTTGGATGCCTTCATAGGCGCGTTGTCCCAACTCGCTGCGTTGGCCCAAGCCACGATCTTCTAGGCGCTGAAGCATCAAAGTCCTTGCGGCTTGGCGTTGGTCATGATCAAGAACCAGTGCGGCTGGTCCCTGTCGGTCAAGCCTGCGCGCGCGACGTCGCTCGGGTTCCATGACCCAAAACTCACGAGCGTTTGGGTCGCGCAGGAACACCATGGTCTTGGTGCCACGTTCAAATTCTTGCCGCAATCGGCCCTCGGTATCACGACAAGTGCGTGAACGGCTTTGCAGGTTGATGCGATTGCCATCGGGCAGTTGTTGCAGCATGCCGTGTATCGCCTCAGCGCAAAAGGGCGCACCGCGAACAATGCGCAAGCGTGCCGGGTCGAGTTGATGCATGTCATGGGGGCTGTGTGATTCACTCGTTTGTGCCCTACTCATCGGAGGCAGCAGGAGTGAAATCACGACAAACATAAGTGCAAGACCCCGGTAGACACGTTGTCGATGCATGGCGTTAGGGCCCTGGGATGTGACAGCTAGATCGTGCATAAACGTATGTCCCTATGACAATCAATCGTGGAGTCGAAGTGCAAGAATTTGACCGTTATGATTAGTAATCCATTGTGCTTGACGCGTTGCACTCAGGTCATCGAGAGATTGTATCGATCCAAAAAACGGAACGCCAAGTATGGCGAGCGACTCAGCCCCTAATGCACTCGAACTGGGCGTGGTGCTCGGCTTTCCGGCCCGGGCGTGGAGCGATGTTGTAGACCAGGCTATGGGGTGATTGAGTAACTGGGTCAGTTCGATCGGCCTAACCGATGTCATCATGTGCGCGCTGAAAGCGATCCACAAAAGGCCAAGGCTGCAAAGTGCAGTCGAGCCCACGAGGCGATGAAGCCAGGCATGGCTATGACACCATGCCTGTAGCGCAGTTAGGCTTGGATTGTTTGTAAGTAGTAAGTGCAAACGGATGCGCCACCACAGCCAGGTGGGCGGCTGTAGAGCCTCGAGGTCATCGACGAGTGCTTGTTGCAGAATCGACCAGGGTCGTAGTTTGATTTCAGGGGCCTGGGGATCCAAAGGTCCGATGGTGCTTGCATGCGCATTGACAAAGGCGCTGGCAGACTCGCTTGCAGCGGCATCGGTATGCGAATGGAGGGGCTTTTTCATAGGGATGATCGATCCTGATGGTTGGCTAGATGCTTGGGTTTTACAGAGGGCGCAAGTGCTTCTGCAAGCCGCAAACGGGCACGATGAAGCCTTGTTCGCAAGGTATTGAGTTCAACGCCTGCAATGCTTGCCGCTTCGGCATAGCTTCGCTCTTGAATGTCGACGAGTAAAAGTGCCTCTCGAAACACAAAAGGTAAACCTTCAATGGCAGCCCACAGCGCGTGCTTGCTTGCCTTGGTTTCAAGTGTTTGAAGTGGTCCGTCATCGCCAACGCCCTCTGGATCGAGATGGTCAAGTCCATCGTTGTCCTCGCTTGCAACTTCTCGACCCTGACGACGCCACTGGGCAAGTAGGCCGTGCCTTGCAATACCGGCCAGATAGCCACCTAAGCTCCCACGCTGGGGATCAAAGGCCCTGGGTTGTTGGGCAAGACTGATGAAGGCGTCTTGTAGTGCGTCCGAGGCATCCTCTTGACTCGCACCAAGCGCAAGCAGGTAGCGATAAAGCGGGCCGCTATGGCGGCGATAAATCGGTTCTAGGCCTTGCATGCACCCTTCACACAGCAAAGCTAGACCTCTCAGATCCTC
>OMIE01000149.1 GCA_900299025.1 Burkholderiaceae bacterium
AACCCTATCGATTAGTCCGCAAGTAAGCCATTGATTTAATGAACAATTTTTTTATCACTGCTTGCGGACTTCGGAATCGCCCTCACCAGAAGGGCTTCAGAGAAACCGGGTAAACGCAGAGGATTGGGCTCAAATAGGCCAAAACCCACCTGACGCCGTGGTCCGCAGGTTTTGGCATTAACCCGCACCTTTCCGCAGGGGTTTGCGGGGCTTGCAGGAAAAGGACCCCTAACTCAGAGGAGTTAGGGGTTTGAGATTGGTGGAGCCGGCGGGAATCGAACCCGCGTCCGCAAGACTTCCATGAACAGTTCTACATGCTTAGTCGGTTAATTTGGATCTCGTTGTCGCCTTAGCCAGCCGACAGGCCGGGCGCCAACCAGTCACCTTTGTTTTAACGGTGCGTCCAAGTGACCCGGCGCACGCGCGATCTGACTTAAGTTACACCACAGCCAAACCCAGTTACCCGAATCTGACCCAACCCATCAGCAAGTTGGTGTGGCGCTCACCGGGATTAGGCGGCGAGAGCGAAACGCTCTTCGTTTGCGTTTATTAATTTCCCGCTGGATTTACGAGGTAACGAGGCCTCGGCATGCCCTGACCCACTTCCTGACCCACGTCGAAACCAGGTCGGCCCCAGGAACTGCATTGTAGCCTGCCCGCCCCAAACCGGGAGTTAAACTGATCATTCTTTCAAAAAGTAACTCTATTGTTCATCAAGGCAGACTCAAGCACCGAAACAAACGCCACTAAAGATGCATACACCGAACGAACAAGACGGCAGGCGGCAAGAGGACGAGGCCAAGAAAATCCGATATCGATTCGCATTTGATATCGGTGGGACCTTCACCGACCTAGTTCTACTCGGTAGCGATGGAAGCCTTAAGACTGCAAAAGTATTAAGCGATCAAAGCAATGTGGTTGCACCGATCGCCAATGGCGTTCTTCAGCTTTGTCATGATTATGATATTGATCTAAATGCCATCGACGAACTCGTCGTTGGTGCAACCACAGCAGTCACCAACTTAGTGATCGAGCGCAAGGGCGCGAAGACCGCGCTTATTACAACCAAAGGTTTTCGTGATGTTGTCGCCATTGGGCGCGAGTTAAGATACGATATTTATAACTTACATGCGCCTGGACCCGACCCAATCATCGATCGTGCCTTAAGGCTTGAGATCGATGAAAGAACCGATGCTAAGGGAACGATAGTCCGATCGCCCTCAAGCGATGCGATCAAATCAACACTAGCCGATGCCAAAAGTCTTGGTGCTGAATCCATAGCGGTATGTTTACTGCACAGTTTCAGCAACCCGCAGCACGAACTAATGGTCCGCGAACTTGCTAAGCTTGAGTGTCCGGGCCTACCAGTAAGTTTGTCGCATGAGGTTTTAGGCGAACTTCGCGAATACGAGCGAAGCATTGCAACAATACTCAACGCCTATGTCATGCCCAAAGTTGGCAACTATTTGAACACTATTGAAACTGGATTAAGGGCGATCGGTCTGAACACCAACTTACGGGTCATGCAATCCAATGGCGGTGTCATTTCTAAATCATTCGGTGCAAAGTTCCCGATTCGTCTGCTCGAATCCGGCCCTGCTGCAGGTGCTCTCGGTGCAGCGCACGCCGCTAAATCACTGGCCATGCCAGATTTAATCGCCTTTGACATGGGGGGTACCACAGCAAAGGCATGCCTCATTAGCAAAGGCGACCCCGGCATTACCACCGAGTTTGAGGCAGCTCGAACCCAACGATTTAAAAAGGGTAGCGGGCTACCTGTACGCATCCCAACAGTCGATCCCCTCGAGATTGGAGCAGGCGGAGGGAGCATTGCGCAGGTCGACACCACAGGCCTATTGAAAGTAGGGCCGCAAAGTTCTGGCTCCATGCCTGGACCGGCCTGTTACGGGCTTGGCGGCAGGCTGCCGACCGTTACCGACGCTGCGCTTTTACTAGGCTACCTTGATCCAGCGGCTAGACTTAGCAACGCAGTCACCCTAAGCTACGACTCAGCGAGCAAAGCCATGGATGAGCATGTCGCTGCAAAGCTTGGTATCTCGATCCATGAAGCAGCGGCGGGCGTACACCGTATCGTTTGCGAGCAAATGGCTGCAGCTGCAAAGATTCACGCAGTGGAAAAAGCAAAAGATATTCGCAAAAGTACGGTTCTTGCCTTTGGCGGCGCTGGCCCACTCCATGCACGCGAACTTGCACGTCGCACCGCTGTTAAACATATCGTCGTGCCATCGAGCTCAGGCGTTTTTTCAGCGTTTGGACTTCTTGTTGCGCCGATGAAGCTTGATATGGTTCGAACGCGCTACCTCAAGCTTGACGATATCAATTTCAAGGAATTAGAGCAATTCTTAAAGGCAATGGAAGAGCAACTGAGCCACGAGCTCGAAGCCGCATCGACCTTGCCAGCAAACGCAGCCGAATCAAAAGCACAGGCAAAGCTCGAGCATCATGGCAAAATTAAAGAAGATGCTTCGTCACAAAAGCGAGCATCTTATCGATTCGTTAGGTCCGCTGACATGCGCTACGTCGGCCAAGGATTCGAAGTAGCCACCGCATTACCTGCAGATCTATCAATGGCCGATCCAAACGACATCAGGGCATCTTTCGAAACCCAGTATCGACGCTTGTTTGGGTCATCGATTGAAGGGGCAGCGCTTGAAATTTTGAATTGGCGTGTTGAAGCCTATGCATCACAAGGGCAAGCGATTCATACCTTGAGCAGTCAGATATAGACTCGCTCGCAAAAATCCGTCAAACATAGAAGCGCTTATTTCCCTTGTATTCGCAATTGGGTCAATACACCCGTGCTTTCGGAATATGAGCTCCCTCATGCGCATGAGAAGCAAGGGCCCGCTTTGATCGAACAGGCGGGCTCGACCGTTGTGATTGGACCAGGCGATCGTTATCACAAAGACCAGTTTGGCAATATCCATATTTTTATTGCATAGCCATGATCGATCCGATTGACCTTGAAATTTACTGGAACCGTCTTATTTCGATAGCAGATGAGGCAGGTGCCGTGCTCAAACGGACGTCCTTCTCGACAGTGGTCAGGGAGTCCAATGACTTCGCCTGTGTGCTGCTTGACTCGAAAGCAAGGCTTATCGCGCAATCGTCGCTAAGCATTCCAGGTTTTATTGGCACCGCACCACTGAGCTTAAGAGCCATGCTCAAAACGATTCCTGTCGAGGCGTTAAAGCCCGGTGATGTTTTGTTCACCAATGACCCTTGGATTGGGACAGGCCATTTACCCGATGCGACGATGGCACGGCCCATTTTTCATAACCATCGAATCATCGCCTTTGCGATGTCAGTAGCCCACTTATCGGACATCGGCGGTCGACAATGGTCGGCCGATGCCAATGAACTCTTTGAGGAAGGTATTCGCTTCCCGGTACTCAAGCTCGTCGAGGCTGGCAAGCTCAATGACTTTGTTGTGAACCTGCTGATGGGCAATGTCAGGCTACCCCAACAAGTCAAGGGCGATTTATTCGCGCAGCTTGCAGCATTATCAGTTTCAGAACAGCGTGTCTTAGAGCTTGTCGATGAATATAAGCTTGATTCACTTGATGGCGTTGCTGAAGCCATTTTCATGGCCTCCGAACGCGCAGCCCTTGTCGAACTTGCCAGTGTTAAGCCAGGCATTTACAAAGGTTATGTCGATTCAGACGGATTCGATGAACCGATTCATATTCAAGCGAGCGTGGAGGTATCACCGCAGGGCATTTATGTTGATTACTCGGGAAGCTCAGCGCAAATTCGCTATGGCATTAATGAAACTTATAACCATACCTATGCATACACCATCTTTCCCTTAAAGTGCCTCTTGGCACCCTCCATTCCTAATAACGACGGCTTCACGCGTCTTTTTAGGGTTCATGCGCCCGAAGGGAGCATTGTCAACGCCCGTTATCCAGCACCGGTCGGCGCACGCCACCTAATCGGTCATCAGTTGCAAGCAGCGGTCTTCGACGCACTTTCCACGGTTTTTCCCAGGCAGGTGCAAGCAGATAGCGGAACCCCGCTTTGGTCGGTCTTATTACGCGGCTTGGCTTGCGAGTCTCAGAAAGGCTTCTCGACCATTCTATTTTTTAATGGAGGCATGGGTGCGATGGAAGGACGTGATGGCCCCCCTGCTGCAGGCTTTCCAGCCAATATTTCAAACACACCTATCGAAGTTGCAGAAACCCTTGCGCCCATCATGTTCGGTGAAAAGCGTCTGGCCGAGGGCTCAGGCGGAGATGGCAAGCACCGAGGAGGCGACGGGCAGATTGTGAGTTTTCAATCGCACTGGCCGGGCAAGATGCGTGTTTCGCTGCTTACGGATCGAACGAAAATGCCAGCTCGGGGCCTTTTAGGCGGAGCGGACGGAAAGACGGGTGGTGTCTATCTCAATGGCAAATTGGTAGAGCAAGCCAAACGTGTCATTGATGTCAACCACGAAGACTGGCTTGCCTTGCATTTACCTGGTGGCGGAGGTTTCGGACCTTGCGATGAAAAGGATGGCCTGGCTATTGATACGCCTATAGACACGATCGATACACCCGTGGAAACAATCGCAACAAAGATTTCCTAAGATCTTCAAGCTTTAGATCAATGCTAAAACTGATCACATCAAATCGCTATGAATATCTCGAGCAAACACTCGTTGATACTCTCGTCAACGATGAGATTTCAGTGTTTACACCCCAATCCTTAATCATTCCAAGCACGGCTGTTAAACGCTCGATTGAGCTAAGAGCAGCTCGTCAACTGGGTGTCTGTGCCAATATTCAATTTGACTATCTGGGGCAATGGCTTTGGCGTCAGTTCGCAAAAGTCATTGAGGTGGACGAACAATCACCATTTTCACCCGATTTGCTTACTTGGCGCATATTCGCAAGCTTTAGTGATCGGGTGTTCATCAAAGAGCACCCTAGACTTGAGGGTTATTTAGGCGGCTCTGAGAGCCTGATGCGTTTCGAGTTGGCAAAGCGTTGCGCCAGCTTATTTGACCAATACCTAACCTACCGAGCCGATTGGCTTGAGACCTGGCTTCGTCGTTGCGATCAAGCCGATGAGGATGAGCGCTGGCAAGCGGCGCTATGGCGAAGGATCGCAGCAGAACTTGGTGTACAGACCCAACACCCCTCGCTTCGATTTTTTCAAAGGCTTCATATCGAAGGTTTGCATGCTGTTAGCAGGCTAGGGCTTAACCACACATTAAGAGTTTTTTGTCTTCCGGATATGCCAAGGCTTTATCTGGATATGCTCAAGCAGCTTTCTTCCTGGATTGATATCGATATTTACGCCATTAATCCATGTTCTGAATATTGGTATGATATTGTCAATCCAAAGCGATTGAGCAAGTTGCAAGTGCTCGGTCGTGCGCAGTATCACGAGGTTGGCAACCCTTTGCTCGCCGCCTGGGGTCAGCAAGCAAAAACCTACTTAGGCACATTGATCGATCATGACCTCGAAATGATTGATGAAAGCCACTTTGAGTGCCCAAGCAAAGCAAGCGCGACTCACTCGCGAGCCACCTCTCTTCTTAATCGTCTACAGACTACCATGCTCAGCATGCAAGATCATGAGCCGGGTACTTTTCAGTTATCACCCAATGATCGAAGTCTCGAGGTTCATGTTTGCCATTCGCTCACCCGTGAGCTCGAGGTATTGAGAGATCAGTTGCTTGGCATGTTTGCCGCAAACAACGCCCCAACGGCTTCTGACGTTCTCGTTGTAACGCCTGATCTTGAGCTTGCAGCCCCGCTGATTGAGTCAATTTTTGGATCGAATGAAGATGACTGTGTCATTCCTTATGTGATTACTGGTCGCCCATTAAAGG
>OMIE01000150.1 GCA_900299025.1 Burkholderiaceae bacterium
CGCGATCCTGCAGTACGCTGCAGATAAAGCAGGTAACCATCGTGCATACCCAACAAACTTGAAGGTTCGGGCAGACATTAACCGCTGGTTACTATGGGAATCCTCAAGCTGGTTTCCCAGCGCTTATGTTTATCTGGTTGAAAACTGTGTGAAACCGCTACTTGGGGGCGCTGCTGACCCGGCAGTGCTCGAGGCGCAGCAGGGACAGTTTCACAAACTTGCAAGCATCCTTGATGGGCGACTGAAAGAGTCCCGTTGGATCGCGGGTGATTATCCTACGATTGCCGATATCGCCTTAGCCTCCCCGATGCATTTACATGCCTGGCAGCAATTGCCATTAGGAGAGCATCCCAATCTTGTACGATGGATGACGCAGGAAGTTGAGGCCCTGCCGTGTTGGAAGGCGACCATGGTTTACGAAGGCTTTACAGTAAATAAACCGGTCTGAGAAGGCTTCAGTCAGGCGACCGGTTCCGCACTTGGCGGAACCGGTTACTAAGAGAACAAGCTTAAATGAGTATGGCATTGAAGACACTGCAAAAGGCGGTCTCCGCAACAATGAATTACACCGTTGATAACGGACGGCCAGCTGCCTATTACTTTTATGAACCCGACCCCAACGATGAACTGAATCCTGCTGGTACCGATGCTCAGGAGGTGAAAATCTGGGATGCTTGGCCCCTGCGCAATGACTTGTCTGCCGATCGTGAAGGCTTTGAGTTACAAGATTTTGAGTCATCATTTCAAGCGTTCGACGATGACGCGCAGATCAAGCATGGTTTTTATCCTGAGGTCGTCGACTTCGTTAAGCGCCACACGGGTGCAAAGCGGGTCGAAGTTTTCGATCACACGATCAGGCGTCGTCAACCCCAAGAACAAATGGTTTTTTCAAAACCTTCTACTGAATTCAAGCAACAAACAAGCATTCAACGGCCTGCTGTGTTACTAGTCCATAGTGACTATACCGTGAAAAGCGGCCCACAACGCGTTAAAGATATTGTGCCAAATGATGCTGATGCATTGCTGAATCGACGCGTTGCTTTTTTTAATGTTTGGAAGCCGCTTTATCAAGCAGTCTATGAGTTGCCGCTTGCTATGATTGATGCACAGACGCATCAGGCGGATGATTTGATTTGCATGGCCTTAAAGTATCGTGAACGCACGGGTGAGATTTATGTCATGCGCTATTCGCCCGCTCATCGCTGGATGTATTTTCCGCACATGGAAAAGCATCATGCCTTGCTCCTAAAGACCTACGATTCGGAAGAAGACGGGCGCTGTCGTTTCATGGGGCACTCTGCCTTTGAAGACCCTACCACGCCCGCGGACGCACCTAAGCGCGAAAGTATCGAGGTCAGGACAATGGCGTTTTTTTAGTCGTTGCCTTTGCCGAAATGATGGCCTTGGCAGTCGCGGACGCATCACGTACTTGAACAGTGGCGAAATCATTGCTAAGAGGGCCATGCCGGCATAGCCAAAGCGCATTTGAGGCGAGTCACTCGAGCGATAAAGCGCATCGCAGTTCAGTGAGGGCTCTAGATGATGTGAGGCATGTCGCTGAAGGTTAAAGAGCATCAGATCTGAACAATGGTTTGCGCAGTCCCAAGTATGCTGCGGTCCCATGCGTTCAGAGGCTTCCCATTGATTTCCTTTCGAACTAAACCCCAGTGTTCAACGTAGTCGATCGCTGCGACCAGGAGAATGGCCATTATCGATTGAAGCAAACAAAACATACCAACTTGCACGCCTAGAAAATAGAACAAGCTAAAAAATAATGTGATACTCAAGGCGGCAAGCGCTAGTGCTTCATTGATGACTCCTTTTTGCTCGGTTGATAAGCGAATTGAATCGCGCAACATACCGATAACGTAACGTGGCAAAAAAATCCAAAAACCTTCTTTTTGACGTGCGGTTGCCGGATCGTCGCGGGTTGCAGCCCGACGGTGATGGCCTCGGTTATGTTCGATGGCGTAGTGACCAAAGCCAATCGATAGCAACAAAAGTCGCAATAATGCTCGGTCGATGAGCGATCGGCGATGACCTAATTCATGGGCAAGGACAATCCCGATGCCGCCCATGACATAGCCGCACGAAAGCGATAGGGCGACTAGAGCTGTCCAGTTCATGCTGTCTGCCGCGAATGCAAGACCAAAACAAACACCGATCACAATTATCATCAATAGTCGCGGAAACTGAGTTCCCCAACGAAAACTTCGAGCTGCTGATCTTGGGCCAATCATGAACTCCAGCAGAGGAAGACCGATCGCGGCAAGCAAAACGGTAAGGGCTACATAGCCGCTTACCCATGCAAGCAGAGGCGATAGGCTAGACGAGAGCGGTAGGACGAGGTGAAGCATCATGAGGCTCAAGAGATTTGAAGCTTGAGCGCTAACAAATGCATCGAACCTTGCTAAGGGATCACTCAAGTTTTTAGCATGACCTAAATGCCCGCCGGGCGCAATGTTGCGAATTGCAATGACGAGGGGTAAGTGCTTGGACCACATAAATGCTAAATGTGATGCCTTTACATTGCGCTCACGTATATGTTGCAACATGCCGGGGAGGTCCGAACACCTGAAGGCCACATGGTCGACAACGCCGGTACCCAGGGTTTGTGTTGACTGCCGACCACGATAACTGAGTCTGTTTTGATCTACGATGGGCCCGCCCTCTGTTAGGTGCAAAACGTTCTTGTCGCCGAGGTATAGTCACACGTCAGGGAACTTGAAATCTGGGTGCCAACCCTCCGATACACCATCAATTGAATGTTGCGGCGGTCTTTTCATAAGGCCTATTGGGCATCCATATGCACTGATTCCTTCATCGGGTTGGTGCGGGATGCATGATTCTGGTGAGCGATACTCCAAAGATGGGCGAATAGCGATTCACAGAAATCAACAAATTGCAATTTGTTTGCTTCGAGCCTATCCTGCTGTGCAAGTGGGCAGCAGGAACTCTTAGCTATTAACTTTTTGCTTTTTCTATTTATCTTTTAACGAGGTGCGTATGGATACTCAGCGTCGGGGCATATTGCAGGGGGCGGCGGCTGTCGGAGCAGCAACAGTTGCGAGCACGTTAGCAGCGCCAGCAATTGCCCAGTCCAACAGCAAAGTGCTGCGCTTTGTTCCGCAAGCCAATCTGGCTAATTTCGATCCGATTTGGGGTACCCAATACGTTGTTCGTAATGCCTCCCAATTGGTATGGGATACGCTTTATGGGATTGACGACAAACTGCAGCCACAGCGTCAGATGATCGAGTCTGAAGAAGTTTCGAAAGACGGCTTGACCTGGACCTTTAAGCTAAGGCCAGGTATGAAGTTTCATGACGGTACGCCTGTGCGTGCAGCAGACTGTGTTGCATCAATCAACCGATGGAGCCAGCGTGACGCGATGGGCTTGATGCTCAGGGCGATCCAAAAGGAACTTGTTACAGTTAATGACAGCAGCTTTCGCTGGGTGCTTTCCAAGCCCTATCCGAAAATGCTGTATGCCTTGGGTAAAGTAGGTACACCTTGCTGTTTCATCATGCCTGAAAGGCTTGCAAAAACAGATCCATTTAAGCAAATCGAAGAGTATATCGGCTCGGGTCCGATGCGATTTGTGCGCAATGAGTGGAAACCAGGCGCGCTCGCGGTTTTCGAACGGTATAAAGATTATCAACCTCGAAGCGAACCTCCGAATTGGTTTTCTGGCGGCAAGGTGATTCACTTTGACCGTATCGAGTGGGTCATCATGCCCGACCCGGCGACAGCTTCAGCGGCATTGCAAAGTGGTGAAGTCGATTGGTGGGAAAGTCCTGTGTCGGATCTGGTCCCCGTCCTGAGGCGCAACAAGAACATCAAAGTTGATATTGCTGATCCCCTTGGCAACATTGGTGCTTTCAGACTCAATCATATGCACCCACCATTTAACGATGTGAGAATACGTCGGGCGGTGCAAATGGTCCTTAACCAGGAAGACTACATGCGCGCGGTCGTTGGTTCTGATGAAAAGTTATGGAAGCGGCTGCCAAGTTTTATAACACCAGGAACGCCGCTTTACACCGAAAACGGCGGTGACATTCTCAAAGGGCCGCGAAACTACGATGCGGCCAAGAAACTACTCGCAGAGGCTGGCTATAAGGGACCGCCTGTGACCTGTCTTGTGGCTCAGGACAATCCATTCGTCAAACCGATGGGTGAAATCACTGCGGATATCCTCAAGCGCTTAGGGATGACGGTTGACTTTGTGGCAACCGATTGGGGTACCGTTGGCCAGCGTCGTGCATCAAAGAGCGAACCAGGTAAGGGTGGCTGGGGTATGTTCCATACCTGGCACGCGGGTGCAGACCATGTCAACCCCGCTGCTGCCATTGCGTTGCGAGCAAATGGCGAGAAAGCCTGGTTTGGATGGCCTAACATTGCTTCGGTAGAAAAAGAGATTGAGGCTTGGTACGGTGCTAAGAATCTTGAGGAGGAAAAGGCCGTCATAGCTCGATTAAACAAGGAGGCAATGGAGCATGTGGTCTTTATACCGACCGGTTTCTTTTACACTTATCAGGCTTGGCGAAGCAATGTTTCTGGCATTGTGGGTGGACCCCTGCCGTGGTTCTCAGGGGTGAAAAAGGCCTAATCTTCCGCACTGTCTTCATTCGAAGGCCTGAGTCTTGAAAAGGTTCAGGCAACAAGGTTGCAATGTTTTCCTACTTGATCCGCCGGGTGCTGGCGACCATCCCTGTCATGGCGATCGTCGCGCTTTTTGTATTTAGTCTACTTTATATAGCGCCTGGTGATCCGGCTGCAGTCATCGCTGGGGACCAGGCGAGCCCAGAAGATATTGAAAAGATTCGTAGGAGCCTGGGTCTTGATCGACCCTTTTTATTGCGATTTACCGAATGGGCCTGGTCCCTGTTACAGGGAGACCTTGGTACGTCGATGTTTACCGGGATGAAGGTCACCGAACTAATAGGCCAACGCATCGAGCCGACCTTGTCTTTGATGTTTGTCACCCTCGTATTTGCAATCGTGGTCGCAGTGCCTGCAGGTGTGTTGGCAGCTTGGAAAGTCGGTACCTGGATCGATCGATTTATTATGGCGCTTTGCGTACTTGGTTTCTCGGTCCCGGTTTTTGTTGTCGGTTATTTATTGTCCTATTTTTTTGCACTCGAGCGTGAATGGTTTCCCGTGCAGGGCTACACTGCGATGAAGCAGGGATTTTGGCCTTGGCTGGAGAATTTGGTGCTACCCGACATTGCTCTAGGTTTTGTTTACATCGCGCTCATCGCGCGAATCACGCGTGCAACGATGCTGGAGGTGCTTTCCCAAGACTACATTCGGACCGCCAAAGCAAAAGGTATGGGAACAACCGGCATTCTGTTCTTGCATGCGCTGAAAAACGCATCGGTGCCGATTGTGACTGTGATCGGCATTGGGGTGGCTTTGCTAATTGGTGGTGCGGTTGTGACTGAAAGCGTATTTGCGATTCCAGGTCTGGGTCGGCTAACTATTGATGCCATTGTTCGTCGAGACTATCCCGTTATTCAAGGTTTAGTTGTTATTTTTAGCTTTATCTATGTCTTGGTTAATCTGTTGATTGATTTGCTCTACACCTTGCTCGATCCAAGGATTCGTTACTGATGCAGTCAAAGCCTGTTGCCGAACAACTTCCGGATCTGTTCGCTCCAAGACCTATTGCAAAAGGTTTTGTCGCGTATTGTCTTCGTCATCCGACGATGAGTTTCGGTGCGCTCTTGTTGATCTTGATGTTGGTGCTTGCAGTATTTGCCCCTTGGTTAGGTACGATTGATCCCACCGAATTAGCGCCGATTAAGCGCACTCGTGAACCTTCGGTCGAACATTGGTTCGGCACCGATGCGGTAGGCAGAGACATTTATTCACGGGTACTTTATGGGGCCCGAGTGTCTCTTCTAGTGGGTTTCTCGGTTGCCGTTCTTGCCTCGCTTGCCGGGTTGATCATTGGTCTACTTTCTGGATTCCTACGTAAGCTTGATGGCATCTTGATGCGGGTGATGGATGGAATGATGTCGATCCCTCCAATATTACTGGCGATTGCCTTGATGGCGCTGACACGTGCCAGTGTCGAAAATGTGATTATGGCGATCACGCTTGCCGAAATTCCGAGAGTCTCCCGCTTGGTGCGAGGGGTTGTCCTGAGCCTTCGCGAGCAACCCTATGTTGACGCGGCGGTCGCAGCAGGGACGCCAACGCTATCGATTATCGTTAAACATATTTTACCAAACACGCTTGCTCCATTAACCGTTCAGGCCACTTACATTTGTGCGTCCGCAATGATTACTGAGTCAATTCTTTCATTTATCGGCGCTGGTACTCCTCCGATCATTCCCTCCTGGGGAAACATCATGGCCGACGGTCGAACGCTTTTCCAGGTTAAGGCGTACATTATTTTCTTTCCAGCTGTTTTCTTATCAATAACGGTTTTAGCCGTTAACCTGCTTGGTGATGGTCTTCGCGATGCCCTAGACCCGCGTAAAGCAAAGCTTTCTTGAGTTTGAGATTCCATGCCCTTACTTGAAGTGAAGTCCCTGCAAACCCATTTTCGGACACCGGACGGAGTGAACCGCGCTGTGGATGGCGTGAGCTTCTCGGTTGCAGAGGGGGAAACGCTTGCGATTGTTGGTGAGTCTGGATGCGGGAAATCGGTTACCGCAATGTCGATTCTCAGGCTTATTCCGGAGCCTCCTGGGAAGATGGCTGGCGAAGTGATCTTTGATGGGCAGGATCTCCTCAAACTTGATGAAGCCCGAATGCGTGAAATCCGTGGCAATGCCATCTCGATGATTTTTCAAGAGCCAATGACGAGTCTCAATCCCGTGCTCACCATCGGAAGGCAGTTACGTGAAACGCTGCTGCTTCACCAAGC
>OMIE01000151.1 GCA_900299025.1 Burkholderiaceae bacterium
ACCTCGCCCAGTACCGCCACCGCCGCCGCTACTTCCTCCGCCACGTCCAGTACCCCCGCCAACGTCGCCGCCGCCACCGCCAACGTCGCCGCTTGTGCCAGCCTCGATATGCCCCGATGCACCGCTTGCGCCGCTTCCCGCTCGTCTGACTGCGCGAGCTTGCTGCGTGGCCTCGCGAAGACTTAAACGCGGCTCGCGGTTTGCGTTCGATGTCGGCCTTGAGCGATCCATTGCGTCGTCGGGTGGGGGAAGTCTTGGATTGGCCATGCTTGCTATGAGTCAGAATGGGGCGATTATGGCCTGTTTTGCCGCTGATGCGCCCCCGATGGGAAGGCGAAAATACGGCATGATCGGTCCCCACCGTTTAAGCTCCATGTTCTTCGCATGACAACTCCTCCCCCCGATCCGAATCGCCAGCCAATCGCTTTGATTGGCATGATGGGCTCTGGCAAGTCGACCGTGGGCAAACGCCTTGCACGGGCGCTAAACCGTCCCTTTTTAGATGCTGACAGTGAATTGGAACGTCGTTGCGGTGTACCGATTCAAACGATCTTTGAGCTCGAGGGCGAAGAAGGATTCCGGCAGCGAGAATCCGAACTCTTGCGTGGCCTGATCGGCTCGCCTGATCTGGTTCTTGCAACCGGCGGTGGAGCGGTGCTCAGACCTGAGAATCAAGCGCATCTTAGGCAGCATTGCTGCGTGATTTATCTTCAGGCTAACCTGCAGGATTTGTGGATGCGCCTTCGCCACGACCGCTCACGGCCGCTGCTCAAGGCTGCTGACCCAAAGGCTCGCATCGCCGAGCTTTTGCGCTTTCGCGAGCCGATTTATCAATCGCTTGCCCATTATGCTGTCCCAACCGGACGGCAGGCGCCTGAAAGGGTGGTTCAAGACATTATGCGTATGCTCGATTTAAGGTGATCCATGACTTCTGATGCCCAACCACATGCCGCAGATCTTCTCGGCCATTCATCCACAACGCTTCGACGTGTTTCGGTCGCACTTGGTGAGCGTAGCTATGAGGTCCTGATCGGTGAGGATCTGATGAAGCAGCATCAGCTATGGGCACCGTTGATCCAGGGTAGACAAGTTGCTCTGGTTACCAACGAAACCATTGCTAAGTTGTACGCAGCAAGCGTGCGCGAGGCGCTTGAGCCCTTTGCAGCTAACTTCATCCAAATCGAATTACCAGACGGTGAGGCCTACAAGGACTGGCAGCATTTGCAGTTGATCTTTGATGCCTTGCTTAGTCATCGCTTTGATCGTCGATCCGTCTTGGTCGCATTCGGCGGCGGTGTGGTGGGTGACATGACAGGTTTTGCGGCCGCGTGTTACCAACGCGGGGTCGATTTCATCCAGATCCCAACCACCTTGCTTGCCCAGGTCGACTCCTCGGTTGGCGGCAAAACCGGCATTAACCACCCCGCAGGCAAAAACATGATTGGCGCCTTTCATCAACCCAAGTTGGTGCTGGCTGACGCCAGATGGCTACATAGCCTTCCTGAGCGCGAGTTAAGTGCAGGACTCGCTGAGGTTATCAAGCACGGCGCCATTGCTGACCGCGATTATCTTGAGGAAGTTCTTGCCAATATGCCGGCCTTGCTCAAAGCAGAGCCTGCCGCCTTGATCGCCGCGGTGGCGCGATCCTGCGAAATCAAAGCAGCAGTGGTCGGTGAGGACGAACGCGAGGATGACAGACGCGCGGTGTTGAATTTCGGCCACACTTTTGGCCATGCGATTGAGGCCGGTTTGGGCTATGGTGTGTTGCTGCATGGCGAGGCGGTTGGTACTGGCATGGTGATGGCTTCTGAACTCTCGCAACGCTTAGGTTTGTTAGCGCCAAGCGATCGTGAACGGCTTCTTGCAGCGATTAAAGCGGCGAGACTCCCCATGCAGGCGCCGGCTTGGTCAACCGCCGAGTATGTCAAGTGGATGTCTGTGGATAAGAAGGCGCGAGCAGGACGTCCACGCTTTGTACTTTTAAAGGGCTTGGGGCAGGCCTTCATGCGCGAAGTGGATGAGGCCATCGTCGATCAAAGCATCAAGGCTTGTCTTGAACAGCCTGCTAGGAATTGATGACGGATCGATGTCTGTCTCGATATACTGCAAGGTTCGATTGTTAACACTTGCTGCACCGCCACAATTTCAGGACCTCTTCTGTCATGCAAGATCACATGCCAAGTGAGCGCTCGTCGATGAGCGAAGCACCCCAAGCACAAGGCCTTTATGACCCCAGTCGCGAGCATGATGCCTGCGGCGTCGGTTTCGTTGCCCACATCAAGGGTCAAAAGAGCCACCGGATCGTTGAACAAGGCCTGCAAATTCTGGGCAATCTCGATCATCGTGGTGCTGTCGGTGCAGATCCCTTAATGGGCGATGGTGCCGGGATTTTGATCCAAATGCCCGATCAATTTTTCCGCGAGGAAATGGCCAAGCAATCGGTGATGCTTCCGCCTGCAGGCGAGTATGGTGTCGGCATGATTTTCTTGCCCAAAGAGCCAGCGTCAAGGCTTGCATGCGAGCAAGAATTAGAACGTGCAATTCGTGCTGAAGGCCAGTTGCTGCTGGGGTGGCGCGATGTGCCAGTTGATCACGATATGCCGATGTCGCCAACGGTTCGCGCAAAAGAACCGCTCATTCGGCAGGTCTTTATTGGGCGTGGACCCGATGTGCGCGTGGTCGATGCTTTCGAGCGCAAACTTTACGTCATCCGCAAAATGGCAAGTCATGCGATCCAGGCCTTGGCCTTAAGTCATGGGCGCGAATACTTTGTGCCTTCGATGTCGGCTCGGACCATTGTTTACAAGGGATTGTTGTTATGCCATCAAGTGGGCCAGTACTACCGCGATCTTGCTGACCCTCGGGTGGTGTCTGCGCTTGCCTTGGTTCATCAGCGCTTTTCAACCAATACCTTTCCAGAGTGGCCGCTTGCGCACCCTTATCGTTTAATTGCCCATAACGGTGAAATTAATACCGTGAAAGGCAACTACAACTGGTTGCGAGCACGCGAAGGCGTGATGCGCTCTCCGGTGCTCGAACAAGATCTCGCCAAACTTTACCCTATCGTCTACCCAGGACAATCCGACACGGCGACCTTTGACAATTGCCTTGAGCTGCTGGTCATGGCCGGTTATCCGATTGCCCAAGCCGTCATGATGATGATCCCCGAGGCCTGGGAACAGCACACCTTGATGGATCCAAAGCGTAGAGCGTTCTACGAATACCACGCAGCGATGATGGAGCCTTGGGATGGTCCGGCTGCTATAGCCTTTACCGATGGCCGTCAGATTGGTGCCACGCTTGATCGAAACGGTTTGCGTCCTGCGCGCTATTGCATCACCGACGACGATTTGGTGGTCATGGCCTCAGAGGCTGGTGTGCTTCCAATCCCCGAGAGCCGGATCGTAAAGAAGTGGCGGCTTCAGCCTGGCAAAATGTTTTTAATCGATCTAGAACAAGGTCGGATCATCGATGATCAGGCCTTAAAAGACCAGTTGGCGAATGCGCGTCCCTGGCGTGAATGGATTGAAGCTGTTAGGGTAAAACTCGACGATGTGCAACTGAGCCAGACTTTAGAAGATATCGAAAGCCCAAGCGCGGCAAGCCTCTTAGATCGCCAACAAGCCTTTGGCTACACCCAGGAAGATTTGAAGTTTTTGATGTCGCCCATGGCGGTCTCTGGTGAAGAGGCGGTAGGCTCCATGGGTAATGACTCGCCGCTTGCGGTACTTTCTTCCAAAAATAAGCCGCTTTATAACTACTTCAAACAGCTGTTTGCGCAGGTGACCAATCCGCCGATCGATCCGATTCGTGAACAATTGGTGATGTCCCTGGTGTCGTTTATTGGCCCCAAACCGAACCTGCTCGATTTGAATGCGGTGAATCCTCCCTTGCGTCTTGAGGTCAGTCAACCGGTTTTGAATGCCGAGGATATGGCCAAACTGCGACATATCGACCGTTATACCGCGGGCAAGTTTCGCTCGCTCGAACTCGATATGGTCTATCCGATCCAATGGGGTAAGGAGGGCATCGAGGCCTGCCTAGCTTCATTGCGTGCCAAGGCCGAAGAGGCGGTGCATGCAGGTTATACCGTGCTTATATTGTCAGATCGTCGCGCCGATCGTGATCAGGTAGCCATTCCTGCGCTTCTTGCCACCAGTGCGATCCATTTGCATTTGGTCAATCGTGGTTTACGCACACGTACCGGCTTGGTGGTCGAAACCGGTTCAGCACGCGAGGTACACCACTTTGCACTGCTTGCTGGTTATGGCGCTGAAGCGATTCATCCTTATCTGGCCATCGAGACGCTTTGCGAGATGGCTCGTGGCATGCCTAAGGACATGAGCGCCGAGAAAGCGGTCAAAAACTATATCAAAGCCTTGGGTAAGGGGCTTATGAAGGTCATGTCCAAAATGGGCATTTCGACCTATATGAGCTATTGCGGTGCTCAAATTTTTGAAGCGATCGGTTTGTCGCAATCGGTGATTAACCAGTACTTCACGGGCACCCCGTCCAATGTAGGCGGTGTTGGAATTTTTGAAATCGCTGAGGAGGCCATACGGGTGCATCAGGCTGCCTACAGCGACGACCCGGTGCTTGCGCTCAGTCTTGAAACCGGCGGTGAATACGCTTACCGAACACGTGGTGAAGACCATATGTGGACTCCGGATTCGATTGCAAAACTGCAGCACGCCGTGCGTTCGGAAAGCGTATCGACGTATAAGGAATACGCCGCACTCATCAACGATCAAAGCCGCAGGCATATGACCCTGAGGGGATTATTCGAGTTCCGTTTGGATCAATGTAAGGCTATTCCGATTGATCAGGTCGAGCCTGCCTCAGCCATTGTGAAGCGATTTGCCACAGGGGCGATGTCATTAGGGTCGATCTCCACCGAAGCACACAGCACCCTTGCTATTGCCATGAATCGCATAGGCGGCAAAAGCAATACCGGTGAGGGTGGCGAAGATGAGATGCGTTACGCCGCTGAAATGCGTGCCGGGCGTTCGACCATTCAAAACGGCGATAGCGTGGCAACAATCATTGGTAAAGATCGCATCGAAGTCGATATACCGCTTAAGGCTGGTGACTCGTTGCGCAGTCGTATCAAACAGGTTGCTTCGGGTCGGTTCGGTGTGACGGCGCAGTATCTAGCCAGTGCCGATCAGATTCAGATCAAAATGGCTCAAGGCGCAAAGCCAGGCGAGGGTGGGCAACTACCCGGTCACAAGGTCTCTGACTATATCGGCAAGCTTCGTTACTCGGTGCCCGGTGTGGGATTGATTTCTCCACCACCTCATCATGATATTTACTCGATCGAAGATCTTGCACAGTTAATTCACGATTTAAAGAACGCCAATGCACGCGCAAGCATTAGCGTTAAGCTGGTATCCGAAGTTGGTGTCGGTACGGTTGCCGCGGGGGTTGCTAAGGCTAAAGCGGATCATGTCGTGATTGCTGGTCATGATGGCGGTACAGGTGCATCGCCATTGTCCTCGATCAAGCACGCAGGTACGCCCTGGGAGCTTGGCCTTGCCGAGACCCAACAAACGCTGGTGCTTAATGGCTTGCGAGGGCGAATCACGGTTCAGGCCGACGGACAAATGAAAACCGGGCGTGATGTGGTGATCGCTGCGCTTTTGGGGGCTGATGAATTTGGCTTTGCCACAGCGCCCCTGGTTGCCGAAGGCTGCATCATGATGCGCAAATGCCATCTCAACACATGTCCCGTCGGTGTTGCAACCCAAGACCCGGTGCTGCGTCGAAAGTTCCAAGGAAAACCCGAACATGTCGTGAATTACTTCTTCTTCGTAGCCGAAGAGGTTCGCGAACTTATGGCCAGGCTTGGTGTGCGTAGCATGGATGAATTGATCGGCCGTGCCGATCTGCTCGATATGAGAGTTGGTGTTTCCCACTGGAAGGCTAAAGGTTTGGATTTCAGCCGGATCTTTTATATGCCACCAGTATCATCAGAAGTCCCGCGCCGCGTAAGCCAAAGCCAAGACCATGGTCTTGAGGGTGCACTCGATAACCGCTTGATCGACCTTTCGCGTGCAGCGCTTGATCGACAAGAGAAGGTTTCATTTATCGTACCGATACGAAATGTGAATCGCACGGTTGGCACGATGCTCTCGGGTGAAGTGGCGAGACGCTATGGCCACCAAGGTCTGCCAGACGACTGTATCCATATTCAACTTAATGGGACTGCAGGGCAAAGCTTTGCCGCATTCCTAGCTGCAGGTATTACGCTCGATCTGGTGGGGCAGGCCAATGACTATGTTGGCAAGGGCTTATCGGGTGGCCGCGTGATTGTGAGGCCAACCAATGAGTTTCAGGGTGCAAGCCACGAAAATATGATTGTCGGTAATACCGTGCTTTATGGTGCGGTTGAAGGCGAGGCCTTTTTTAGCGGCGTGGCAGGCGAGCGTTTTGCGGTGCGAAATTCGGGCGCGTCGGCGGTGGTTGAAGGCACTGGGGACCATGGTTGTGAATACATGACCGGTGGGACAGTGGTCGTACTCGGTGAAACAGGGCGCAACTTTGCTGCGGGCATGAGCGGTGGGGTCGCTTATGTTTGGGATCCGCAAGGTTTATTTGAGGCGCACTGCAATCTATCGATGGTTGCGGTGGAGCCCTTGCGATCAACCGCTGATCAAATTGCACACGTTGAGCCGGCGCTCTGGCATCGTGCTGAATGCGACGAAATAATCCTTAAGCAGTACATCGAAAAGCATTTGCGCTACACCGGCTCCGAGGTGGCAAGGCAATTGCTTGCGCATTGGGAAAAAACACGTGAGGGTTTTAAAAAGGTATTCCCGCATGAATATCGACGTGCGCTTGGGGAAATGCATCAACAGTCCAAAGCAAGTAAGGCTGCAGCGGCAAAGGCTGTGGCTTGAGAACAATATGAGTCAGCGCTAGAACGTTTTAAGGTTGGTACCGATGGGAAAAGTCACAGGGTTTTTGGAATTAGAGCGTTTGCAAGAGGCGAGCGAGCCAGTCGGCGATCGACTTAAGCACTACCGTGAGTTTGTGCTTCATCTTGATGATGAACAGGCCTCGGCTCAGGGCGCGCGCTGCATGGATTGCGGCATTCCTTTTTGCCAAAGTGGCTGCCCGATTAACAATATCATTCCTGATTGGAATGATTTGGTTTATCGAGGGCAGTGGCAAGAGGCTATCGAAACCTTGCACTCGACCAATAACTTCCCAGAATTCACCGGGCGTGTTTGTCCTGCGCCATGCGAGGCTGCATGTACCTTAAATATCAATAACGATGCGGTCGGCATTAAGTCCATCGAGCACGCGATTATTGATAAAGCTTGGGAGGAAGGTTGGGTTAAACCAAAGCTTCCAAGTCAGCGCACAGGCAAGCGCGTTGCTGTGGTTGGTGCAGGGCCTGCCGGGTTGGCTTGCGCGCAGCAATTGGCAAGAGTAGGCCATCAGGTGACAGTCTTTGAAAAGAATGATCGTTTAGGTGGTTTATTGCGCTATGGAATTCCCGACTTCAAATTGGAAAAAATTCATATCGATCGTCGGGTTGCGCAAATGCAGCAAGAAGGCGTTGTATTTCGCACCGGTGTATTTATTGGCGATGATGTCGATCTTGGCGTCGTTAATAATTGGAGCCATGAACGGCTGAGTCCAGCGCAATTGCAGCGCGAATTCGATGCGGTTGTTCTTACCGGTGGCGCTGAACAGGCACGCGATCTGCCTGTGCCCGGCCGACATTTAGCCGGTGTGCATTTTGCGATGGAATTTTTGCCCCAGCAAAATAAGGTTGTCGCTGGTGATCCGCTTGCGGCGCAATTGCTAGCAACTGGCAAGCATGTGGTTGTGATTGGCGGGGGCGACACCGGATCCGATTGCGTTGGCACCAGTAATCGTCAGGGGGCTGCTGCGGTAGTGCAGTTTGAGTTAATGCCGATGCCGCCCGAGCAAGAGGACAAGCCACTTACCTGGCCGTACTGGCCGCAAAAGCTGCGCACCTCGTCTTCGCATGAAGAAGGGGTTGATCGTGATTGGGCTGTAGCAACCAAGCGATTTGTGGACGATGGTCAAGGTCGGGTCAAGGCCTTGATTGCCGCAAAAGTCCAGTGGGAGCGCGATCCGCAAAGCGGTCAGATGCGCATGCAAGAAGTGCCCAATTCGGACTTTGAAATCAAGGCGGATATGGTCTTGCTCGCCATGGGTTTTGTGTCGCCGGTCGCAAGTGTCCTCGATAGCTTTGGGGTTGCAAAAGATGCGCGTGGCAATGCTCTGGCAGCAACAGAGGGTGAGCAGGCCTATCACACCAACGTCGATAAAGTGTTTGCCGCTGGCGATGTGAGGCGCGGACAGTCTTTGGTGGTGTGGGCTATTCGTGAAGGCCGTCAGTGCGCGCGGGCTGTGGATGAGTTTTTGATGGGTTCAAGCGACTTGCCCCGCTAAGGATTCAACCTCGCAGCCTGTGCTTGCTGCCCAGTGCTTGACGGGGCTTGGAGACTTAGGGCATTTCGAGACAAAGTTTGCCCACCACCTGGCGCTCGGCCATGGTTTGCAAGGCGCGAACGCCTGCGCTAAGCGGGAAACGCGCCCCAATCGGGGGAAGCATGACGCCTTGTGCTAAAAGCTGGCGGATCTTGGCACGATCTTCACGGCCTGCCGCGGGGTCGCGTCTGCCAGACTCACCTGCGCGAACGCCCAGAATCGAGAGTCCTTTGATCAGCGCGTGGTTGACCGAGAGCCTGGGAAAGCGGCCCGAGGCAAAGCCAACAACCAACACCCGCCCACCCCAGGCCATGCACCGTATGGAGCCGTCAAACACATCGCCACCGACTGGATCCATACAAAGATCAACGCCGCGGCCACCGGTGATGTGCTTAACCTTTTCATGCCAGCCCGGTTCAAGTACGAGGCAGTGCTCAGCGCCTGCTTGGCGAGCCAGTGCAAGTTTTGCCTCTGAGCTCGCCGTGGCGATAACGGTGGCGCCGATATGTTTAGCCAGTTGAACCGCTGCAATGCCGACGCCCCCGTTGGCGCCGTGAATGAGCGCTATTTCTCCGGCAAGCAGCTTGCCGCGTCGAATCAGACTGACCCAAGCGGTGAGCGCGGTGACCGAGTAGGCAGCCGCTTGAGCGTCATCAAGTCCTGGGGGTACCAAGCTTAGGGACTCGGCCGGTAAAACCAAAGCGCTGGCAAAAGCACCGTGGCGACAGCTGAAGGCCACTCGGTCACCGAGCATGAAACGGTTGACGCCTTCGCCGATGGCCTCAACCATCCCGCAGCCCTCAACACCCATCACAAAGGGTAGTGCCGGTTTGTACTGGTAGAGACCTCGGGTCATGAGTAGGTCGGGGAAATTCAAGGCGCCAGCCCGCACCCGCAAACGTACTTCACCTGGACCTGGTTCGCCCACCTCGACACTTGCAAGACCCACACCGCTTAAGTCATCGCTTAGTCGATGACACCAGAGTGCTTGGCCCTGGGTTTTGCTCATGCAGCGCCCCTTGTGGGTGGCTCGGTGGCGTGTTGGTCTTGCACATTAAGACCAGGATGTCGATAGCTAACGAAGGCTTCCTGGACGGCTTGCATAGCCTGCTCGCTCAGTACGGCAGGGCCGCCAAGCGCCAGGCATTGGCTATACATCATGGCAAGCGCTTCGACTTCCTGCGCCAAACCGAGCGCGCTCGCAAGATCCTCGCCCGCTGCAATAACGCCATGATGTGCAAGTAGGCAGGCTCGGGCATTGGGTCCCAAGGCCTTGAGCATGGATTGGGATAAGTCATCGCTACCAAAACGTGCATAGCTTGCGCAGGTGATACGGTTTGCTCGACTCATCGCCACCATATAGTGAAAGGCCGGTATGCCTTCACGTTGAATATTGGGCATGCAAGACAACGCGCTAGCGTAAAGCGAGTGGGTGTGGACCACAGCCATGCAGTCGGAACGAGCACGAAGTAAGTCGCGATGCATACGCCATTCGCTCGAGGGTTTGTAGTGGCCATCGACCCGCGGCGGATCGTCTTGAAGCGAGATCCAGACAAGATCTTGCGCTTGGAGCTTTTCATAAGCGATCGCAGACGGTGTGATCAACAATCCTTCGCCTTGGGCTTTGGCGCTTCGATGCCATCGTAGCGACACATTGCCCGATTTGCCATGATTGATGCCAAGTCTGTTCAGGTTCAAGGCCTGCTCGATCAGGGCTTGCCTTGCCTCGAGCTCGGTATGTATGTCAGGCGTGGGCTTCACGCAAAAGCCTCCCGAAGTTTGAAGGGATTGATCAGGGCATGTTCGGTGATCAGCCCGCTCACCAAGGCAGCCGGGGTAATGTCAAAGCCCGGGTTATAGCAAATTTGCCCTTCTTGCATGATCTTAACGAGGATGGGTTGGCGCAGGGTTTGTTGGGGATGTACAGGCAGGCCGCGAATCTGGCTCAGTTCCAAGGCGCTGCGCTCTTCGATATTGACATCCATACCGCTTGGGCAGCTCATATCGATACTTGACGCAGGGCAGGCAACCCAAAAGGGAATGCCATGCGCTTTGGCAGCCAAGGCTTTTAAATAGGTGCCGATTTTATTGACCACATCCCCATTAGCACAGACCCGATCACAGCCCACCATGACGGCGTCAACAAGGCCCCTCATCATCAAAAGCCCACCGGCGTTATCGGCAATCACCGTGTGCGGAATACCAGCATCTGCAAGTTCGTAGGCGGTGAGACTTGCACCCTGGTTGCGTGGGCGTGTCTCGTCAACCCACACATGAAGGGCGATACCCTGGGCGTGAAGTTGGTAAATGCCAGCGGTGGCAGTACCCCAATCAACCGTGGCAAGTGCACCGGCGTTGCAGTGTGTGAGAATTTGAAGCGGCCTTGAGGCGGTTTGTCCTCGTGCGTGCTTCAGTAAGACGTGTTGGGTTTGCATACCAATGGCTGCGTTGCAGTTTCGGTCGTCGTCGACCAAGTCAAGTGCGCGTTGCCAGGCTTGTTCGGCAAGCGCTGATGCCATTGAATCGGCTATCGCATTGCCTGGTCGATTAGGCCTTGAATAGGCAACTCGATCAGCCTTAAGCTCTTCCGTCGGAGGCTCTTGATCAATCGTTGACGCTTGCAAGATGGCGTTGACCGAAGCGCTGACTTGGCCGACCGCCCAGGCCAGATTGACGGCGGTCGGGCGGGTTGCAAGAAGCGCTTTGGCGAGGGATTCAAGCCAGCCCGCCTCGCGATAGCAGCCAGGATGTTTTGCGAGCGCCTCTCGAATGGCCATTGCCATGCCCAGGGCAGCGACTGCGCCAATTAAGGGTGCGCCGCGCACTTGCATGCCGGCGATTGCCCGGGCGCAATCCTGACTGTTTTCCAGGCAAATCACCTCTCGTTCAAAGGGCAGCCTGGTTTGATCCCAGGTAAAAACCTGCCGTTGCTCAATCCACAGCGTGGGACGCAAGGGCTTTGTTGTCATCGAGATGGAAGTCATGGAGACCGCAGTTCTGGGCTTGAATGGTTGCGATGTTAGCCTTAGCTGATGCGATCGACTGCCTTGATGAATCATCTTTCATGCCGGATCTGAGCTATTTCTCGGTTTTCCTGCTGGGCTTGCTCGGGGGCTTTCACTGCGCCGGCATGTGCGGCGGCATTGTGGTGCTCTTAAATCGGCCCGTGATTCCGATCGCTATCAGCGCTGGCAATGCGGGTTCGGACCTTGTATCCATGCAGGCAAGGGTTTGTGAGCCTTTAGCAAGCGTGCTTGCCCGGCAGATTGCTTATTCCCTAGCAAGGGTTGGCAGCTATAGCTTAGCCGGTGGCCTGATGGGCGCACTCGGATCCTCGGCCTTGTTGCTTAAGCATATCTTGCCGGTTGAGCAAATGGGCTTTGTGTTGGTCAATGCGCTCATGCTCGCCTTTGCCCTTTATTTATGGGGTTGGGGTCAGAGCTTGCGCTGGCTTGAACCCGCCGGTCGCTGGCTTTGGTCCAAGTTATCGGCAACGGCAGCGCGTTACTTATCCACGCGCTCGATCAAGGCAAGCCTGGCAGCTGGTTTTTTTTGGGGCTGGCTGCCCTGCGGCATGGTGTATGGCATGTTGCTCGCGGCGCTCGCCAGTCAACATGCGCTTGAGGGTGCACTGCTTCTTGCAAGTTTTGGCCTTGGTACCCTGCCTAATCTTGTCGCGATGGGCTTAGGCGCTGAGCGCTTCGGTCGACTCTTGAGAACGCTTTGGTTACGCCGAGCAGCAGCGCTTGTCTTGGGTGCGTATGCGCTGGCTGGCTTCATGCGGCTGGATCCAAGCGCTCACTTAGTCTCGGTGGTTGACGCTTGTATCAGCTGGGTCAGGCCATGAGCGCTTGCTTTCATTGCGGCGAAACCTGTCCTCCAAAGCCGCAATCGGTGCTCATCCTTGGGCAAGCCCGAAACATGTGTTGCGAAGGCTGTGCGAGTGTTGCCAGGACCATTGTGCAGGCTGGTCTTGAACGCTATTACAACCATCGCGAAGCGCCAGGGCTCCAAGCCGGGCCTGATTTAGGCTCAGGGCTTCAGACGCCGAGCCAGCTTGGCCCTGTCGATGAAACCCTAGCACTTGAGCTTGATGTTGAGCGGCTCGCTCAAAGGCGCGGCTTTATTCAGCGCGTCGATGATCCTGAACACGGCGAGCAATGGCAGTCCTGTCTGATGATCGACGGCATGCGATGCGGTGCCTGCGTATGGCTGCTCGAGCGCGGATTGTCGGCGGCCAAGGGCGTGGGTCGGGTACAGGTGAACTACGCCCAGCAACAGGCCCTGGTGCAGTGGGACGACAAGCAGACCAGTCTTGCAACGATTTTGGCGCAGTTGCGCTCGCTCGGTTACCGGGCCCTGCCATTTGATCCCTCCGCACGCGAGCAACGTTTGCAGGTGATCGAGCGCCGTCAAAGGCGCCGCCTTTTTGTTGCCGGGCTGGCCATGATGCAAGTGATGATGCTGCAAACCCCGCTTTACTGGGCGAGCCCTGGTGATGTCGAGCCGGGCGATGCTGCGCTCTTGCGATGGGCAAGCATGGTGGTGACCCTTCCCGCGCTGCTTTATAGCGGTTGGCCCATTCTGCAAGCGGCGGTTCGCGATGTCAGCCAAAAACACCTCGGTATGGATGTGCCGGTCGCACTAGGCTTGCTTGCTGCCTATCTTGCCAGTGCAATCAACACCTGGCAGGGTCGTGGCGAGGTTTACTTCGACACGGTCACGATGTTCTTGTTCTTGCTACTGGCAGCCCGCAGTCTTGAAGCCAATGCTCGAAGACGTTCTCAACGATGGCTTGACCGACTCGCCGCAGGCATACCCCAAGCAATTCGACGCATCGGCCCCAAGGTAGACGAGAAGGTATTGGCTGAAGACTTGCAAGTTGGCGATCTGATTGAACTTGAGCCCGGGGCCAGCCTGCCTGCTGATGCGATGTGCTTGGATGGCGATGTACAGGCTGATTGTTCGTTGCTCAGTGGTGAATCGACCCCGCAGCGGTTTTTGCCTGGCGAGTTGCTGCCTTCTGGCGCAGTCATTGCCGAGGCACAAAGCGTTCGCTTAACGGTTGTGCGACCCGCGAGTGCCTCAACGCGCGCCGATTTACAACGACTCATTGCTCGGGCCGGCAGCACAAGGCCAGCCATGGCGGCAATGGCCGATCGTGCTGCGCGCTACTTTATTGCCGGCTTGTTGATCTTTGTCGTGATGGTGCTTGCCGGGTGGCTTTGGCTAGACCCTAGTCGCGCCTTTGAGGTGTCGGTTGCCGTGCTGGTGGTGTCCTGCCCTTGCGCGCTTTCCTTGGCCGTACCCTCGGCGCTTGCTGCTGTTCAGTACCAATTGGCCAAGGCCGGTGTCATGTTGCAGGGTGGTGATGGGCTTGAGCGTTTAGCTCAAGTCACAGACCTGGTGCTCGATAAGACGGGAACACTGACCTTGGGTAGGCCCAAAGTCTGTGGGCTGACCATCTTCGATGAGGCTTTCTCAGAGCAGTCAGCACTTGAGCTTGCCATGCCCCTATTGCTCGCATCGTCTCATCCGCTCGCGCTAGCCTTAGCGCAACATGCCCAATCGAAAGGCCTAAGCAGGTCCGATACGCATCCGGCTTACGATATCCGTGGCCTTTTGGGGCAGGGTGTGCAGGCTGCTCGTTCCGATGGTTCAGTGATCAAGCTCGGTTCGATGGCTTTTGTACTGGGTCAACAGCCTCTCGATCGCCCGCGAGATGATGATCCTTTTCAAGAGGTATGGCTTGGTATCGACCATTTGCCGATTATTCGCTGGCAGCTTCGCGACCCTTTGCGCGAGGATGCCCTGGCCAGCTTGCAGGCGCTTAAGGCGATGGGTCTGCGCTTGCATGTACTTTCGGGCGACCGGCAAGTAGCGGTCGACGCCCTGGTTACGCAATTGGGACTTTCGGACTTAAGCCCTGGAGCTTGCTTTCTGGGTGAGCAGCTGCCCCAGGATAAATGGGCTATCGTGCAGCGCATGCAAGCCGAGGGACGCAAGGTATTTATGGTGGGTGATGGTTTAAACGATGCTGCAGTATTAGCGGCCGCTGACATGTCGGCAGCGATTGGCAAGGCTAGTGATCTTGCAAGACTTCACGCGGGCGCTTTGATATTGTCCGATCGCTTGCAATCGCTGGTGTTTTTGATCGCTGCGTCCCGTCATGCCAAGCGCCTGATGCAGCAGAACATTGCCTGGGCCACCGGCTACAACCTCATTGCGATTCCCCTGGCAGCCTTGGGCTGGATTCCCGCTTGGGGAGCTGCGCTTGGTATGTCGCTCAGCTCCCTGGTGGTTGTGACTAATAGCTTAAGGCAGGTACCGTGGAAGCGATCTTTCTCCTGATCCCGCTAAGCCTCGCTTTGATCGGGGTGGCGGTTTGGCTTTACTTCCGTATGGATGACAGCGGGCAATTCACGGATTTGGAATCGCATGGGCGTCAGCTCTTGCTTGACGATGACAGCACGGTGGCGCAAGCAGGCCAAAAGAGCGTTGCTGCGTCGCAACAAACCCCATCTCAAGCGGCAACGACCGGGAGTCAAACTGAAGAAATCGGATCAAATAACCGATAACCGGCTAAAAATTGCCGCCTAGACCTTCCGTCGGTATGTAAACGGCGTAAAATCCCCTAAAGCATTTGTGGAAATAGGGGAATTCGATGAGCACGATGCAGACGTTCGCAAGCGGCGATACGACGGAAACTTATAACTATACGGTGGTGCGGCAGTTTGCCGTCATGACAGTGGTCTGGGGTGTTGTGGGCATGTTGGTCGGTGTGGTGATCGCTGCACAGCTGGCCTGGCCAGCTCTAAACTTCGATATCCCCTGGCTCACCTACAGCCGTCTTCGTCCCTTACACACCAATGCGGTGATTTTTGCATTTGGTGGCAGCGCGCTTTTTGCGACCTCCTATTACGTGGTCCAACGAACCACGCATGCTAGGCTTTTTGGTGGTCCACTTGCTGCGTTCACCTTTTGGGGCTGGCAGCTCGTGATTGTTCTGGCGGCGATCACATTACCGCTTGGCATGACCTCTGGTAAGGAATACGCCGAACTCGAATGGCCCATCGATTTGCTGATCGCGGTTGTTTGGGTCTGTTATGCGATTGTCTTCTTTGGCACATTAGCTAAACGCAAGCTTGAGCATATTTATGTGGCCAACTGGTTTTTCGGCGCATTTATTATCACGGTCGCGGTCTTGCATATTGTGAATAGCATGGCGATGCCTGCCTCGCTCACCAAGAGCTACTCGGCCTACGCGGGGGCCCAAGACGCGATGATCCAGTGGTGGTATGGCCATAATGCGGTGGGCTTTTTCCTTACTGCAGGCTTTTTAGGGATGATGTACTACTTCGTACCTAAGCAGGCGGAGCGCCCAGTTTACTCGTACCGGCTTTCGATCGTGCATTTTTGGGCGCTCATTTTCACGTATATGTGGGCTGGCCCCCATCACTTGCACTACACCGCTTTACCCGATTGGACACAATCGCTTGGCATGGTGTTTTCACTGATTCTGCTTGCGCCATCCTGGGGAGGGATGATCAACGGCATCATGACCTTATCGGGCGCTTGGTACAAATTGCGCAACGATGCCGTGCTTAAGTTCCTTGTGGTATCACTTTCCTTTTATGGCATGTCGACCTTTGAAGGCCCGATGATGTCGATCAAGACCGTCAATGCCTTGTCACACTATACCGATTGGACGGTGGGCCATGTGCATTCGGGTGCGCTTGGTTGGGTTGGTTTTATTAGTATTGGATCGATCTACTATCTGCTACCAAGGCTTTTTGGACGCGATGCGATGGCCAAGCCTCAGTGGGTGGAGTTGCACTTCTGGATTGCAACCATAGGGATTGTTCTTTACATCGCAGCCATGTGGATCGCCGGGGTGATGCAAGGTTTGATGTGGCGTGCTACCAACCCCGATGGCACCTTGACCTATGCCTTTATCGAGTCGATTAAAGCAACCTATCCCTACTATGTGGTGCGCTTTCTAGGGGGTGTGCTTTATTTGAGCGGCATGTTGCTGATGCTCATGAATTGCTTTATGACCATCGCCCAAGGCAAGTCGGTCAAAGCGCCGATTCCAGCTGCCGCTGCGCACGCGTAATCGACCAAGAGGAAAACATCATGAAGTTTGATCATGGCCTGATTGAAAAAAATGTAACTTTGTTGATTGTGTTGGTGATACTCACCATCAGCGTTGGTGGTCTGGTTGAAATTGTTCCCTTGTTTTTCCAGCGTTCAACCACCGAGCCTGTGGCTGGTCTCAAGCCTTACGATGCCTTGCAGCTTGCCGGTCGCGATGTTTATGTGCGCGAAGGCTGTTATGGCTGCCACTCGCAAATGATTCGCCCCTTCCGCGCCGAGACTGAGCGCTATGGACACTATTCGGTGGCAGGCGAATTCGTTTACGACCGGCCCTTTCAGTGGGGTAGTAAACGCACCGGACCCGATTTGGCGCGTGTTGGTGGTCGCTATAACGATGAGTGGCATCGGATCCATTTGATGAATCCGCGTGACTTAGTACCCGAGTCCAACATGCCAGGCTACCCCTGGCTTGCTAAGGCTATGGTGAGTGGGGAAACCATGCAAAGCCATATGCGTGCCTTGCGCAAACTCGGCACGCCTTATAGCGATGAAGAGATCGCAAAGGCGCCTGAACGGGTCAAAGACAAAACCGAGATGGATGCCTTGATTGCTTATTTGCAAGGCCTTGGCACGGCGATTAAGCGTTAGGAGGCAGTAATGGAATGGTTAAACGATATGCGAGTGCTCGTCACCCTGAGCTCGTTTGCTGCCTTTGTCGGCGTAGTCTTGTGGGCTTATGCGCCCGCCTTACGAAGCCGTTTTGATGCCGACGCTGCTATCCCTTTTCTCGATGATGAGCAGCTTTTAAGCGAACAGTCAGGCGCGCAGCAGTCAGCAGGGGGGCAGGGGAGAACTGCAGCGCAACAGACGTTAGCGGGGAAATAAGATGAGCACAACACAACACGTGGTGACTGATTTTTTTAGTCAAGGCTGGGGATGGTACGTGGCAGGCGCGACGGTTGCGTCCATTGCTTTTTGCATATTCTTAATCGCAGCCACCGCTAAGCAGCGCTTACCCGGAAACGAAAAGGGCGTTTCAACCACTGGCCACGCCTGGGATGAGATCGAAGAGCTTAATAATCCACTGCCACGCTGGTGGGTAGGTCTTTTTATTATAACTATCATTTTCGGTATCGCCTATTTGTATTTTTTTCCTGGCTTGAGTACACACGCAGGCAGTCTTGGCTGGTCGCAGACAGCGCAATATCAAGACGAAATGAGGCGTTATGACGAGTCAACCAAACCCTTGTTTGCGCAATATGCCAGCATGGATATTCAGCAAGTTGCCGCTGATGCAAAAGCCAAGGGTATGGGCGAGCGTATGTACTTAACCTATTGTGTGCAATGCCATGGTTCAAACGGCAAGGGCTCGATGGGATTTCCTAATCTCACCGATAAAGATTGGCTTGGTGCAGGTGATGCCGACTATATCGTTACAACGATTTTGAATGGCCGGCAGGCAGTGATGCCACCGATGGCTGCGGCGGTTGGTACGGCAGCGGATGTGGAAAATCTGGCGAATTATGTGCTTTCGCTTTCGGGTGCCGCACACGACAGCTTAAAGGCACAAATGGGCAAGCCTAAGTTTGGGGTGTGCGCTGCCTGCCATGGCAATGATGGCAAAGGCAATAAGCAAATTGGCGCACCGAATCTG
>OMIE01000152.1 GCA_900299025.1 Burkholderiaceae bacterium
AAAACCGAGTCAAGGGAAAACGCTGGTATTCCTTAACTGCCGACTACGCCTTCGGTCATGACTTACTCAAAGTTGCCAGACGATTTATGGAGAGCAATGGCGGTCAGTTTGCAGCCGATGAACTCGTTCCAACCGATGCAGCGGACTTTTCCGCTTACTTATTGAAGATTCGTGCGGCCAAGCCTGACCTCGTAATCTCAAATCTTGCTGGTGTCCAAATTACGAACTTTCTAAAGCAGTATGCAGAGTTTGGACTCGACTTTCCCGTTGCAGGCTTTGGCTTTGATACAGCAGTTGCCTGGGGCGCTGGCCAGGGTAACTTTTTTGGAACCTGGCCACTCGTTTGGCATCACTTAATTAATACGCCTGGTTCCAAAGCATTCGTGCAAGCCTTTACAAAAAAATACGGTAAACCACCCGAAAATCAGGCTTGGGGGGACTACATCAGCATGCACATCCTTGCCAAATCCATGAACGACATTAAGTCGACGGAGGCAACCCAGATCATTGGTCACTGGGAGAAAGGTGCCAAGTTTGATTTGCTTAAGACTCGGGAAGGCTATTTCCGCGCCTACGATCATCAACTGATGCATGAGATGTATGCCGTCGAGGCATTAAAGGCGAAAGATCTCAAAAATAAGTGGGATATTTACAAGCCAAGCGATCCCGTACCTGCGGCCAACGAGAGCCTTGAGGTAATTGCGGCCACCAAAGAGGAAAACACCTGCAATATGCCGGCTTGATCGCCACCGGTTGAGGGGAATCGATCGGATGCACCTCGAAGGACTGCCCTATCGAGTAAGTCTACGATCGTGCCCCCTCTCTTAGAACGCTTAAGCCCTCACAAATTATGTCAAGCATCATCTTGCAGCAATTGCTCAATGGCCTATTGGATGGGGTTTATTACCTGCTGATAGCGCTGGGCCTATCGCTGATTTTCTCGCTTGGCGGTATCGTTAACCTCGCTCACGGTGCTTTCTACGCTCTGGGAGCCTACTTAACCACTTTGATCGCGCCACAGATGGGTTATGGCGGCGCACTCATTCTCTCTCCGATCGCAGTAGCCATATTAGGAATATTTTTAGAGCGATACTTTTTTCGTCGTTTTTATCGGTCGGACCCAATTCTGTCGCTGCTGTTGACGTTCGGCCTTGCAATGGTTTGCGAGCAAGCACTTAGAATGATTTTTGGCGCAGCGCCGCTGTCATTTGCCATCCCCGATGGCTTGCGCGGACAAGTCTTTCTCGGTGACTTCATCTATTCAAAGTTTCGCTCTGCACTGCTTATTATCGCCATCCTTTGCGTTACTGCGCTGTGGTTTCTCTTAAACCGCACTGCATTTGGCCGCGTCGTTCGAGCCGGCGTTCAAAACCCTGACATGGTCGGCGCGCTAGGCATTTCTTTGCAGCCTTACCTCACCGCAGTTGCCGCGCTTGGCATAGGCCTTGCCGGCCTGGCGGGCGTGCTACTCGCACCGATCTATTCGATTCACCCTGCCATGGGCCAGGAGATTCTCACGCCGGCCTTCGTTGTCGTCGTGATCGGTGGATTGGGCTCATTTTGGGGCGTTATTTTTGCAGCCCTGTTAGTTGGCATGGTGAAGGGCATAACAGTTGCATTGGGGTACGGGCAGGCTTCGACTGCGGTGATCTATTTGCTGATGTTGCTGGTTCTTTTATTTAGACCGCGAGGTTTGTTTGGCGAGCGCATTATGCGTTTCGAATAAAGGGTGCAAAGTACTCATGCCGATTAGCCGCTCTGCCCTTTGGATAGGCGCTATAGCGCTCTTACTTCTGCCTTCATTGATGGCAGCACTTGGCCTCGGGATCAGCTCGGCCACTGAAGTCGTTGTTTTTGCGCTAGCTTGTATGGCATTAAATATATTGGTCGGCTTCACAGGGCTTGTGTCCTTCGGTCACGGCGCCTGGTTTGGGCTTGCCGCATATGTCGCAGCACTTGCCCAACAGCACTGGTTTCCCGATAGTTTTTGGTGGCCACTCGCTTTGGCCGTATTGACCATCGCGCTTATCAGTTCCGCTTTTGGCTTTTTAATACTGCGCCGTCGAGGCGTTTACTTTTCGCTTTTAAGCCTGGCACTTTGTGCCATGCTCTACGCGATCGCCTTTCGCTGGACTGCTGTTACCGGTGGCGAAAACGGATTGGGTGGGATCACAAGACCACTCTGGATGGGCTTTGACCTCGAACAAAAGCTACCGTTCTACTCACTTGTTGCCTTTATTGCCTTTTTAACACTCTATGTTTTATGGCGGTTTCACCGTTCGCCTGTGGGCTCAGTACTCTTATCGATTCGTGAGAACGAGCAGCGAGCCTCCTTCATCGGCTATGAAACTAATCGCTATAAGCTCATAGCCTTTGTGATGTCTGCGAGTATGACGGGCTTAGCCGGTGTCTTGCTTTTGTTTAATAACCGTATGACATCAGCCGAGCCGATTTCTGTTGTCTTCTCTGGTGAACTCTTGGCAATGCTGGTTATTGGCGGTATGCGTAGCTTCTTGGGGCCAGCACTTGGAGCTCTTTTCTACGTTATTTTTCGTGATGTGCTGTCAAGTGTCACCGAAGACTGGTTACTTTACTTCGGATTGCTCTTTGTGTTTTTCATACTGTTTTCACCGACTGGTTTGGTGGGCATTTATGAGCGCATAAGCACGCTTTGGCGCAAGAAGCCTATTCTCGACGCTGCGATGGCTAACCGTAAGGCGGGCGAGATCGAACTACCAAGTTTTCTAGTACCGGGGGCAAGTACGGCACCCACAATCCTTGAGGCCTCCGTGTTGAGGCGGCACTTTGGTGGCATTAAGGCAGTTGATGGCGTGAGCTTTAGCGTGCGCTCGATTGGGCTTCATGCCTTGATTGGGCCGAACGGAGCAGGAAAGACGACCGCCTTTAATTTGATCTCAGGCCTTCATCCGCTTGATGACGGAAACCTTCGATTAGGTCAGCTTGATATCTCATCCATGCCGCCTGCGCAGAGAACCCAGGCTGGCATTGGTCGCTCGTTTCAGATCACGAATCTATTTCCCGGGTTGACAGTCCGTGAAAACGTTCGACTCGCCCTACAAGCCAAGACCAAACAACGCCTAAATCCATGGTGCTGTGCTGCCACCCTAACCGTCCTGAATAAGGAGACTGATGGTTTAATGCTTGCCATGGGTTTGCAAGGGATTGATGCTGCCGAAGCAGGCTCATTGTCCTACGGCGGCCAGCGGCTTCTCGATATGGCGATCGCTCTCGGTACTAAACCGCAGCTCTTATTACTTGATGAGCCGCTCGCCGGTCTTGCGGCGGCAGAACGCAAACGAGTTGGTAGCCTTATTCACGCTATTTCAAAGCAGCTGCCTGTGCTTCTCATTGAGCACGACATCGATCGTGTCTTCTCAATTGCCGATGCCGTAACCGTCATGCATGAAGGCAAGGTCTTGATCGACGGAACCGTTGAAGATGCGCGAAACTCTCCTGAGGTCCAAACGATTTATATCGGTTCAGGATCTGAATCAATGGCCTCCAAACCGCGAGTTTCTGCGCGTGGCAGTCAGGAACTGTTACGTTGTGAGTCGGTGAATACCTTCTATAGCAAAAGTCATATCATCCGTGACGTTAGTTTTAACATTCATCAGGGTGAGATTCTTGCTTTGCTTGGCAGAAATGGTGCTGGTAAATCGACCTTGCTTAAGACGCTCATCGGCATAAGCCCTGCAGCATCGGGTAGCATTCAGCTCCATGATCGGCGGATTGAGTCCTTAAGTGCAGCTGAGATTGCAAGGCTCGGTGTTGCCTATGTACCTCAAGGTCGAGGACTTTTTTCTGGCATGACTGTTGCACAAAACATGGAGCTGGGCCGACTGAAGCGCCGAACCGGCGCGGGGATCCATTGGGATCAGGACAAGATTTTTCATTTTTTCCCTCGGATTCGGGATCGTTGGCTTTCTCCTGCCGACTATTTATCGGGTGGCGAGCAGCAAATGGTCGCGATCGCACGAGCCCTATCGGGAGATACTCGCTTACTCCTACTCGACGAACCCTTCGAGGGATTGGCGCCAGCAATCGTTGAAGAGCTGTTTGAGGCCTTAGATCGATTGCGCCATGAAGTATCGATGATTATCGTGGATCACCACCTCGATCTTGCCTTGGCGCTTTCGGATACAACTGTTGTTCTCGAAACTGGTTCAATCACGCACATAGGTCCCTCCCGCGCGCTATTTCATGATCTTGATTTACGGAGAGAAAAGCTGTGGCTCTAACTGCTTACTAGTCGAGCGAAAAGGCAAGTATTTAGAACTGAACACCCCTGGTAAGTGCACCGTCGACAACAAGATTGCTGCCCGTTATAAAGCTTGCTGCCGGGCTTGCGAGAAAGGCAACGGCATTAGCCATCTCTTGCGGTGTTCCCATGCGACCCGTAGGATTTAAATCCATAGCCTGCTGGAAAAGCGTCGGATTGCCCTGCTCGATTTGTTGCCAGACACCGCCGGGGAAATAAGTATTTCCAGGGGAGACGGTATTTGCTCTAATACCTTTGCTGGCAAGATGAAACGCAAGCCCCTGCGTGTAATGAATGATCGCAGCCTTGAAGGCGCCGTAAGGACCGGATGCAAAATCGATCTCCCTGCCAGACACACTTGAAATCGTCACAATCGCGGGATGTTTACTTTGCTCCAAGGACGGCATCGCGGCATTGACGAGTCGTACGGTACCCATCATGTCGACATCAAAACCCTTCTTCCAGCTTTCCTCATCGGCACCAATTGCCAGGGCGCTGACGTTGGCAACGACGATGTCAATACCATGCATTGCACTAGAAGACTCAACAACCCATTGGGAAAGGTCATGCGCATTAGCAATATCAAGCGCCTTCGCATCGACCTTCAGGCCTCGAGCATGCATAAGATTAAGCGCATCATCGACGTCTTGCTGACTTCTGGCGCAAAAGCTAACATGCGCACCTTCTTGTGCCAAGGTCTCAACAATCGCCCTGCCGATACCCTTTGTACCGCCCGTTACAACGGCTTTTAAACCATTCAAACCAAGATCCATAACGATCTCCTAACATTGACAACGAATCATTGAAATACGTTCGTAGCTGCGCCAATTCACTGGGCGCTTAGGGATGAACCAGGCCAATACCTGTTGTTGAGGTTTACCTCAAACCAAATAGCGCTTCAAAATCCCAGTGCCTACGGTGTATTTCGGGTCCACAAAATTGCCCAAACGGACAATGCCACATTGGCTTAGCATCATGTAAGCATCCCAGCGATCAAAACCATATTCGGCCTCCATCCACA
>OMIE01000153.1 GCA_900299025.1 Burkholderiaceae bacterium
CATCTAGCGAAGGCGCATCATCACGATCCTTCCAAATAGCAGGCAATGAGCGCCTTTTCTCATTCATTGGCTTTTCTCATACTAAGGATCCGGCGAATGCCGCCTCGTGGTGTTCAAACCAGGACAACCAACCACTTATCAAGCCATCCAATACTGATACTGTCAAAAACCATGCCCGTATCCCTCGATCTTCGCAAAGCGCACAAGGTGCGCCGACATGGCGATTTGCTGGCAATCTACACCTGGGTGAATGATGGGCGAGCGCTTGTGCTAGTGCCTGCGCGTCGTAAAAACGCTGCCTGGTTCGTTGTTTGTGAGTCGGCTGCCTACCGCTATGGCGATGCAAGCGTGCTAGCTGCGCAGTGCGTTAAGGCCTGCTAGGTATTAGGTGTTGAGCCTTCGAAGCGCAATTGGGTTCGGATTGCCAGCATCATTCATGAGGGCCTTGGTGATCTCATTCGCATGCCTTCAGCACCCACACCAGCGTTAGGTCCAAGTGTTGGCATGTTTGACTGGCCACCTCTGCCGCTCTTAATATAATAGACGTTATAACGAGTTTTCTATGACTGCTCTAAAACTGACCCAAATCGGTAATTCTGTTGGTCTGATCTTGCCCAAGGAACTGCTTGCTCGGCTTAGGCTTGAGAGGGGAGGCACGGTGTTTCTGACTAAAACCTCTGACGGGGCTGTCATGATGACTCCCTATGACGCGAATTTCGAGGAGCAGATGGCCGAGGCGCGCAAAATCATGAAGCGTCGTCGCCAGGTGCTTTGCGAGTTGGCGCGTTGACCGGGCGACCTCCTGGATGGGTGTGCCTTGGCGCCCAAGTTTTGCGGGCAGTGCATGAAGAGCAGTTGTCAAAAATGGTGGGGAAGGCGGTGTGCGTGATCAAAGCTTGTTTGAGTCGGCTTTGCATTGACCCCAGAACCTGGCCGCTTATGGTGAACACGATGTAGCCGCTCTTGCTGCTTCGTATGGATATGGCCTCGCCCGTAATCACCCCTTTATTGATGGAAACAACCGAACAGCATTCGTTGCGGTCGAGTTGTTTGTGACGCTCAATGGGTGGCATCTCGAGGCGGACGATGCGGACTGTGTCATCAAGATGCTCGAACTGGCGGATGGCAATCTGAGCGAGCAAGCGTTTGCGGCCTGGGTGCGGCAGCATGTTCGGGCAAGTGGCTAAACGGTTCAGTTCAGGGCTTAGCCGCAAAGCGTGCATCTACCAAGCACCTATTCTGTGAAAGCACTGCCTGTCAACAATGGCCAGTTAGGTGTATGCGCGATCAACGGTCTCTACGCTTGAACTTGCCAATGCAGTGACGAATCACATGTCGATCTTCTTTGCAGAAAATAGTGTTTCAAAGAACCCGATTGACTGCGTGGCCGCACAACTCAGGCGTGCTGAATCGGTTGCGCAACGAGTTTGACACCCAGCGCAGCACACACTTTGGTAATCGTATCGAAACGCGGGTGCGAGGTCGGTCGCAACGCCTTGTAGAGTGCCTCGCGCGTAAGACCGGAAGCGCGCGCCATTTCCGTCATGCCCCGTGCCCGGGCGATGATGCCTAAAGCGTGGGTGAATTCGGTAGCGTCATTCTCCTCGAGCACCAAAGTCAGATAATTCGCAATATCCTCGTCAGACTTTAAGTGTTCCGCCATATCGAAATCGGGCAGCTCTGTCACTTTGGTCGTTTCCGTCATGATCGATTACTCCTTAAGCGTTGCTGCCAGCGCAACAGCGCGGGCAATATCTTGTTGCTGAGTCGACTTGTCGCCACCGCCTAACATTACAATCATCATACCGTTGCGCTCGGTGTAGTACATGCGCCAGCCTGGGCCAAAGTGTTCGCGCATTTCGCTGACACCATTACCTACTGGCCCAACATCACCTAACAATCCGCGCTGAACCTTGTCGAGTCGACGCGCTAGTCGGATGCGAGTCATGCCGTCCTTAAGACCACCCAGCCAATCATCAAATTCAGGCAAGCGTTTGACAGTAAGCATAAGCTCATTGTAATCAGTTATTCACAGTTAGCAAGCAGTTCAGGCGCTTGTGTCGATCATCTTTTAGCCGTCTGAGCAATCATCACATCGGCAGGGATGCTCAGGCTTTCCTACAGGATAGTTTTCTTCGATGCGGGCAAACTTAATCCGTCGCAATAGCTGTACGAACGCCGCTTTACAAGTTGCGTGTGGTTGGGACCAAGCGGAAAAAAAGCTGCTCGAGAAGTGGTCGGAGGCGCTGGTTAATCAGGGTAAAACCAGGGTAAAACCAGGGCAAGTGCCCCCGCATATCTGATGGGCTAACCCGGGGCCCTTGGGGTGAAAGCGCGTTGATGTCAGAACATGGCAGAGAAGGCGGTGCGCGTGATAAGGCTTGTATGAGGCGCGACCAAAGGAGCAGCGCCGGGGCGGCGGCTGCATCCGAGCAGTCCGGCTTCCCGGTCATGCCGATTGAAGCTTCAGTGCCTTGACGCCCGAAAGGGTTTTGCTGGCCTTCGCGGCGGCCCGTGCTTGCCAGAGATCGTATGCAGCCTGCTGGGCTAGCCACACCTCAGCCGCCCCGCCATGGTCGCGCCCCAGCCATCGCTCGATCCTCAACGCCATCGCAGGGCTGATCGCCGCCCGCCCATTGAGTACCTTGGACAAGGTGGAGCGGTCAACGCCCTTGTGCCTGAAGCTTCGAATCATTCTAAAATTGTAGCGCGTGGCGCCACGCGCAGCAAGTGGAGCAGCAGTCCGTTGGGGGG
>OMIE01000154.1 GCA_900299025.1 Burkholderiaceae bacterium
ACCCGGTGCGCCGACATGGCTATAACGGAAAGCAGTCGCCGGTAAAATTTGAGCAGCAGTTTTTTAAGAGGCAATGAAGTGTCTAGAAATTTGATAGCGATTCACCACTGCCACAGCGTTGTTGCGCGCGGAGTAAAAATGAGCCATTTCGCGCGAAGTAAATCTGAGCCGCTTTTTCGTAAAGTTGGATCTTTTGCGCGAGATCCCAGTGCTATACAAGGAAGAGTGGATGGAAATTCACGTGCTCAAGGCCCAAGGATTATCAGAACGGCAAATTGCCCGTACCTTGGGTATTTCGAGGAACACGGTCGCACGCTATTTGGCAGCCGCTGAAGCGCCAAGCTACAAGCTGCGTCAACCGCGTCCAACCAAGCTCGATCCGTTTAAGCCCTATATCAAGCAACGCGTAGCCGAGGCGCATCCGGATTGGATTCCGGCACCGGCACTGCTACGTGAATTGCGGTTGCTAGGGTATAGCGGCCAGCTTCGGCAACTGCAAGAGTTTTTGCGATCCTGTAAACCACCACGCAAGGACGATCCGGTCGTACGCTTCGAGACGGCTCCCGGGCAGCAGCTGCAGTGCGACTTTGTCGTCTTTCGCCGTGGTCGCGATCCCCTCTACGCATTCACTGCGACGCTTGGCTACAGTCGTTGGCGCTGGGTGCGTTTCACCACGGATGAGACGGCTGGCACCCTGGTGGCATGCCACCACGCGCTATTTGTAGCACTGGGCGGCATTCCCCGGGAAATCTTATACGACAACGCCAAGAGCATCGTCCTCAAACGTGACGCTTACGGCGAAGGTCAGCATCGCTGGAATGACGACTTCTTGGATATGGCCAAGCTGTACGGATTTCTGCCGCGCCTGTGCAAGCCCTATCGGGCACGAACCAAAGGTAAGGTAGAGCGTTTCCATCGCTACTTACGCGGTAATTTTTATGTACCGCTCTCAAGCAGGATGAAGGCCGGCGGGCTCACTGTGGATGGCGCTACAGCTAATGCCGAAGTTGGCAAGTGGTTGCGCGATGTCGCCAATCGTCGTGTTCATCCCAAAACAGGACATGCACCGCAAACGCTATACAAGAATTTCGAGAAGACACTGCTGCAACCTCTGCCGAAACATGCGCCCCGCTGCCCATCGGATCGGCCCATGCCGCGCAAGATGCGCGAGCAAATCCACGCGCTGCAGCATCCGCTGTCGATCTACCAACAGATCTTGACCGAGGTGAGTGCATGAATCTGCAAGCCGAACGGATTGACGCCTACTGCCGACAGCTGAAACTTGACGGTCTTGCTGAGCGATTCGAGGCGATTGCGGGTCAGGCTGCCGAGCGGGACTGGAGCTTCCTGGAGTTCCTTGAACAGGCATTGAGTCATGAACGAGAGGCCAGGCAAATGCGCAGTCGGCAGACGCTTGCTCGCATGGCGTCGTTCCCCGTCATCAAGACACTTGCCGAGTATGACTTTACGTTTGCAACGGGTGCCCCGCAGCCGTTGATTAATGAGCTGGCGACTCTACGGTTTATTGAGCGTGGGGAGAACGCGGTTCTGTTGGGCCCTTCGGGGGTGGGTAAGACGCATCTGGCGATTGCGATTGGTTACGCGGCGACGCAGGCGGGCATCAAGACACATTTCGTCACAGCGGCAGATCTGATGCTGCAATTGTCAGCAGCCCAGCGTCAGGACCGTTATGAATCAGTGATGCGACATCGCGTACTTGGACCCAGGCTGTTGATCATTGATGAAATTGGCTATTTGCCGTTGACGGGTGAGCAGGCCAGCCACTTCTTTCATATCGTAGCCAAGCGATATGAGCGTGGCGGGTCCATGATCTTGACCAGCAATCTGCCGTTTGCGCAATGGGGCGATACCTTCGGCGATAACCCAACGCTGACAGCTGCCATGCTTGATCGAATACTGCATCACGCACATATTGTGCAGATCAAAGGCGACAGCTATCGGCTGAGAAAACAGAGGAAGGCAGGATTCCTCGGAAATTCAGGAAAAGCAGTGGCTCAGAATTCGGCTGCGTAAACCAGCGTAAAGTGGCTCAGATTTACTTCGCGCTTGACATCAGCAAATCTGGATCTTTGATGACCGAATGACTTGTTGACTTTCGAACGTTTGGTCTCCGCTGGCCCAACAGCGAATCGACTTGATTGAGTTTCAAACGCAACGCAGCCATCTGCTTCATATCGGTCGCGGTGATCGGGACACTGACAGTAAATGATCCATCCGTATGGTCAGTGCACACGTCGAGTTATGTGCTTTAGCTTGAAGGGTTTGGATAGCTTGCTCAAGGGCGAGTTCTTCAGCAAGCAGCGCTTTTTTAGTCTTCATGGAACCTCTGGTAGAAAGCGCCTATTTGAAAACAAACACCCAGTTGACAACTTGGTCTGGGACGACTCGTTTACTACATGGACGACGCGTTTCGAGACTGGATGATCAACTTTGGGGAAGCATGGTTTTTAGTTCGCTACCGCAGCAACCTCCAGTACGTGAGCACATTGGTCGTACGTCACCAGAAAGGAGCGGGCTTCTGAATTTGCCAGGCGCGAAGCGGTGCGGTGGCGCCATTATTCATAAA
>OMIE01000155.1 GCA_900299025.1 Burkholderiaceae bacterium
ATGATGATCGCAACAGCCGAATCGTGTACCGGGGGCATGATCGCCATGGCACTCACCGAAGTGGCTGGGTCAAGCGCCTGGTTTGAACGAGGCATGGTGAGTTACTCCAATCTTGCCAAGTCTGATTTGCTGGCTGTGCCTGCAGAGCTGATCGAACAACACGGTGCGGTCTCCGAGGAAGTTGCTTTAGCCATGGCCTTAGGCGCACTGTCTGCGAGCCCGCGGATTCAGTTTTCAGTCTCAGTTACGGGTATTGCTGGTCCGAGTGGAGGATCAACCGATAAGCCCGTTGGCACCGTTGTCCATGGCTTTGCTTGGCGTGGGAGCGGAGAGGGCGAGCCCATGAGCCACCGCGTCATGCGTCGCCACTATCCCGGTGAGCGGGCAGACGTTCGACTTGCCACCGCACATTTTGCCTTAAGGCAATCGCTAGTCCTGCTACAGGCAGCCGTGTGAATCGATCGATCAATCGAAAATCAATCCATCAAGCGAAGAATCGGTCTTTTGACTGATTTTTTATACAGTATTCTTGTAGAATAATGGCGGGCGCTTTATCCCGTCCACTCAAAACAGAGGATTTCGTATGGAAGACAGCAAGCAAAAGCTCGAGCGTGCCAAGGCTTTGTCGGCAGCCTTATCGCAAATCGAAAAACAATTCGGAAAAGGCTCGGTCATGCGCATGACCGACAAAGAGATTGAAAACGACCTTGAAGTGGTATCCACTGGCTCACTGGGTCTTGATTTAGCACTGGGTGTTGGTGGATTACCTAGAGGCCGCGTTGTTGAAATTTACGGCCCGGAATCCTCCGGCAAAACGACGCTCACCTTGCAGGTGATTGCCGAGATGCAAAAGCTCGGGGGTACTTGCGCTTTCATCGACGCCGAACATGCGCTTGATGCCCAATACGCACAAAAGCTCGGGGTAAATCTGGCTGATTTACTTATTTCACAACCTGACACCGGTGAGCAGGCCTTAGAGATCGCTGACGCGCTGGTTCGATCGGGTTCGGTTGATTTGATCGTAATCGACTCGGTTGCAGCCCTAACGCCAAAAGCCGAGATCGAAGGCGAAATGGGCGACTCACTTCCCGGCCTACAGGCTCGGTTGATGAGTCAAGCGCTTCGCAAGCTTACAGGCACGATCAAGCGAACCAACACCCTGGTGATCTTTATCAACCAGATTCGCATGAAAATCGGGGTGATGTTTGGTAATCCTGAAACCACGACAGGGGGTAACGCACTGAAGTTTTACGCGTCGGTGCGGCTCGATATTCGCCGCACCGGATCGATCAAAAAAGGCGATGAAGTCATTGGTAGCGAGACCAAGGTTAAGGTTGTGAAAAATAAGGTGGCGCCACCATTCCGTCAGGCCGACTTCGACATTTTGTATGGTGAAGGCATTTCACGTGAGGGCGAGATTCTCGATTTAGGCTCTGAAGCGAGCATCATCGATAAGAGCGGTGCCTGGTATTCCTATAGTGGCGATCGCATCGGCCAGGGTAAGGACAACGCTCGTGAGTATCTCCGTGAGCGGCCTGCGCTCGCTCTAGAAATCGAAAACAAGCTTCGTGCGCATCACGGTGTAGCTCAACGTGGCCTTAGCGCGCCGGAGGCCAACTGAAAGATTCGTCGCTGATTCAGCGTGGTCTCGCGGCGCTTGCGCGCCGCGAGTATTCCGCTGCCGAACTTAAGCGTAAATTGGCAGCCCATGCGGCGTCCGACGAAGCGCTTGAAGAAGCTCTTAAGGCGCTGAAAGATCGTGGCTACCTTTCAGAGGAGCGTTTCGCCGAATCGTTTATTAGGCGGCAGGCAGCGCGTAAGGGCACATCCTTTATTAAGCAAAGTCTTAAACAGCATCAACTGCCAGCCGAACTCATTGCAACGGTGACTACCGATTTGCAAGCCAGCGAAGAGTCGCGTGCGAGACAACTTTGGGAGCGACGCTTTGGCGAGGTGGCACTCGATCCCAAAGAACGCTTGCGGCAAATGCGCTTTTTAGCCTCGCGAGGTTTTTCTCACGATGTGATCCGCCGTATCGTCCGTCAGGATTAACAAGGCTGTCGCAACACCGTAGCAACCCCCGTGATACCATCACCGCACACGGTGCCTGGGCCTCAGGCGCAGGCTCGAAGAACACCGTCTGCTAGGGGTAATCCGCATGAAAATTCACGAATATCAAGGCAAGGAGCTGCTGCGTCAGTTCCATGTACCTGTTCCCAAAGGCAAGCCCGCGTTCACGGTTGATGAAGCGGTTGAAATCGCTCAAGAACTAGGCGGTCCGGTCTGGGTTGTCAAAGCGCAAATCCATGCAGGTGGGCGCGGCAAAGGTGGTGGGGTCAAACTTGCTCGATCAATTGATGAGGTGCGCAAGCTAGCCTCAGAGATCCTTGGGATGCAACTCATCACCCACCAGACCGGTGCAGCTGGCCAAAAAGTAAGGCGCTTGCTGATCGAGGAAGGCGCTGATATCCGTAAAGAGTTCTATGTGGGTATCGTGACCGATCGAATCACCCAAAAGATATGCGTGATGGCTTCATCTGAAGGGGGCATGGAAATTGAAAAAGTTGCCCATGAGACGCCCGAAAAGATTCTAAAGGCCTTTGTTGAGCCCTCCGAAGGTCTTGCTGATGCAGAGGCTGCAGCCCTTGCAAAGGGGATTGGGATCCCCGATGCCTCAGTGCCGCAGGCTGTGGATGTGCTCAAGAAGCTGTATCAAGCCTACTTCGATACCGATGCATCCTTGGCCGAAATCAATCCGCTCATCCTGACCGGTTCTGGCGATGTTCGTGCGCTCGATGCGAAGTTCAATTTTGATAGTAACGCCTTGTTTCGGCATCCTGAGATTGTTGCTTTCCGTGATCTTGATGAAGAAGATCCTGCCGAGATTCGTGCCAGTCAGTTTGATCTTGCCTACATACAGCTCGATGGCAATATCGGTTGCCTGGTGAACGGCGCTGGTTTGGCGATGGCCACGATGGATACGATTAAGCTCTTCGGCGGTGAGCCTGCAAACTTTCTCGACGTAGGGGGTGGTGCCACCACCGAGAAAGTCACCGAAGCCTTCAAGATCATGCTTGACAACCCGAAGCTTAAGGCAATCCTGGTCAATATTTTCGGCGGCATTATGCGTTGCGATGTGATCGCGCAAGGTGTTGTGGAAGCTTGTAAAGCTGTGAGCCTCTCGGTGCCGCTTGTGGTTCGTATGAAGGGCACCAACGAAGACTTGGGCAAGCAAATCCTCAGAGATTCGGGCTTACCAATCATTTCTGCCGACACCATGGCCGAAGCAGCCGAGAAGGTTGTTGCTGCGGCCAAGGGCCACTGATTAACCATTCGGGGTCTATCCGATGAGCATTCTGATTAATAAAGACACCAAGGTCATCACCCAGGGAATCACTGGCAAGACGGGTCAGTTCCATACAAGGATGTGCCGCGACTATGCAAACGGCAAAGCCTGTTTTGTTGCAGGCGTGAATCCAAAGAAAGCCGGTGAGGATTTTGAAGGTATCCCCATTTATGCCTCAGTTAAGGACGCAAAGGCGTCGACTGGTGCAACGGTCTCGGTGATCTATGTTCCGCCAGCAGGTGCTGCGGCAGCGATTTGGGAGGCAGTTGAGGCTGATCTCGATTTGGCTATTTGCATTACCGAGGGCATCCCCGTTCGCGATATGCTGGAGGTTCGCAACCGCATGAAGCGGGAAAACAAGCGAACCCTATTGCTTGGTCCAAATTGCCCAGGTTTGATCACGCCTGACGAAATCAAGATAGGCATCATGCCAGGGCATATTCACCGAAAAGGCCGCATCGGGATCGTATCGCGTTCTGGAACCTTGACTTATGAAGCGGTTGGCCAAGTCACTGAGTTAGGATTGGGGCAATCGTCGGCTGTCGGTATTGGTGGTGATCCAATCAATGGTCTGAAACACATTGATGTGCTTAAAATGTTTAACGATGATCCAGATACTGATGCGGTCATCATGATCGGCGAGATCGGTGGTCCCGACGAAGTCAACGCTGCACGTTGGGCTAAAGAGCATATGAAAAAACCTGTTGTTGGTTTTATTGCAGGGGTCACAGCGCCACCAGGCAAGCGCATGGGGCATGCAGGTGCCTTGATATCGGGCGGCGATGACACCGCACAAGCTAAGCTGGATATCCTGGAAGCTTGCGGTATTCGCACCACTAAAAACCCCTCTGAAATGGCAGCTTTACTCAAGAAGGTCATGTAAGCGCAGGCTATCTGCACTTCTTTTTTTACGGTCAGGTGATCGGATCGTCTTGAATAAAGCGACCGTCGCTTGCTGAAGTACAAGGGAGCCTTGTTATGAAAGAGAACGAAAGGCCGGTCGTTCGACGTGGTTTGGATGTTTCACGAGGATCGAAAGTGACCGAGGGTATGTCCTTGCTTACTTACCTCGGTTTATTGGCGAGTGCTGGTGTCATCACCAGCATGCTTGCGCGCTGGCTCTTGCAAGCCTAACAAGCTAAGCCACGCATAAGGGTGATTTGATGACTGAGCAAGCGAATAAGACTTGGATGTGTTTGATCTGCGGCTGGATTTACGATGAAGCCGCCGGCTTGCCTGAAGAGGGTATTGCCGCGGGAACTCGCTGGGAGGATGTTCCCATCAATTGGACTTGCCCGGAGTGTGGCGCGAGAAAAGAAGACTTTGAAATGGTTGAAATCTGAGTTGCAGGACCAGGCTTTGACTTAAACGATTATCTCGACGCCAAACTAATTTTCCCGAAGCTAAACCATTCTTTTTAGCTATGTGGACATGCTTCCGTGAGCATGCTTTGAAGCATTGCTCGTTTCGCGTTAAAGCTTTGCTCGCTTGACGACTTGATAACGTTCTAAGGTTTTCTTTCGGGCTTGATCGTGATTAACGATCGGCAAGGGGTAGTCGCTGCCAAGTTTGAATCCAATTGCCTGAGCATCGAGTCCTCCCATTTCCCAGGGGGCGTGAATTTGCTTGTCTGAGAGTTGTGCGATCTCAGGAAGGTAGCGGCGGATAAAGCGCGCCTCCCGATCAAATTTTTCACTCTGGCTCACGGGGTTGAAAATACGAAAGTAGGGTTGAGCGTCGCAGCCGCTAGATGCCGCCCACTGCCAACCACCATTATTGGCAGCAAGATCAAAATCAAGCAGGTGCTGGGCAAACCATGCTTCACCCCAGCGCCAATCAAGCCCTAAGTCTTTGCACAAAAACGATGCGGTTACCATGCGAAGGCGATTGTGCATATAGCCGCTTTGCAAGAGTTGCCTCATGGCTGCATCGACAAGTGGATATCCGGTTTGCCCATGACACCAGGCCTGAAAGTCCGCTGACGCTTTCGACCCATCCTCCCAAGCGATGAGGTCATATTCGGGCTTAAAGGATTGGCGCACAACATGTGGAAAGTGATACAGAATTTGCATGTAAAAATCACGCCAAATCAATTCGCTCAGCCAGGTCTGAGCGCCCGAGCTTGCGGCTTGCAGAGCCAGACGGGTGAGTTCTCGAATGCTGATCGTTCCAAACCTTAAATGTACCGATAAATAAGACGGTCCTTTGAGTGCAGGGAAATCACGTGCCTTATCGTAGCGATCAATCCTGCCAGCAAAATCCTTCAAAAGAGCTCTCGCGCCGTTTGCTCCGACTGGCACGCGAAGTTGGCTTAAGTTAGTGCTACGAAAACCAATCGCCTCGAGACTAGGCGGGGTCCCAAACCACAAGCCCCAGTCTCTTGAGTGTGCAAGGGCGCGACAGGCTGATTGTTGCGCTGGATCAGGCGCCATTAATCGGCGCTGATCAACCTTGGCTTCAGCGATAGCTTCTTGCTGTGCCGCAAGTCGCTTAAGCCAAGACTGCTTATAGGGTGTAAAAACACTATAAGGTTTAGACGCCTGCGTCAGTATCTCGCTGCGCTCAAAAACAACATGATCTTTATACGAAAAACAACCAATTTGCATGGCCCTAAGCGCTTGCGTGAGGTGGCCATCACGACAAAGCGCATAGGGATCATCATCGTGATTAAAAAATACCGCGTCCACGGCAAGCGCTTTGACTAGTTCTGGCAAAGCGTCCTGGGCATGTGCATGAACGGTGATTAAACTGCCTGCCAGCGCAGCACCGCTCTCAAGGCTTCGTAGACTTTCCCAAATAAACTCTACACGCCGATCGGCGCGATCGGGCAGTGCATCCAAAATCGCCCGATCAAACACAAAAAGCAATTGCACCGATTCAGATAAATGACAGGCATGGGCAAGCGCCTGATGATCGTCGATACGCAAGTCGCGGCGCAGTATCACAAGGCTTCGCCGATAAGGGCGTGAGCTAGGCTTGATGCTGCCTTGTCTGCTGTTTTCTGCGCCTACGCTCACGGGCATTTCCTCATGGCATTTCCTGGTAAGCAGTCCTTGACGGACCTGATGCACTAAAACCTATCTGATGTAATAGGGTGGCCTGATGCATTAAAACGTACCGATTATCCTGGACTCGATGCTCGCATTCCCTAGAAACACGAGTGCTTCGGAAGGGGTATGCGATCCAGGGCTGCTAGCATCGCGCGGTCAGTCAATGAAACGCTTGCAAAGCCCATATTTAGGAGAACCACATGGATTTAGGGATTAAGGGTCGTTGGGCCTTGGTTTGTGCGTCAAGCAAAGGCCTCGGTTTGGGGTGCGCCGCATCGCTTGCGGCCGAAGGCGTGAATCTTGTGATGAACGCGCGCAGTGAGCCCCTGCTCAACGAGGAGGCAAAACGCCTGGCTGCCGAGTATGGTGTCACGGTCCACGCAGTGGCGGGTGATATCACCACCGAGGCGATTCGCCAGAAAGCACTCGCAGCAGCGCCGCAAATCGATATCCTGATTAATAACGCTGGCGGTCCCCCACCCGGTGATTTTCGTAACTTTTCTCGTGATGATTGGATTAAGGCTGTTGATGCCAATATGCTGACACCGATCGAACTCATCAAAGCAACTGTCGATGGGATGATCGCCCGAAAGTTCGGGCGTGTGGTCAACATCACCTCCTCAGCGGTAAAAGCACCCATTGACGTCCTAGCGCTGTCAAACGGCGCAAGAAGCGGCTTAACCGGTTTCATAGCGGGTCTTTCGCGCAAAACAGCTCTTCACAACGTAACGATCAACAACTTGTTACCTGGCATGTTTGACACGGATCGTCTCCGTGGCACGATCAAGGCTGCGGCAGCCCAAATGGGTGTTTCAGAGGACGAGGCGGCAAAGCGTCGTATGGCTGGTGTGCCCGCTGGTCGCTTTGGCAATGCCCATGAATTTGGGCAGGCATGTGCTTATTTGTGTAGCGCACAAGCCTCTTACGTCACAGGGCAGAATTTCCTGATCGATGGCGGCGCATATCCCGGAACCTTTTGACTACAGCCAAGGCTCAGACTGAATTATTTAACGGAGAACAAGTATGACCATGCAAACAACAAAAGCGATTCGGATGACTTCAACAGGGGGTCCCGAAGTCATGACCTATGTTGACGTCGAGTTAGGTGCGCCCGCAGCAGGCGAAATCCAGGTGCGTCATGAAGCGATTGGCCTTAATTATATCGATGTGTATTTTAGGACAGGGCTTTACCCCGTGCCGCTCCCCGCTGGGCTTGGCTTAGAGGGGGCAGGTGTGGTGACTGCAGCTGGAGAAGGTGTTGACTTTAAGCCTGGTGATCGGGTTGCTTACTGCGATCGTCCGCCTGGCTCTTATGCTCAAATGCGCAACATGCCTGCAAAGTCTGTGGTGAAAGTGCCAGACGGCATAGGTCTAGATACAGCAGCCGCTATGATGCTAAAAGGCATGACGGTTGAGTATTTATTTCATCGTACATTCCAAGTGCAAGCTGGCCAGACCATTCTTTTTCACGCTGCCGCAGGCGGTGTTGGTTTGATCGCCATGCAATGGGCCAAGGCTTTGGGCTTAACCGTCATCGGTACGGTTGGCTCCGATGAAAAGGCAGAACTTGCAAAAAAACACGGATGCGACTACCCGATTGTTTACACCCGCGAAAATTTTCAGCAAAAAGTTATGGAAATTACAAACGGCAAGGGTGTACCGGTGGTTTATGACTCGATTGGTAAGGATACTTTCCAAGGGTCGATCGATTCGCTCTCGCCTTTTGGGATGTTTGTCAGCTTCGGTAATGCATCAGGGCCTGTACCACCCGTGCCCCTTACCGCGCTCAAAGGCAATCTTTATATGTGCCGCCCTTCGTTGATGGCTCATACTGCAACCCGGTCAACCCTCGAAGCTATGTCAGCGCGCTTATTCGACATGGTGAAATCGGGTAAGGTAAAGATCGAGATCGACCAGCGCTACGCGTTGAAAGACGCAGCTCAGTCGCATCGTGATCTAGAGTCGCGCAAGACAACTGGGTCGACTATTCTATTACCTTGATCGATACGATTTCCGGAGGGCGCTCACGCCGTCCAGGTTTTCAGGAAATAGGCGGCGGGATGCAAGGGCTCGAGCAACCCAGGTCTTGCGACACCCGCCAATTTTCCGGCATCCTTCAGCTTTACGGTGAACGCGGTCTTGCGCGTTTGCAGGCAAGCCATGTGGTGGTTGCAGGCATTGGTGGCGTGGGCTCCTGGGCTGCCGAAGCTTTGGTGCGATCGGGTATTGGTCGCATCAGCCTTATTGATATGGATCATATTGCGGTATCGAATATTAACCGCCAAGTCCATGCCCTGCATTCCACACTAGGTGCGTCGAAAATCGAAATCATGGCAGATCGACTTCGAGACATCCGCCCCGATTTGGATGTTCAGTTGATTGATGATTTTCTAACGCTCGATAATTTGGAGCAAAGACTCGACTTCTCCTTCGATGGCTTAATCGATGCGATCGATCAGGTTTCAGTCAAGGCTGCGCTTATTGCGCATTTGCACAGACGCGCTACGCCAGTGGTGGTTTGTGGAGCCGCTGGGGGACGTGTTGATCCGCTCTTATTAAAGGCGCAGGATTTAGCCTTCACCACGCAAGATGCCTTGCTTGCCAATGTTCGAGCTCGGCTTCGAAAACACTACGATTTTCCAAGGGATCTTCAAAAGCCCTTTGCTGTAACTGCTATTCATTCCTCAGAGGTTTGGCGCGGCCACCGAGCGAGCCCCGGCGCTGGTTCGGCGCTTGCTTGCTCAGGTTTTGGCTCCTCGATGATGCTGACTGCCTCCATGGGCTTAGCATCGGTCGTAAGACTGATTGAAAAACTCATGACTTTGTGATTGCTCGCAAGCATTTGCGGCACACAAAGGTTTGATCCGATATGCCGGATCCTTGTTTTTCAATCTTTCGAGGAACTTTTATGAAGACTGTGTCTAAGCAAGATCTCAATCAAACATCGCAAGCTAGCCTCCCATTTTTCAGTCCAAAGCCATCGCAGTCCCTGGCTGCCCAGTCTCATCCAGTACCCCCGCAAGCAGCTGCTAAAAGTCTTGGGCATCGCATGCGTGGTGTTTCGCGTTTTGCCAAGCAGTCCAAGCAGCTCGGTGCAAGCGCGATTGAGTATGGCCTCATCGCAGCATTGATCGCGCTGGTCATTGTTGGCACGATTACAACACTTGGTGGGGCATTAAAGCTCAAGCTCGATCAACTTGGTGTTGGCTTAGGCATCTAGAAGCGCTATGCAAGGCAAGGCCTTTTGGGTGGGTGCGCTTGGCCTTTGCCTAGCGCTTGGCGGTGCCTTCGGCATGAGTCGCTGGCATCAATATGCGCTCGAAGCTGAGCGTCAACGTTCGAGTACCCCTGTGCTGGTCGCCTTGCGAGCCTTAAACCAGGGCGAGGCGCTGGGTCCCTTTGACTTCAGGATGAGCGCTTGGCCCTCCGATGCATTACCCGAAGGCGCAGTGCTTGATTCCGCAGGAGTCGAAGGGCGAGTGCTCAACGCAAGCTTGCAAGCTGGTGAACCGATATTGCTTGGCAAGCTTGCTCCCGTGGGAGCCGCAACAGGCTTGGTGCAGCGTATTAGCCTTGGCCATCGGGCGATCAGCCTTAAGGTGAGCGAAGCTAGTGGCGTCAACGGCTTTGTCCAGCCAGGCCATCGCGTCGATGTGATCGCTTACCTCCCTGGCTCGGCTTCCGCGGGTCTCGCGGGTCTGAGTGCCCATAGTCCCGCAAAAACACGAAGTCTGATTCAAGATGTGCTTGTGCTTGCCGTGGATCGTGAGGCACAAAGTGATCAGGGGCGACCCAGAGCAAGCTCCGTCGTTACCCTGGAAATTAAGGCCGAAGATCAGGAGCGCTTCGAACACGCCCGCCAGATTGGTGCGGTGAGCTTGAGCCTTCGCGCTGACGGTGATAGTCATTTGTTGCAAAGTTCAGGGCAAAGTTCAGCGAGTCTTTGGTCTAACGACCAACTTAGCAAAAAGTCTTCCCGTACCGATACAACAAAGCCTCTCGGAGCATTTGAAAAAGCGACAGCGGCTGAAAGGTTCTCAAAGCCCGCAAGTCCTCCTCAGGCCCAGCCTCTTGAGAGGCGCGAACCCGCCACTCAGTCTTGCGTGGAGGTGATTGAAGGGCTCAGGCTGCATAAAGAGTGTTTGCCATGATCAGTCTCCTTATACCGTTATTAAGCTTATGGCTTTCGCTTGTGCTTGCGCTCATCGATGGTTTTGCCTTGCCATTAGCTCGGATGAAAGCGGGTCATGATGCGGCCGATTGTATTCAGCAGCAATCCCTGGCAGGTGATCAAGCGATCGATGAGCATTCGGAGCAGGCGGTGGCTTGCGGCAAGCCGCCTATTATCAGCACGAGCCTCCTTTTTGGCAGTCAAATGCCAGCAAGTGCTCAAGAGCCTGCTCAGGCCTATTCGGTCACAAAGCTGCATCCCACAAGCTGTGCGCTTGAGGTGGCTATTTGCGTTCGGCCCGAGCAGCAGGGGGAAGCAATCGCCATGTCAAATCTTCGATCGATACGTTATGAAAATAATCGCTGTGAGCTCGAGGGCCAGCGCGCAATGATTGTTGGATTCCAAGAGCCATCGGGGATAAACTCAAAGCCCGACTCGAATGGCACATTAGTTCCCAGGCTTGGATTGGCTCCCCTTATCCATTGTGAACAGCAAGGCGCCATTGAGCTTGCAAACGCTGACTGGCATTGTGTTGACGAACTGGATCAGCAGATCCGATGGTGGGGACCGGCTTCGAAGTTAGGAAGCCCTTGCTTAGTCTCAACAAGGCAAGGCGCACAGGCCTTTGAAACTGCAACACCCGCAATAGGTCGCAAGCTCTACCTGCGTCAAGCCTTAAATTGAGTGGATTCACGATGTGTAAAGCTTCAAAAGTTATCGAGATCTCTTTAGGTTCAAGATTTATAATTCAAAGCGATAAATCGATAACGCAAGGTACTACATCTATAGCCCAAGGCGCTAGATCGATAGCCCAAGGCACTAAATCTATCCCTCATGGCTACCAAGGTCTTGCTAAGCAGGCTGGATTGAGTACGGTTGAACTCGCGCTAATGCTCAGCCTCTTGATACCGATGACCATAGCCATGACTTACGCAGGTCTATTCTTGCACCGCAGTTGGCAAATGGCAGAAACCGCAAACATGGCCGTCCGCTATGTCAGTGATATCGAGCCATCTTCCCAGATTAGTCAGACCTTGATTGATGAGCAAATCAGCATGCGATGTCAGCGCTTAATACAAATCCTGCAGCAATCGCTGCCAGCATTTGAAGTGAGCCAGTGCGCTCGCATCGACAAGGACCGCCTGCAAATCGAGCTATACACAGCTGCTCGAGGGCTGCTTGGCCCAAGCCGTCACCAAAGCAGCTGGACTTTAAGGTAATGAGAACGCTATGAACGCTAAGCATCCCAGTCATTGTCAGCAGGGGAGTATCGCACTCGAATCGGCGCTTGGTTTATCGGTCCTTGTTCCATTGATCGTGCTCGGTATGGGCTATGCAATCAATACGCTGCTGCTCCAAGAAGATCAACGCGAGCTATCTACGCAATTAAGGGCAAAGGCGCAGCAAGTGAACAAGGCTGATCAAGAAAGCATCAACACAGAGATCCATGAAGCCAGTGACTATCGTTATGGTATTGCAAAACGTTCGGGCGCTCAGGCCATCTGGCTTAAAGACGAGTAGGCGATGGAAAGCTTATGATTTATAGCTTTGCGATCTTGCTGATGCTCGGTGTTGGTGCGATGATCTGGGCGATCTGGACATCATATCGTTCTGCATTCAGTGACAGCCTTGGTACGTTACGTCAGTGGCGTCAGTGGCATCACGATTCGCTTGCATGGTCACGGGCTGATGCAGCAGTGAAGCCTGGTGAGAGGCGATGGCGTATCCGCCGCAAGCTGAGCGCGATCGAGTCTGCTACGCCTGAACTCTTGAGCTTTCTTGCACGAGCGATTCGTGCCGGGCATTCGCTACCGACAGCCGTTCTTTGGGCGGGCGAAAGTTTCCCCGGGCCCTTGGGCGAGGCATTTTCACGTGTTCGAACGCAATTACATGCGGGTATGCGCTTGCAAGACGCTCTCGATGACCTGGCTGCACGTTTTCCGCTTGCCGAACTTCGCATGCTCGTTCTCGGACTTCGTATTGCCCAGGATCTCGGTGGGCCGCTTCCAGATCTGCTTGATCAGTTGGCGGCAAATAGTCGCGCGAGGCTCAGGTTACGAGCTCGAGTGAAGGCGCTTTCTGCTGAGGCGCGATGGTCAGGATGGTTTTTGGGTTTGCTCCCGCTTGCGATCGCAAGCGGTTTGAGTGTGTGGCGTCCCGAACATATGGCTGTGCTGTGGCATGACCCACGCGGCCAGGTGCTGAGTTTGGCCGCGCTAGGTTTAAGTCTTTGCGGAGCCCTATGGATGCGATCCATGGTGCGACATGTTGATCGACATGAGGACTAGTATGGTGACAAGCACAAGCGCCAATCGCCCTAAGCAAGTCTTGGCCGATCGTGTTGGTAGAAAGCTTAAAGCAGCGTTTGTAGAACGTTTCGATAAGCGATTTCAATATTCAATGGTTCACATGGGTTTGCGACACCCTATACCCATGCGCGCACTTCAAATGCTTCGATGGCTCGCTATCGTATCTGGTACTGGGCTGATCGGATTTGCGATCTTGTTTTTGCAATCGACGGCTCAAACCATGGTGTTCGCCTTTGGAGTCATCATCACTTGTGCGATTGATGCTGTGGTCCATGTTCGTGCTAAGCGTCGAACTGCAAAGTTTGAGTCAGAGTTACCTGATGCGATCGATTTGCTCACGCTTGCCATGGACGCTGGGCTTAGCCTTGATGCGAGTTTGCACCGAATTGCGATCGACCTGCCAGCGCGTTCACGACTACTTGGTGATGAATTTTTAGCCTTAAGCCTCGCATTGCGTTCGGGCCTTGGTCGCGCTGAAGCGCTAGCTGATATGGCCTGGCGTTGTAATGCTAAGTCGCTGGAAAGTCTTGCGTCCTTGGTTGCTCAGGCTGAACGTCTTGGGACCCCGATGATCGACGCGGCAAAGGCCCTAGCCCAAAGCATGCGTCAACAGCGCGAATTTGACGCTGAAGAGCGCGCAGGACAGATCGCTGTCAAGCTCGTTGTGCCCTTAGTACTTTGTATGTTGCCTGCGCTCTTTGTCGTGCTACTCGGGCCTGCACTTTTGCAAGTGAGCGATGTGCTTAAGGAGTTATGAATGCTAGATCTTTCGACAGGTTATCTACAAGCGTTGCTATGGTCTGCTGCGCTTTGGCTTGCTCTGCCGCTTACTGTCAGTCTTTGCGCGGGTCGCGAAGCATCGTTCCATGATTCGAAGGATCGTGAAGCCAGGGCGCTTAATCTTGGTTTTTGGCTTTTTGAAGCCTTAGCGCTTGGGCCGGTGCTCTGGCTTTTTAGCTTTTTTGGTTTGGGTGTTGGCCAACACCAACCGGCATCGACTCAGATCGATGGTTTAAGCGAGCAAACCCTGAGCTTTATGCTCTCCTTTTTACTTGCTTTATGGCTTGGTGACGGCATAGCCACCCTTCGGCATCGACTTGAGCACACGCGCTACTTGTGGCCTATCCATGCATGGCATCACACGGTCGATGCCAGCGATTGGTTGCAAACTCATCGCCATCATCCATGTTCGCGGATCATCGCCTTTTTTTGCGAGGTGGTCTTACTAGCCCTGATGCTTGATGTATTTTTTGGAACCATACCCTGGCCGGCCATGCTTTTGGCAATGGCCTGTCGTCGTGCGTACGCAATTTGGCTGCATGCAGGCTCTGATTGGGGGATGGACCTATGGATCGCCCGATTGATTGTCCTACCTGGACACCATCGCGCGCATCATGCCGGTGCTCCGATTTATAGCGGTATGTTTCATCACTGGGATGTGTTCTTTGCAGTCTGGGGCAAAGGGCCAAGTCTTTATCGCCTCAAGGCTGTGCGCAATATCTCAGCCGATTGATCCCAGGTTAGCGAATCAAGCTCTCACGTTTGGGCAATTCGATGCGCAGCGTTTGACCCAAAGCACCTTTTGACAGGCCTGGTAAAGGCTCAAGTATGGCCGCATCCTGTTGAATTGATCGGATACGGTAAGCGCCGATAGGTTCACCCGCCCGATACACCTGAGGCTTCTCGCCTGCTGCATTGGCCACGATACTGCTGTCCGTACCTGCAAACACAATGCCATGAAGCTTGATGTCGGGTGGGGCCATGTCAAGGGCTTGCTCAGCGGGTTTGCTAAAGAGCAAACCAAGTGCTTCAGCAGCTTGCTTTGAGGCATTACCACTAAGCTCAAGCGCCGGAGCAAGCGAGGCTGTCGGTGCAGACAGGGGCTTTGGCGCAACCCACTTGCTTAGCCAGTACGCGATCAAGTAAGCGAGTGCGATGGCAAGAACCGCACTAAGTGCTCGTGACCAGATTGGAAGGCGTGCTTGATTCGGTGTCATCTTGGGTTGTTATGATAGCTGCAAGGCAGGCAATCAGCCTCAGCGCGGAGAATCAGCGCCTTTGCTTTCCACCTACACGCGAGTACTATGAACCGAACTGATAGCGTCAACAAGCCATTGACCCAAGGCTTTCGAGCTGGGCTGGGTCTGATTCACGACAGTGCTGGCCTAAGCCGACGTAAGGTGGGCGGGATTCGAGGTCAGGCCGGGCTGACCTTGATCGAAATTATGGTGGTCATCGTCATTATCGGCGTGCTCGCAGCGCTCATTGTGCCAAGGGTGATGACCCGACCTGACGAGGCAAGAGCGGTGGCAGCCAAGCAAGACCTTGCTTCGATCATGCAGGCCTTGAAGCTTTATCGGCTTGACAACCAGACATACCCGACCGCGGAACAAGGTCTTGCGGCACTGGTCACCCGCCCGAGTGTCCCCCCTGAGCCAAGTCAATGGAAATCCTACCTCGATAAGCTACCCGTTGACCCTTGGGGGCGGCCTTATCAGTATTTAAATCCGGGGCTTAAAGGTGAAATCGATGTCTTCAGTTGGGGCGCTGATGGCAAACCCGGGGGCAGTGGTGTCGATGCTGATGTGGGAAACTGGACCCTCTAGGCTTTGCCTTGTTGATGACTCGAGCATGAGGTCGCGATTAAGGCTTCGTGCGGATAAGGGCTTTAGCCTCATCGAGGTCTTGGTGGTGCTTGTTGTGTTGGCAAGCGTGATCGTGATTTCGACGCTATCGCTTCAAGGCCTACAAAGCAGAGGCCTCACGCTCGAGGCTGAGCGGCTTGGCGCGCGAATTCATGCAGCTCAGGACGAAGCAAGGCTGCTGGCGCAAGCGATTCGATTGGAACTTGACGACCGAGGTTATCGGTTTTATCGCAATCAGCTTGGCCGCTGGCAATTAATTGAAGGCGATGAACTGCTCAAGCCACGGGCCTGGGAAGCCTTTACCGAATGGCGCACCGACAGCATTGCCTTGCGTCAGCATCCTGGTGGCGTCGATGTGGCCAAAGGCGCGGTCGTAAGCCCTTCATTCTTTCTTGCGATCGGTGCAGAGCCTATCGGTTCGCCCTGGTCGCTTGTGCTGTGGAGGGCGGGCCAAGGCGTAAGCTTACAAAGCGATGGCATTGGTCCGATTAAGTACAGAACGCTATGAGTTTTATTAAAAAGATTTATGGCTTCTCCTTGGTCGAAGTCCTAGTTGCGTTGATGCTGCTATCAATTGCCATGCTTGCGGTCTTTCGAAGCCTGGGGGTGGGTACGCAAACTGCACAAATTGCGCATGTACGCATGCTAGCCCAATGGAGCGCTGAAAACCGCCTCATGGAAATTCGGCTAAAGCGCGAGTGGCCGAATATTGGTGAGGAGCGATTTGATTGTTCTCAACTCGATACCGTTCTGAGCTGTTCGCAAAAAGTTATCGCAACGCCTAACGCTGGCTTTAGAAGGGTTGAGTTACAGGTTTTCGATGCAGGCCAGCGACAGGTGGCCCGATTGGTTGGCTTCGCTACAGTGGTTCGCTGACCTTGACTAGGTGGAGGCACCATGACTAGCAATGGCGCACGTGATGATGTTGATGCTGATGTTGATGATCATGCGGATGCTCATGTTGATGGTGATATTGGTTCGTATGCCGGTCAGGTTGCGTCGATGCCACTTCGTTTGCAGCGTGGCCTAACCCTTGTTGAAATATTGATCGCTGTGCTTTTAAGTGCGATCCTTGCCGCAATTGCCTGGCGTGGTCTCGATCATGTTGCACGAAGCAGCCAACAGCTTGTTGCAAGTACCGATCGCAGCCAACGCCTTAATCAAGTGATGAGTCAGCTTGAACTGGATTTGATGGAAGCTGCCCAATTGAGACAGAGCGGACAGTTTGCCTTGCAAATGATGAGCTTTCCAATTGCAGAGGGTGCTGAGTCCTCTTGGTTGCTATTGCAACGTGCCATGAGCGAACAGCTACCTACCAGGGCGCCCCGCTGGGTACGGTGGGAGGTTCGTGATGGCGTCCTAACGCGCAGTCTTTCAGAGCTTGGTCAAAGTCAAGCCTTGCTTAGTGGTTTGCGTGGCATGGAATTGCGCCCCATTGGCCTGGCACTTGCGCAAGATCCAAGATCTCCCCCTGAGCGGTGGTCGGGTTTGGAGGTTTTGATCGTGATGCAAAACGGGCAACGGCTTCGCCGTGTGCTTTCGATGCGCGATTGATTGATGGCCAGAATCATGAGGCGCAAGGCTGAAGGCGCGGCCGTCCTGGCTGCGATGCTGGTTGTTGCTATTGCAGCAAGCCTTGCGGCACAAGTCTTTGAGCGTCAGCAACTAGCCGTGCGTACCATCGAAAACCGCATGGATGCGTCTCAGATTCGATGGATCGAGCGAGCAGCAAGTGATTGGGCTCGGCTTGTGCTTCGTCTGGATGCCCGAACCACCACCATCGACCATTTAGGCGAACCCTGGGCCATGGCCATACAGCAAACCGAGCTTGATCCGACGGTATATGGGGGTGCGCGTGCAGGTACGAAGGATGCAAAGGCGGTGCTTTCGGGTCAAATCCAGGACGCTCAAGCCCGATTTAATCTTCGCAACTTGCTGCAAACAAGCGATCGCACAGCCTCGGATCCACTTCCGCAAACGCCCAAGCCTTCAGCGCCAGACCTCCAAGCCCTGAGAAAATTACTTGCTGCTATAGGGCTTGACGCAAGCCTTGCAGAGTTGATTGCTGCCTATGCTGTGTCGCCTGGCTTTGGCCGCGCTGCAGATCTTCTGTTGGTTCCTGGTATGGATCAGCCGATTTATCAACGATTAGAGCGGTACATGATTGTTCTGCCTCAGCGTTCATCCTTGAACATTAATACGGCAAGCCCCGAGTTGTTACATGCTTATCTTCCAGGCCTTGACTTGGCTTCTGCCCAAATTTTGGTAAAGCGTCGCGAAGAGCGAGCCTTCATGGATTTGGCAGCGCTTAAGGCAAGCCTATCGTTGAGCGAGGAGCTTGCAGGTGATCGCTTCACTGTCCTTTCGCGTTTCTTCTTTATGGAGGGGGTGATAGGCTATGGGCGGGTGAGTTCACGTGCTCGCATACTCTATGACCGAAATCCTCAAAGTGGTCTGGACGGTGAGGCAGTCAGCGTCGTCTGGCGAGAAACACTTTAAGGCTGGCGATGGTCGCACTCGGTTTGACGAAAAGCGGTTTATTTTTTGAAAGCTTATGCCTGCCTTGGGCTTGTATTAAATCTGTCATATAAGGTCTGAATCATCCGGTCCTGCTGCTCATACTCCATGTTTTTCATACCCATTATTAAGGAAACCATTTCTTGGCGCTAAGGCCTCAATCCAGGTCTTGCTTTTTGCCCTCCCGGACTTCGGTTGCGGGGCGGGCCCAAAAGGCCTTGCTGCTTTCGCTCGAAGCAGCAAGTAATGAGGCCATAGCAGGCTCAGGCTCGCTGGCATTAGGGACTGGTGCTCAGGGGATCAAGCTCTACCTTCATCCAAGAGATGCGCGTTTGCTGGGATTTAAGCCTTTGCCGCTTGTTGGTGTCGAACGAGTCAACGCCCTTAAGAGTCAGCTTGAGGGGTCATTGCTTGAGGATTTAGATCGATTGGTTCTGGCATGTCGATTCGAGCGCGATCAGTGGTATGCGGCATTAAGTGATAAATCATGGATCGAAGCTTTAGCGATCGAAGCTCGATCGCTTGGTTTAAAGCTTGAGGGTGTTTGGCCTGCCCAATGTTTGTTTGACGTCGCAGAGATAGCGCAAACCGACAAGCCATCGGAAGCCTGGGAACATAGCAACCTCGATCTCCTCTGGCCGCCAGCTCGAGGGCAAGTCGAGGCATCAACGCGCATCCGTCAATGGCCTGACAAGGCATTAAAAAAACATGAACAAGGTTTGAATTTACTTGAGGCCTTGGTATTAGGTGATGAGAAAAATGCCTGGGCTGCGACTTCAGCTGACTCAGTGGGTATAGGTCGAAGATTTGCACTACTTGTTGCACAAGTCCGCTGGGCCTTGAGCCATTCACCAAAAGGCAGCTTGCGGCGACCGATGACGCTTGGCCTGGCATGCATGGCTGTAGCGGGTATTGGATTGCAAATCGACACTTGGACCCTGCAAAGCCGAGTCGAGGAAGCTGAAGCAGAACTTGGTCGCTTGTTCAAAGAGACGATGCCCAATCAGACGGTCATGGTTGATCCAGTGTTGCAGCTGCAGCGTGCCCTTGATCAGCGCCGGCAGTCACCCTTTGTCGGATCTGGCCAAGCCACGGATATGGATCCTATAGCGGGCATGCTTCTTATGCAGCGGGCGCTTTCGCGTGCAGCGGGCGCAAGCGCCGCCGACGCCGTCCAAATGATCGAGTGGCGTACCGGCCCATCGGGAGCGATCTTGAGCCTGCGCTACAACGCTTCGGCAGTCGATCAACAAAGTCTGCGGCCAATTGTTCAAGATCTTGCATCGAAAGCAGGTTGGTCGGTGCAATGGGGTGCGGCTCAGGAAGGTTTGATGCAATGGCAGGCACGATCAAGGCAGGGTTATGGTTCCTAGTCAGCTGCAAGGGCTTGCCCACTGGTTCCAATCGCTTAAACAACGCGAGCGTCGTCTGATTGGCTTCACCCTCTGTGTGCTAGTTCCTGCAGTCTTACTTTTGGCTTGGGTGGAACCCATGCTCGCATCGAGGCGGGTCTTACATGAACGCTTGGATCGGCTTGAGCGTGAGCGGGGGCGGATGCAAGCCTTAGCCCAAGAATGGCGAAGTCTGGATCAACAGCTTCCGCAGGCAAATCGACAAGATCTAGAATCCAGAATTTTAGCAAGCCTGAAGGCAAGAGCTGATCTCGACGGCGTTTCAGTAAAAGTTCTCGATCAAGGATCTGTTTTGCTTGAGGCAGCAGCGGTACCGCGAATGCCGTTTATGGCTTGGCTTGTTGAGGTGAGACGCGAAACACAAACTCAATGGTCAGAATTTCGCATCGAGCGGGCTGCGCAAAGTGACCGCTTAAAGATCCGGATTCGCTTCGTTGAAGCGGCTGGACGGACATGAAGATTATTGTTGTTTTGTTGATCATGGTCGTTGCTGCGGTCTTGCATGCGCCGGCAACCTGGCTCGACGAAGCTGCCGCAAATACCACTGCTGGCCGAATTCGCCTGGCTCAGGCAAGCGGCACGATTTGGCGTGGACAAGCGTATTTGCTTGTCAGCGTCAAACAATCAGGCCAAGCAACGAGCGCCTCCGCAACTAGTGGGTCAGGTGGTCGCGATGAAGGGGGTGAACAGGCGCGTGCACGCGATCAGGTTAAGGGCCTTGTCCTACCCGAGCCCTTGAGATGGCGTATCAATCCCTTTGCGCTACTCGCGGGCGGTCCTGCGCTCGAAGTGAGCATGCAAGGCCTTGATCGACCTTTGCGCTTGGCCTGGCGCGATCAAACGCTTCAAGTGCCCGCGGGACAGCTAGATTTGCCAAGACTTGATTTTGCAGCACTGGGATCGCCCTGGAATAGCTTGCAACCCAGCGCACGCTTGCAATTTCGCTGGAGCGAGCTTTTGATTGCGACGCATGCTGATCCGGCTAAGCCTTCGGTAGGACGGGTTAACCTGGTGATAAGCGATCTCGCTGCACGCATTTCACCGGTTCAACCGCTTGGAAGTTACGACTGGGCTTTTGATCTTGGTAACGGCAAGCAATGGACCATGCGCACACTTGACGGTGTGCTGGATCTGCGAGCTGCGCCAGAAGCAGGAAGGGGTATTCGTATTGAAGCGCGTCCCCTGCCTGCGGAAGAAGCAAGGCTTAGGCCGCTTTTGTCATTGATGGGGACTCGGGAGGCCGACGCGACGGTGATGCGATTGTTGCCCTAAAGCAATCGCCATCTCTCCGCTATAAAGGATGTCAATGAATCAAGCATATAGAACGAATAACGGAAAAGTCGTGCAGTCGCAGAGACTTCGCATGGCTGCTCGACGTATCGCAAATCGCAAGCTATCGGTAGTACTTCTGTTGCTGCCCTTTATTCAAGCATCCTATGCTCAGCAGCCTGCTGCCTTATTGCCCGCAAACCCGTCAGCTCAATCGATAAGCGCTGGCACTACAAACTCAAGCCAAGCAGCGAGCCCGCCATCGACAGACACCCAGCCTCTACTATCGCCAGACGCGCAGTCGCGGGCGTCGCCCGACTCGCAGTCTCAGTCCTCAGCTTTATCTCCTGCGCCTGCTACGCTCCCGTCCGGGATACCGAGCGCTGCCCCCTCGCAAAGCAAGGGCTCGATTCAGCGTGTTGGCGGTGATCGCCTGCAGTTGAATTTTAGAGATGCCGACATCGATACCGTGGCCGCGGCTTTTGCCCATTTATTGGGTCGCCAAATCCTGGTTGACGCACGTGTGAAGGGCCGTATGAGCTTGGAATCGAGCAGGCCCTTGACTAAGGATCAAGCGCTTGCCTTGTTTCAGAGTGCGCTCCGTATGCAGCTTTTTGCGATGGTTCACGTCGGCGATAGCCTGCGAGTCGTACCAGAAGTTGATGCAAAATTGCATGGCGGTCCTGTGCAGCAACAGGCGAGTCTAGCCCGCAGCGGAGAGGAAGTCATTACGAGAGTTTTTCGCTTGCGCTATGAGTTGGCGAACAATATTTTGCCGATCATTCGTCCGCTTGTACCACCCAATAATACGATTTCAGCGATGGCAAGCAATAACAGTCTGGTGGTGACTGATTACTCGAGCAATTTAGAACGTATTGCACAATTGATCGAAGAGCTTGATGCACCAGTCAAGGCTGAGTTTGTTTCGATAGCAATCAAACACGCCTCGGCAAGCGAGGTGGCTTTGCTGGTATCACGACTGCTCGAGGCGAGCGAGGTGGGTGCTAACGATGCCCGACTTAAGGTGAGTCTTGTTCCTGAGCCTCGAAGCAATGCCTTGCTGGTACGATCGGCATCGCCTGCGCGCATCGAGCAGGTCAGGCAACTGATCGATCAAGTCGATCAGCCATCGGGCAAGCCCGGCAATATCCATGTGGTTTATCTAAAAAACGCTGAAGCGACCCGCTTGGCGCAAACGCTTCGAGGCATTTTGAGTGGCGAGGGTACAAGTCTTGGCGGCTCGCTTGCTGGGGCATCAGGCTTTGGTGCCTCCGGGGCTATGATGAATCAAGGCCTCGGTGGTGGCTCTGGTGGTCTGACCCATGCCGGAGCTGCGGCTCAACAAGGTCTTGGATCTTCATCGATGGGGCCAAACGCCATGGGAGGTGCTGCTGGCTTTGCTGGCACAGGATTTGGAGCAACTCCGCAGGGTGGCGGTGCGCTTGGGCTCGGTGGACAAAATATGGCCATGGGTGCTTCGCAGTCGGGGCAGCTTGGTGTTACGGGTGCAAGCGGCCCGGCAAGCAGTATTAACCGCTTAGGGGCTGTTGTGATTGCAGCAGATGCGGCCACCAACTCGCTAATCATCACCGCTTCTGAGCCGGTTTTTCGCGATATTCGTGCGGTGATCGATAAGCTCGATGTGCGTCGTGCTCAGGTTTATATCGAATCATTGATTGTTGAAGTCAATGCCGATAGAGCTGCTGAGCTTGGATTTCAGTGGCAATTCTTAAACGGTACGGTTTCAGGTGCATCGCGTGCGATTGGCGGTACCAACTTATCTGCTCGCGGTGAGGGTACGAATATTCTCGATCTCACCACGAATGTGCTTGGCGCAGCCCAGGGGCTTAACATCGGCGTTATCCGAAACACGCCGCTTCCGGGTGCAGGATCAAACACCGCGGGCTTGATCAATTTGGGTGTGCTTGCCAATGCCTTGCAATCGCGCGCCAACGGTAATGTGCTTGCAACGCCTAATTTACTCACGCTTGATAACGAAGAGGCCCGGATCATCATCGGGCAGAACGTTCCCTTTGTAACCGGCTCTTATGTCAATACCGGCGCAGGCGGTGGTGTTGTTAATCCATTTCAAACGGTTGAGCGACGCGATGTCGGAACGACCTTGCGTGTGCGACCGCAAGTGTCAGAGGGTGGCACGGTGAAGCTTGCAATCTATCAAGAAGTTTCTAGTATTCAGGACAAAACGCTAAGTGCTGGCCTCATCACCAACCGGCGTGCGATCGAATCGAATGTGCTGGTTGATGACGGTCAGATTATTGTTCTCGGCGGTCTGATTGAGGACCGAAGCAGTGGTGACACGCAGTCCGTGCCAATCCTTGGCGACATTCCGATTGCAGGACAGCTTTTCCGTTACGATGCGCGCTCGCGAAACAAAACCAACCTTTTGGTTTTTCTCCGGCCCCGTGTACTTCGAAGCGCAGAGGCGGCTAATGCCCTCACGCAAGATCGTTATGAATTTATGCGAGCTGTTCAGCAAGAGCAAACCCTTCCTGGGGCTGTGTTGATGCCCAAGCAGGAGGCCCCCGTGCTTCCCGAGGTGCCTCGATGACTATCGACGATTCGACTTGGGTACCTGTGTCCCCAGCTCGTTTTGTTCCTTATAGCTTTGCTCGAAGCCATCGATTACTCGTTAAGGCTGAAGACGCAGGGCGTTTGTTGGTCTTGCAATGTGAGGCAAGCAGCAGCGCTGGTGTGAATGAGCTCTACAGGGTCCTCGATCAAGAGTTGGTCTTTCAACGTCTGCCTCAAGATCAATTGGAGCGCGATATTGCCCAGGCCTATGCAAAACAAGACGGTTCTGCAGCAGCTGTGGTCGACGCAGTTGAGAGCGATCTCGATCTGAGTCAATTGATGCAAGACGTGCCAAGAGTTGAAGATTTGCTCGACGCTCAAGACGATGCACCAATTATTCGGATGATTAATGCTTTGCTTACCCAAGCGGTGCGCGATGGTGCGTCTGATATTCATATCGAGGCCTTTGAGCATTTTTCGCTGGTACGTTTTCGTATCGATGGCAGCTTGAGGGATGTGGCCAGACCAAGGCGCGAGTTACACGCTGCCTTGCTTTCGCGTATCAAGATTTTGGCCTCTCTCGATATTGCAGAAAAGCGTCTGCCGCAAGATGGCAGGATGGCTTTAAGGGTTGCAGGCAAGGCGGTCGATGTGAGGGTATCGACGCTTCCAACCGGGCATGGTGAGCGCGCGGTGCTTCGCTTGCTTGATAAGCAAGCTGGCCGGCTCGACTTGAAAGCGCTGGGATTGGCAGACGATACCCGTGTCGCCTTGAGTAAGCTCGTGCGTCAGCCCCATGGGATTGTTTTAGTGACCGGTCCAACCGGTTCGGGCAAGACCACCACGCTTTACGCGGCACTCGGTCAGCTCGATAGCACCGTAACAAATATTCTTACGGTTGAGGATCCGATTGAATACGATTTAGAGGGTGTAGGCCAGACTCAGGTCAATGCCCGAATTGATATGGATTTTGCAAGAGCGCTTCGCGCAATTTTGCGACAAGACCCTGATGTGGTCATGATCGGTGAAATTCGCGATTTGGAGACCGCTCAGATCGCGGTACAGGCTTCGCTGACTGGTCACTTGGTGCTTGCAACCCTGCATACGAATGATGCGATCGCGGCTGTGACAAGGCTTGTCGATATGGGTATCGAACCGTTCTTATTATCCTCAAGCTTATTAGGCGTTTTATCGCAGCGTTTGATTCGACTGCTTTGTGAAGCATGCAAGGTGCCTGACCCGCTATACCCCGGTGCCTGGCGAGCGGTTGGCTGCCCAGTCTGTGCGCAAAGCGGATTTCGCGGCCGGGCCGCCATTTGTGAGCTCTTAGAGGTCGATCAAGCCATGCAGGCCTTGATTCACGAAGCTGCCTCTGAGGCTCGCATGCGTGAGCTGGCTCAGCGCAATGGTTTTAAGAACATGCGCGAAGATGCGCAGCGTTGGCTTCAAGCCGGATCAACAAGTGTCGACGAAGTGGTCCGTGTGACCCGCGACGCCTAGACGCATATGGCTGCCTTTCGCTTTGAAGCTTTACGTGGCGATGGTAAGCGCGAGAGCGGTTATCTTGATGCGGAGTCGATGCGTCATGCGCGTTCAATCCTGCGCGAGCGTGGCTTATTGTGTTTGCAATTAGATCGTTCGGAACAGCAAAAGGCTCAAAGTCGTGATATCGCTTGGTTATCAGGAAAAGTCAAAGCGAGCTCCCTTGCAAACGCAACCCGACAGCTAGCAAGTCTTGTTGCCGCAAGACTGCCGCTTGAGCGGGCATTGCTTGCCGTGGTGGAGCAAGCCGAGGAAAAGCGCTTACGTGATCTGATTTCGGCGGTACGCAGTGAAGTGGTTGCCGGTCAGTCCCTGGCACAAGCGCTAGCCGCTTATCCGCGTGATTTCCCTGAAACGTACCGTGCGGTGATTGCAGCGGGTGAGCAATCGGGTGATTTGGCACCTGTTCTTTTGCGACTGGCCTCGGATTTAGAACGGGCGGGACAACTAAGCCAGAAGATTGGGCTTGCCATGGTCTACCCTGCGATTGTGAGTTTGGTTGCGATGGCGGTCGTGATCGCATTGATGAGTACTGTGGTGCCGCAAGTGGTCCAGGTTTTTGCAAGTACCCGACAAACCCTACCCTGGCTCACTCAGGCCCTGATCACTGTTTCTGATGCAATCCTGGCTTATGGCCTTTATGCAGCAGCAGCCGGCTTTGTAGCGGGTTTGCTCTTTTATCGGGCGATGCAAGGCAAAGGGTTTCGGCGTCTTGTCCATCGGCGCTTGATCAGCATGCCAGTGCTAGGTCGATTGATCGTCGATTGGAATACGGCGCGTTTTGCTTCAACACTGGCCATGCTCGTGGCCTCAGGGGTGCCCTTAATGCAGGCATTAGTGGCTGCGGCAAGTACGGTAGGCAATCTTGTGATGCGTGAGGCGGTGATGCTTGCGCTCGAACGTGTGCGAGAGGGCATGAGTTTGTCGAAGGCCCTTGCCGATGCCCCTGGTTTTCCGCCGCTACTTAAACACCTGATCGCAAGCGGCGAGGCCACTGGGGATCTTGACAAAATGCTTGATCAGGCCGCCGTCGTGGCAACTGCTCAGGCCGAGCGTAGGGCACTTTTAACCACCAGCATCCTTGAGCCATTCATGATTCTTGTGATGGGAGCGATCGTACTCACCATCGTCCTGGCGGTCATGATGCCGATTTTGGATATGAATGCTTTGGTGAGGTGATTGTTTTCGATTGTGACTAGTGATAGGATTTCGAAACGACTCACCCCTCGACCGCCTTGCAGGTTAAGGTGCTTTTGGGGTTGCGGGCCGCCTTTTGGCGGCTTCGCTTTTTGGGGGGCCTGATGCGAACAAAAGTTTTCGTTGATGGGTATAACCTTTACTACGGGTTGCTCAGAGGAACGAGACTTAAGTGGCTAGATTTGGTCGCTTTGTTTGAGCGGTATGTCCTGCATCCTTCACCGAATCTTTTAGAGGTCCGTTACTACACTGCGCCGGTACTAGCCAAGATGTGCGATAGCGCAGAGTCGGCGCGCCGCCAGAGGATTTACCTACAAGCACTCAGGACCTTGTATCCAATGCGTTTGCAAATCGTTGAAGGTCGAATGGCAGCGACAAAACCATTTCTTCGTCTGGTAAGCCCCATCAACGAGACGCCAGAAATCGATCGTGTTCAGGTTTATGATTTCACAGAAAAGAAAACGGATGTGAATCTCGCTTGCGACATGCTTAATGGTGCTTGGAAGGGCGAATTTGAGCAGGTGGTTGTTTGCTCAAATGATTCGGACCTAGAGGCTGCCTTCGCGTCAATCCGTAAATACCACCCACAGATTCGATTGGGGCTTGTTGCGCCGATTGCTCGCGCTGAAGCAAGATACATTGCCTCTGATCTAAAACAATACGCGCATTGGTCAAAAATCCTGAGTAAGTCTCATATTGCGCAGTCGCAACTTCCCGAACGTATACCTGGATTGGGAATTCGTCGGCCGGATGCTTGGGCTTAAGTTGCGCAAATCGTCCTGGCGGTCATGATGCCGATTTTGGATATGAATGCTTTGGTGAGGTGATGGGTTGCAGCCCCGGTGGCTTGCTACACTTGGGCTTATCTTAAGGTCCAACCATGACAGCGTCTCAACACCCCCAACACCCCGAGCATTTCACTGACTTATCCAACCACTTTTTGGTGGCGATGCCAGCTATGGCTGACCCCAATTTTTCGGGCACCGTGATCTATCTGGCAGAGCATTCACCGAAAGGTGCGCTCGGTATTGTGGTCAATCGCCCGCTTGAAATTGACCTGGCCAATCTTTTCGAGCGCATAAGTCTTAAGTTAGACGATACGCGTTTTGCAAGCCAGCCAGTGTTTGCAGGCGGCCCTGTGCAAAATGACCGTGGATTTGTGCTGCATTCGCCCGCGGGGTCATTTAGTTCGAGTATCCATGTCGGTTCGGATATTGCGCTGACCTCGTCCAAAGATGTGCTTGAGGCTGTCGCCGAAGGCAAGGGACCGCGGCGACTCTTGATGGCATTGGGTTATGCAGGATGGGGTGAGGGTCAGCTTGAAGAGGAACTTGCAGCAAACGCCTGGTTAACCGTACCGGCAACAGCCTCGCTGATGTTTGATGTGCCTGTTGAAGAGCGCTTTCACCATGCCTTTGGCCTTCTAGGTATTCACCCGATGTTTTTATCACCGGCCGCAGGGCATGCCTAGTTCTCAGATCGTTCTGGGATTTGATGTAAGCTTAAATCGTATCGGTGTTGCCATTGGAAACCTCATCACGCGCGACGCCAGGCCTTTATTGCAAATCAATAACCGTGATAAAAATCAACGCTTTGCCGAGATCGCACGATTGGTCAGTGACTGGGAACCTGAGTCCTTGATTGTCGGCGTGCCCAGCCATCCTGACGGTGCGCCGCTACCCAATACCGCATTTTGTCAACGCTTTGCCAATCAACTAAGGGGAAGATTTTCAAAACCCGTGATTGAGCTTAATGAAAATTTCACAAGTCTTGCTGCGCGCGACCGCAGTGGACGTCAAATCAAAGCTTTGCTTGGGTCAGCGAGCATCGATGCTGATGAATCCATCGATGCCTGGGCTGCCGTGGAAATCCTTGAACAATTCTTACGCGCCTAAGCTCGGCCGTATTGATCAGAAAATCGAACAATATCGTCTTCGTCAAGATAACTCCCAGATTGGACTTCGATCATTTCAAGCGGCATTTTTCCTGGGTTTTCGAGCCGATGCTTAACGCCAAGCGGTATGAAGGTTGATTGATTTTCCCCCAGAATAAAGACTTCATCGCCTCGGGTGACTTTTGCTGTGCCTTTTACAACGATCCAATGTTCGGCACGATGATGATGCATTTGTAGGGATAGCGCTGAGCCTGGGTTGACGGTGATGCGCTTGACCAGAAAACGGTCACCCGCGTCGATCGAATCGTAAGTGCCCCAGGGGCGGGCTACGCGTCGATGAAACCGGGCCTGACTCACACCGCGGCGATCGAGTTCCGCCACGGCTTCTTTGACCTGTTCGACCGCTGATTGGTGAGCGACGAGAACGGCATCGGGCGTATCAATGATCAGTAAATCGCTAACACCCACTGTGACAACGGGCCTGTCTTGTGCGTAGACAAAATTATCGTGGCTAGCACAAAGTGTGTGTGCATTGCCCATGTGGCGATTGCCTTGGGCATCGGGCTCGCAGCTGATTTCTGCAACGGATTTCCAGCTACCCACGTCGCTCCAAGCGCCTGAAAATGGGACCATGGCAACCCTGTCGTGTTTTTCAAGCACAGCGTAGTCGATGCTGATACTTTGAGCATTTGAAAAACTCTTACCCAAGCTTAGATCGTTAAGTTCCTTTGGATAAGTGGTCCGTGCGTTGGCTTGTAAGTCCTTAGTCGATTCATCAAAGGCCTGATTGAGCTGCTCAAGCATGCCTGGGCAGTGCATCTTCGCTGAATCAATCGCAGTGCGAGCACTGACAAGGAAGATGCCAGCATTCCAGAAGTGACTCCCTTCGAGCAGCATGGCCTGTGCTCGGTCAAGCGTTGGCTTTTCAACAAATCCCTTGATGGGGTAGGCACAGGCGGGATGGCTGCCCGCTCGCATCGCTTCTTGCGCTGCTTCGCTATCTAAGGCGATGTAGCCATAGCCTGTGGCGGGAAAGCTCGGGAGGACACCGGCAATAACCCACCAACCCGCTTTGGCCTGTTCGATGCCAGCCCACACCGATCTTGCAAATGCCTCGGCATCAGGTATGAAGTTGTCCGCAGGTACAACAAGCATTAGGGCTTCTGGACCAGCGCGTCTTTCAAGATCAATGGCTGCCGCAAGAATGGCAGGGGCCGTATTCCGACCGGCCGGCTCAAGCAGTAGCTTGCTTTCAACTCCTGCTTGGTTCATGGCATCACGCGCTAAAAAGCGATGCTCAGCAGCGGTAACAAGCGTAATAGGAGTTGTTACAGATGGCTGAAGCAATGGTTTAAGACGCTCAGCTGTCAGCCTTAAGAGGCTTTTGCCTTGAATCAAAGGTACGAACTGTTTTGGAAATTGCTGTCGGGATAAGGGCCAAAGTCTTGTACCTGAGCCGCCACATAAGATCACGGGATGTATGACAGATTGACTAGTCATGAGGCTGATTTCCGAAAATAAGTACCCAAGTTTAATATCGGAAGCTTAATCTTTAGGTTGCAAGCTCAAGGTGATTGTCAAAAGCTTGGGACCGTGGCCGCTGCGCCCTATGGCGCGAGGGAAACATGATGAGTGGAGAACATCCAAACGACTGTCCCGATGCCGAGCAAACACTCAAGAGCTTGGCAAATGCCATTGGCAAACGATTGGCTTCGGATGCGCGCAAGTGTGACTTTATCGGCATACATAGCGGCGGTGCCTGGGTGGCGCGCAGACTTTATGAGGATTTTCAGAAAAGTTTGCCACCAGAGCGCATGGGTGGCCTCGGATTTCTTTCAAGTGCTTACCACCGCGATGACTATGGCCATAATGCCCAGCGTCGCGGCTTGAGCGCCATAGCCAAGGGTACAACCGATTTGCCCTTTGACATTACAGGCGCCCACATCATTTTGGTTGATGATGTGCTCTATACGGGTCGGACGATACGCGCGGCGCTAAATGAACTCTTTGACTATGGCCGACCTGCTCGTGTTGAACTTGCTGTATTGATCGACCGCAGCGGACGGGAGTTGCCGGTTCATGCTGACTACGTCGGAGCCAGGGTCAATATCAGCGCTAAGGAGGCTGTCATGTTGGCACAAGCCAGCGACGGCAAATTAACGCTTTCGATAAGAACCGAATAAGGTTTTGAAAGGCGCTGATCCATTTCAGGTCAATGATGAGTCTGAAATTCGTAAGTGGGGAAAGATCATTCGCGATGGACATATCAAGCTCGATTAACCGAGAAGCAATGCGCTTGCGCAACATGATGGCTACCGTTATGACCGGACACAAAAAGCTGCTGATCCTCTTTGCACTAACAGACGGCTACACCTTGTTCATGCACAACTCCAGCCACCTCGGTACCTTGCAGGCAATCTACAAGCAGTTCAAGCATCAACCAGGGGACTACACGGCCATTAGTCGTTGGACTACTGCGCCGCTATTGCTTGCGGTTTCAGTAGGATCTGGAATTCAGAATGTTCCAGAACTGATTAAAAGGGCTAAGGCTGCTCCTGGAAAGCTTAACTATGCATGATCGGGCGTCGGTGGCGGCACGCACTTACCCGGGCTACTCTTCACCAAAGCAGCTGGCGTCGATATTGTGCACGTACCCTATAAGGGTGGCGCACCGGCGCTTCAAGGGGTCGATTGCCTGCACCCATCGTGCAAAGGCTTTTTGATGCAAGCCAGGCTGTTTTGCGGGATCCCGATCTAGTCAAGCGGATACTCGCTAGTGGCAATGAGGTTGCCCCATCAAAGTCCTCTTCCGAATTCGCCACTTGGGCGCTTGAGGACGGTGTTCGACAAGCCAAACTTGCGCTTTAAGCAGGAGCGGCTGCAGGACAGTGATGAGAATCACAGTAGATTTTTTCTCTTCTTAGCCCAAGTCCACACCAATTTCTGGTTTAATCGCTCCTCAGTCGAACGATTGAATCAATGCCCCATCCTCAACTTAGCGCAAACGGTGAACTCAAGCACCTTCTCACCATCGAAGGTTTACCTCGAGCATTGATTCACCATATTCTCGATACTGCAAAGGGATTTTTAGGCGTTAACACAAGAGATGTAAAGAAGGTTCCCTTGCTGCGCGGGAAAAGCGTTTTCAATCTTTTCTTTGAAAACTCCACGCGCACGCGCACAACCTTCGAAATCGCCGCAACACGGCTGTCTGCCGATGTGGTCAACCTCAATATCAATACCTCATCGGCTGCCAAGGGCGAATCCCTGCTTGATACTATCGACAATCTGGTGGCGATGCATGCCGATATGTTTGTTGTGCGGCATGCATCAAGTGGTGCGCCGTTTTTGATTGCCGAACATGTCAATCGAACAAGAGGCGAAGGGGTTCATGTCATCAATGCGGGCGACGGGCGGCACGCTCACCCCACCCAAGGCCTGCTTGACATGTACACCATTCGTCATTTTAAGAAGGATTTCACGCAGCTGCGTGTAGCAATCGTGGGTGATGTGCTTCATTCGCGCGTGGCACGAAGCGATATTCATGCGCTCACAACCCTCGGTGTGCCTGAGGTAAGAGTCATTGGGCCCCTGACCTTGCTGCCATCGGGACTTGAACAAATGGGTTGTCAAGTTTATACCGATATGAAAAAAGGGTTAAAAGACGTTGATGTCATCATCATGTTGCGTTTGCAACATGAGCGGATGCGCGGCGCTTTGCTGCCTTCGGCGCAAGAATACTTTAAACATTATGGGCTTACTCAAGAAAAACTTGCTTTAGCAAAGTCCGATGCCATCGTCATGCACCCAGGACCGATGAATCGTGGGGTCGAAATCGAATCGGCTGTCGCGGACGGTCCCCAGGCCGTCATTCTTGAGCAGGTTACCTTTGGGATTGCCGTTCGCATGGCGGTGATGAGTTTGTTGGTGGCAAGCGCATGAGAATTAGCCTCAAAGGTGGCCGCTTGCTTGGTCCTGTCATGCTCGATGGCGTGAGCGCAATGCTGCATGATGCACGGACCGATCTTTATATCGCTGATGGCAAGATACTTGCAATCGGTGATAAGCCTCTAGGATTTTCTTCCGATCTAAATCTTGACCTTTCTCAATACTGTATTGCTCCAGGTCTTGTTGATTTAGCTGCCCGGCTCCGCGAACCAGGCTTTGAATACAAGGCAACCCTTGAGTCGGAAATGCAAGCTGCACTTGAGGGCGGCATTACGTCGCTGTCTTGCCCGCCCGATCCCGATCCGCCACTGGATGAACCCGGTCTTGTTGAGATGCTCAAGCACCGTGCCCGAGGCTTACAAGCCGCCTCGCTCTACCCACTTGGGGCGATGACCGTGGGCTTAAAGGGCGAAGTGATCACAGAAATGGCTGAGTTGGCCGAGGCAGGTTGTATTGGCTTTGGCCATGCTGGGGCGATGTTTACCGATACGCAGGTTTTGTTGCGTGCGATGCAATATGCCAAAAGTTTTGGTTATACGCTTTGGATTCAGCCATGCGATTACTTTTTATCACGAGGCGGTGTTGCCCATAGCGGTGCCGTGGCCGGTCGACTGGGACTTTCAGGCGTACCTGTCATGGCTGAGACAGTGGCCTTGCACACGATTTTTGAGTTGATGGCGGCAACCGGTGCCCGAGTCCATTTGTGTCGGATGTCGTCCGCAGCAGGCCTTGAACTTTTAAAGCAGGCGCGTAAAGACGGACTTGCAGTGAGCGCTGATGTTGCTGTTCATCATTTACATTTGATCGATATCGATATTGGATACTTTGATCCCAATATGCGGGTTGACCCGCCTTTTCGTACCCAGCGCGATCGTGATGCTTTGCGCGCTGCGCTACATAGCGGGGTCATCGATGCGATTTGTTCGGATCACACGCCTGTGGACGACGATGAAAAGCAATTGCCGTTTGCTGAGGCTGCGGCGGGCTCAAGCGGCTTGGAGCTTTTGCTACCCCTCACACTTAAGTGGGCCAGCGAATCGCGACTTGATCTTGCCCATGCCATCGATCGACTGACCCGGCAACCCGCAGCCGTGCTTGGCATTGATGCGGGTGTGATTGCACCCGGCGCAGCAGCCGATTTGTGCGTCTTTGACCCTGAGGATCGCTGGCTTGTGAATGCCTCAAGCCTTCATTCGCAGGGCAAGCACACGCCTTATTGGGGAAGAGAGCTTGTGGGGCGAAATCGACTCACGATGGTGGCAGGGCGTATTGTGCTTAACCATCTCGGCACGAGACAATGACATCGACACAAGATCATGACATCGATACAAGATGATTTATGCGCATCAAGTGTGCTTGCTCAAAGCCTTGCCAGCGATCAATCACTGCTTCAAGCCATTGAAGCGGTGGTTGAGCTTTGCGTTGGGTCGCTAAAAGCCGGCGGCAAGATTCTCTTTGCGGGCAATGGCGGCAGTGCTGCCGATGCACAGCATATGGCTGGCGAGTTTGTTTCGCGTTTTAATTACGATCGCCCCGGTCTCGCAGCGCTTGCTTTAACGGTAGATACTTCCATTCTCACCGCAATCGGCAATGATTATGCTTATGATTACGTGTTTGCAAGGCAAATCGAAGCGCTTGGGCAGGCCGGTGATGTGCTATTTGCCTACTCAACTTCGGGTAATTCGCCAAACATCCTTCGTGCCCTTGATGCTGCCAAAGCCAAGAAGATCACAAGGGTGGGGTTGACCGGCAATCGCGGCGGTGCGATGAATCGAGCCTGTGATTACTTGCTTGCCATGCCTTCGGCCCATACACCTCGGATTCAAGAAGGGCATCTCATGGTTGGCCATGCGATATGTGCGGCGGTGGAAGCTCGGATCTTTCCGCGCTAGGGCACTTTACTCAAAGACCGCCGACTGGATAAGACCCAATCCGCATGATCGCCCGGTACTCCATGAGATGGTGTCGCTATTGATTCAATTACGGTTAGCTTTTAGAGCAGGCTATTTGCTAACGACCGTTTTTTGGGGCTTTCTCGCGGTCTTATTTTTGTATCCTTTGATCAATAAGGAGCGGCAGCGCGCGGTTAAAAAAGCTTGGTCACATCAAATGCTCATGGCTTGCGGCATTGACTTCCAAGTCGAAGCCTCGCCTGAGGGTTTGCTTGAACCTGGGCCGGGCGAGTTAGTAGTGATGAACCACATTAGCTTTATCGACATATTGGCGCTTGATGCCTTGCGGCCGGTTCATTTCATCGCGAAGAGCGAGATTCGCGGCTGGCCCATCATAGGTACGCTGTGTCAGCGCACCGGTACGATTTTTATCGAACGCGGCAAACGCCACGCGGTTCACGATGTGCTCAAGACCATGGCCTCAGAACTCAGCCAAGGCGAGGTCGTGAGTTTTTTTCCAGAAGGAACCACAAGCGATGGTAAACAGCTACTTCCCTTTCACGCCAATTTGTTTGAAGCGGCCGTGCGTTCTGCAGCGCCGGTCAGGCCGGTGGTGATTAGCTATCGTCAAAATGGGCAGTTCACCACGATTCCCGCATTTATCGATGACTTGAGCCTTGTCGACTGCGCATTGGCCGTGTTTCGTGCCCGAGGCTTAAGCGTTAGCATGCGCATGCTCGATCGCATTTCAAGTGAAGGACTCAGTCGGCACGAACTTGCAGCGAGAGTTCGCGAAGCCATGCATCAAGGGGCCTCTTAAGTCTGCCTCTTTGCCTGCCGGGATGAAACTTGTAGCAATTCACGGCTGTGAAGATTCACTGCGCTCAGTGCGCCACCCCAAACGCAGCCCGTGTCAAGCGCAATCACCTTTGGGCTATTCATCAGGCCAAGTGTGGACCAGTGACCGAACACCAGTGTTTGCTCACGCGTGCGACGCTGTGGAAGCGCAAACCAGGGCAAAAAACCCGAGGGTGCATGGCCAGCGCTTTCTTTAGTGTTAAATTCCATGACGCCCGAAGCGCTACAAAATCGAAGACGGGTGAGAGCGTTTACACTCATTCGGCGGCGATCAGCGCCCTTTAAATCGTCGCGCCACTGCGCAGGTTCATTGCCATACATTTGAGCGATAAAGTCTTTCCAGTCGGCCGATTGCAACCGATACTCAATTTCAGCGGCATAGGCCAAAGTCATCGCAACGTCCCATTGTGGCAGGACGCCTGCGTGGACCATCAGGACATCGTCTTCAAAATGAGCGAGTTGTTGATGACGAATCCAACTCACAAAGCGCTTGCGATGGGGCGATTGCAATAAGTCAGCGAGGGTGTCGTCTGCTTTGCTTTTCCGAACACCAGCAGCCACTGCCAGAAAATTAAGGTCATGATTGCCCAAAACGATGCGACAACGATCTTCGTTGTGCATGATCCACTCTAATGTCTGTAGCGATTTGGGTCCGCGGTTGACTAAATCGCCAACCAGCCAAAGCTTTGGGCTTTCGCTATAGCCATGCTCATGAGCGTGTCTGTCGATGCGTTCGACGAGTTCGATGAACTCATCAAAACAACCTTGAATGTCGCCAATGGCCCAGGCGTTTGATTGTTGCATCAGTGAATTGTCGAACAATTAGGTCGATGCCTCAACTCACGCAGGGACGCCAGATCAGACCAGACTATGCTAGGGCGCGTCCGAAGGACGCCATATCTCACCAATCCAACCTGAAGCTTTAGTCAATGATGCGTGAGGCTTGTCTCGCTTGAAGTTTGGGCTTTCGCATCATCAGTGATGGATGAAGCGATAGGTTCTAACCCAGAAGTATCACGGACTTGAACCATCGTTGTTCTTTTAAGTGGATCGACCCTGTTCGGAACCTCTTTTTTTAACAATCGTCGATAACGCCACCAGCTACGTGAGCCCCACATCATGAACAGGCTACAGACATGCCAGAACAAATGTCTAGGAGAATCATGGCTCGCACGTCGAGCATCGTGGACAACGCGTGCCTCATCACTTAAGCCGATAGGCCATCCAAGTAACCTTACGCGTGCGCAAAGATCAAAATCTTCGCAATACAAATGAAAACGTTCATCAAACCCACCCACGCCCTTATAGGCTTCTGAACGAATCATCAAAAACATCCCGGCCATCCAAGCTGGGTATCGAAGTGGGGGTCTTGGCTTTATCCTTCTCGAAATGATTTCCCA